>CALUYV010000059.1 GCA_944325095.1 Candidatus Gastranaerophilales bacterium | reverse complement strand
ATCAACGGAATTAGAATCCGTAAAGAAAGTAATATCTAAAAATGTTGACAGTTCCTTCAAAACTTTTAATGCGTAATGTAGATTAAATAAAGACAAAAAGCCCGAATAACCGGGCTTTTTGTCTTTAAAACTATGAAAATATTACATTTGATCAAGAGAAATAGCCTTAACTCCGGCTGCTCTTGCGCTGTCCATTACTTTTACTACAGCACCGTGTGATGATGTGCCGTCTGCTTGTATCATCAGTCCGTCCGGATAATTTTTTACTTCTTCTGTTAATATTTTACTTAATGAATCCGGTGCAATTTCTTCATTATTTATAAAATATTTATCTTTGTTTGTTACATACACAGTTAAAATCTGCGGCTGTTTATCATCCATTTGCGATTGTTCTACATTTTCCGGAACGGTAAGGCTTATCCCCTGTTTATCAAGCATCGGGGCTATTACCATCATGATAATTAACAGTACCAGAAAAATATCTGTTAACGGTGTTATATTAATTTCGTTAAATGTATCTCTCATTATCTGTTATCCTCCGGAAGATTCCCCTGTTTCTGGCTTAATTCTTTTTGTGCTTTTTTATTTAACGGTTCACCTGCAACTACCAGTTTTTTGTAATCGGCATTTTGTGCGGCATTCATAACATCCATTATTTGCGCACTTTTTACTGCCTTATCTGCTTTTACAATAACTTCAGGTGACTGATTATCGCCCTTTGCAGCCAGTAATTTATCAACTAACTGTCCTTGAGGTGTATTTTCTCCGTTTACATACATTACACCGTCTTTTGTTATTGCTACCGTTACTTTTGATTCTTCAATATTTATTCCGTTGTTTACTTCCGGAACATCTACGGCATTATCCATCGACTGGAAGGACGGTGCAACCACCATCATTATAATAAGCAGTACCAGAAAAATATCTGTTAACGGTGTTATGTTGATTTCAGTAAATAAATTTTGTTTTTTCTTATTTGTAAATGCCATTTTTGTTTACCTAGATTTATAAGTTAACCTTTGAAGATGAATATTTTGGTTTTGCTTCGCTTTCGCTGTCAACAAAACTCAAGAATAGCAATTTGATAAGTTGGAAATCATCTTCATAGTGTTTTACAACAGATTGGAATGAGTTGTAGAAAATAACCGCAACAATAGCGACTCCAAGACCGAATGCTGTTGCAATCAATGCAGAACCGATACCAGAAGCTACTGTTGCTGCCTGATTACCTGAATCTGCAAGAATATTAAAGGTTAACAGAATTCTGACAACCGTACCGAACAAACCTAAGAATGGAGCGACACCGCCGATTGTACCAAGTATTGTGAGGTGGCTTTCAAGTTTACGGGTAGCAAGAGCTGCAGAGATATCAAAAGATCTTGAAAATCCTCTTCTTTGTTCTGTGAAGATTCTTACAGCTTCTTCTATAACATCTCCGATTACGCCGCCGCATCTTAATGCAGTGTTTTGTGCGCCGGATAAGTCATTTTTTGATAAATATTTATTCAATTCTCTCATATAAACAGTGATATCACGTTGGTTCTTCTGATAGAAAGACCATTTGCTGATAACTACGCCCAATACTAAAATTGAACATAAAAAGATTGGTAACAGTACCGGCCAGTCCATTTTAATTGATTCTAATAATAATTCCATAGTTTTTTATCCTCATTTTCCTAGTTTGTAATACTTTTTATCTTACTTTGCCGCCATAGACATTGTAGTCAAATGTAAACTGAATATCTATGTTTGAGCCTCTGTATTCAGGCGGCAGAGCTCTGAATGGTGCTGCAACTTTTACTGCGTTGATTGCTGCCTGATCGACATTTTGCAGGCCTGACGATTTGAATACATTTACGGAAAGCAGTTTTCCGTCTTTTGCTATCTTGAACAGCAGTACAACACGTTTACTTTCATTGCCTTTTGGAGGTTCCCAGTTCATTTTAATTCTTCTCTGGAGTTCTCTCATATACGGCCCGAAATCAGGTTCTCTGATAGCATCAATACCAGGTCGTCCGCCTCCGCCTCCCGGATTTCCTCCTCCGGCACCGGAACCGCTTCCGTAGCCTGAGCGTCCTGCTCCTGCGCCTGAACCTGCTCCTGTTCTGCCTGCGCCGGAGCCTGAGGCGATTTTTGAGCCGGAGCCGTTGCCTACCGGTGCAAATGTCGGATTAGGCGCATATTTGCCGCTTCCGGATGACCCGCCCTTTGGAGATGTTCCCGAACCGCCGATAGGTCCCGTTGAATACTGTCCTGTTTTTGTTCCGCCTGATGGTACAGGTACTTTGAACGGTGTATTTGTCGGTCTTTGGGTCGGCTTAGGTGCTGACGGCGGTTTTATTGATGGTCTTGCCGTCGGTGGAGCCGGTTTTGCTGCCTTTGGTTTTGGTACAGCCTTCTCAACTTCCGGAGCCGGTGTTACATTTTTTTGCGGTGTAGTTTTCGGCTGGGTTTTTACCGGAGTTTTTGGCTGTTGAGTTATACTTTGTGTAATTTTATTCAGTATTGAAGGTTTCTTTGCCGGAGCCGGTTTTTGTACCGGTTGTTTTGGTGCCGGACTTCCGCCTGTAGAAGGTTTTGATGCGGCAGAAGATGGCATTGATACCGGTTTTGTAGGATCGTTAATTCCGCCCGTTCTGGAATTGCGGTCTGCACGATAAGGAGTGTTTTTATTCTTTGGAGTATCCTCTTTATCAACCAGAACAAACTCAATATCATTGACATGCGGTTTCGGTTTTTCAATTAGAGTTAAATGTATTCCGAAAAAGGCAAGTATGGTAATTACAAGCCATAAAACTGTTATAAATACCGGATGCAGTATAAAGGCTATCAGAATAGCCATTTTCATTGAAATAGAATCTTTATGATCCCTGGTCACTGCCGGCATTCTAAATTCAGGTGTTTTGAGGCTTTTTGTGTTAAACTCTCTATTCAAATTTTCCGTAAATTTATTTAATATTGACATTTTATTCCCTAACAACAAATATCTTCTCTTATTTGTTTATATTCTATTTTCAAATCAGCAATAATATTATTGCCTATCTTACTAATTCTCCATACTAGACGGGTTGACTGTAATCGGCTGCAATAATATCAACTCAATGGAAGCATTGGCAGGTATTGACACATCTAAACCCTTATCCCATATAGATTTTACCAGCCCGCCTCCGGCACCGACCGCAGTTGCAAGAGCAGTTCCTTTTCCGATGCTCCCGCCTGCAAGCGGAGATACTACTACCCCTGTTATCGCTCCTGCGCCTGCTCCGATTGCAATATCTTTTGTGTATTCTTTTGTTGTATCAAGTTTTGTTCCGCCGACAAGAACACCTGTATAATCTTCGGTTTTTATAAGCGCAGAGATAGGTATTTCCTGTCCGGTCGGAGTTGTAATTTGAGTAAATCTTATTGACAGTTTCCCGTTGATACTGCCATGTTTTGCACTGGAAACTTCGATAACAGAACCCTTAACAGAACTTCCGGCCGGTGCAATTAAGTTATTGTTATAATAGTAATCTTTTCCCAGAACCATTATAATTTCCTGACCGCGCACTGCTGTTGCGGAACTAACGGGAGCTGTAAATATAGCCTTGAAGGTCTGTCCTGCCGGAACTGTTATTACGCTTCCCCGCAATGTCGAAGCGTTAATTTGGTAATCTTCTTCCATTTTGGCAGACGGAATTTCAGGGATTTGCGGTTCATAACTGTAATTAGGCTGCGCATATACAACACTGCCCATTAGAATTATTGTCAAAAATAGAATCGCTTTTTGCATATACAAAGTCTCCCTAATACATCTGTTACTATTTTACTTAATTAAAAATTTTTTGTCAATTTATTTGGCTCAAAAACTTGTATGGCGGGTTTATTCGGTAATTGTATGGGTAATTGGGGTGCTGGCGGTTAAAATAATAATCTGCTGGTCGCCTGCCGGTATTTTGGTATGAACTCCCATGCTTCTTTTGCCGCCGGGGCGCATTTGAAGAGTTGCGGCTCTGTGATTCCAGGCGATTCCCTGAAATTTTGCCTGATAATGCGGCATTTTTACCCACTCTGCCGGAGGTGTCAGCCCTCCTCCGATAATGTTGTTATTTGAAGAGTAGATGTATCCCTGTATAGGAATTTCAAAACCGTCAGGCATGATAAGTTTTGTTATTTTTATTTTCATTGCGGCATTTGTACCTACAACCGGTTCGTTTATTTTTTCTATGTATCCGTAAAATACGGTTTCTCTCGGGATAATATTTGTTTCATACATAAATAAATCGCTGGTTGATATGAATTTTACCTTGTAGCCTTCAGGACAGGTTTCTGTGGAAATTTCCTGTGTTGATAATACAGGTATAAAAGAGCCGGCAGGAAGAATAATCTCATCATATCCTTTCATTTCTAACTGCACCTTTTCTATAGGCCCTTCGGCACGGCTTGCCGGGATAAGTGTAATTGCTGATATCAAAGTTAATATGATTATTAAAACTCTCATAACAGTTATTATAACAATTTTTTTGCAGATATCAAGGTATGGAAGAAAAAGGAATTTTTGAAGATGTTTGCTGATTTTGTTTGAATTTTGGCAAGTGACGGCAGCAGTCGGGTTAGATATTTTTCCAATAGGGTTTAAAGGTGGTAATATTCCGGTATGCTTTGTCAAAATCTCTGTCAAAATTCAGTGCCCTGTCATCCAGAAAAACACTGGCAAATTTGTTTTTGATATTGGTAACATTTTCAATGTATTTCATCAGATTATTTTTGATAAGCCATTGCGTGACGGTTTCAATGTTTCTTACGGTAAATATTTCAATTCTGAAGTCCTCAGACAATTTATCCAGAAAATTTTCCGCTCCTTCTTTAATTTGCGGTAAATTGTGTTCATCATATTGTCCGCTGTAGTTGTTTAACACCCCGTCAAAATCTATACATATAAGTTTTTTCATAATTCTTCCCCTGTTTCCTAAAAGGCTAACATATATATGCGTATTAGGCAATTATATTATTAAGAATTAAAATATAGAATTAAATCATGTCTTATGATATAAAAGAAATTTTTGGTAAAAATTTAAGAAGAGAGCGTGAAAAGAGAAATTTGTCTCAAGAAAAATTTGCAGAATTAATAGATATTGGAATTCCTGCGTTGAGTAAACTTGAGTGTGGTAAAAGTTATCCAAAAACACAGACTCTTCAAAAAATAATTGATGTTTTTAAAATAAGTCCTCATGTTTTGTATGTGACAGATGATGATTTTGATGTTAATACTGCATATGATGATATGTTGTCCCGTTTGAAAACTATTAAACAGAATAAAGAAATATTTAAATTAGTTTATGAACGGTTTATGGAAATCCCATATCTGTATAAGGATTAAAATTTTGCAAGTTAGTTTGTTGTTATGTTGTTAAATTAGAGAAAGATAATGAGAAAATTTTTATCAGTATAACAAAAATTATATTACTGTTTTACCGGCGAGGGATTTTCTTTTCTTATATAGTCAATGCAGGTAAGTATTTTGTTATAATCTTCTTCAACAACCAGTATTGCCCTTATTTTTGCAGCATTGCGTATTCCCAAGATGTAATAAGGATAAAATTTTCTGAAAAATTTTATCCCGAGGTTTTCTCCGCGCAGTTTGATTTCTTCATCAAGATGGTATTTCATTATATCTAATTTTTCATCAAGTGAAGGCGGCGGGATAATTTTACCTGTTGCAAAATATTTTTCGATTCTTCCTATGAGTGTCGGATCTCCAAGCACTCCTCTGCCTATAGCAACTCCGTCAGCGCCGCTTTCTGTCATACATTGTACGGCTGTTTCAACAGATGTAATATCTCCGTTTGCAAAAACAGGTATATCTACATTTTGTTTTAATTCTTTAATTTTCCCCCAGTCCGCTTCTCCCGAGTAGAACTGTGAGCGGGTTCTGGCATGGATGGTTATAAAATCCGCTCCTGCTTTTTGCATTTGCTGTCCGAATTCAATATAATTTAATTCATCAAAGGTGTAGCCAAGCCGGAATTTTACACTTACAGGTTTATCGGTTCCGTCTTTTACCGCTTTTACAAGTTCTGCTGCAAGTTTCGGGTTTCTCATCAAGGCTGCCCCGTCCTGTCCTTTTACTACTTTGTTGACAGGACAGCCCATATTAATATCAATAATATCTGCAAATTGTGATAAATATTCGGCAGCGGATTTCATCAGATGCGGTTTATGCCCGCATATCTGATATGAAATCGGATGGTGGTTTTCATCCAGTTTTGTTATTTCAGTTTGAACATTTTGAGCAAGAAATTCCGAACTTATCATTTCTGTGGTTAACAGTGCGTTCGGGGCATATTTCCGGACTATGGATCTGAGTACATAATCCGTTATACCTGCCATTGGAGCAAGTGAAACTTTGCTGTTTATGAACTGCTGTATTTTATTTTGCTGCATATTCCTTTAATTCTTCCAGCCGTGTTCTTGCATATTCTTTGTACTGGTCGTCTTCAGCATTTGAGTTTGCGTATGCAAGATAATATTTGTATGCATTTTTATAATCGTTTAAAGAATCATAGTCAGATGCAATCATATAATTGCAGATTTGAAATTCCTGATTTAGTTGTAACGCTTTGGATAAATCGCTGATAGCTTCTTTTCTGAGTTCTTTTGCATCGTATATCATGCCTCTGTAGTAGTATGCATAGGCATTTTTTGTATCTTTTGCAAGTATTTCGTTGAATTTTGCAAGGCTTTCGTCATATTTTTGTTCATCATACAATGCGATAGCCTGATTTAATCTGTTTGATGCCTCTGTTTCTTCGATTGATTTCAGGTATTCTATTGCCTGGGTATTGTTTTTGTCAAAAGTGATTGCTTTTTCGAGATAGAATTTTGCATCTTCATATTTTTCGTCTTCCCCGTACAGGCATGCAATATAATATGCAATGTCTGAACTTACAGGTTTCAGAGCAAGTGCTTTTTTGTAATATTCGATTGCGTTTTCTTTGTCGCCGAGTTCCTGATATGAAGTTGCAACACCGAGCATAGTGTCAACGGTTGCCGGCTGAATAAGTAAATAATAACTGATAGCGGTTTTGTAATCTTTTGCTTTGTATGCTGCGGCAGCCTTATCCAGTTGTTGATTTATTTTCATTGCATTGACATTTTTCAGTGTAGAGGCAATATTGGCATCTTTCGGGAAAGTCAAAGCGGCACTTTGAAGGGTGTTTATTGCTTCATCGTAATTGTTTCCCTGAGCTTGAGCAAGTGCTTTGTTTACATATATTTCAGAGTTTTTCGGATTTTTTCTGATTGCCTCGTTATACATAGTTATGGAATCATCAATTTTTCCGTTTTTGTGCAGTTCAATTGCATAATCATATATAATTCCTGCAGGATCCATTCCTGTCATATTTTTGTTTACATATTCAATAAAGGCAGCGGCTGTCATTGTCTTTTTGGCATTTTCAACTAACTGTCCTTTTATATATTCGTTGTCCGGATCAAGTTCAAGAACTTTTCTGTAGCCTTCCTGTGCAACTTTGTTATCTCCGAGTTTGTCATAACATTGTGCACGATATAAATTTGCATTAACATCATTCGGGTATAAAATTAAAACCGATTCGTATGCTTTGATAGCGGTTCTGTAATCGCCCTTTTGCTGGTACAGTGTTCCTGTGTTAATTCTTGTATTTGTGTTTGAAGGATCAAGTGACTCTGCCTGTTTGTAATATGCAAGGGCTTCATCCAGCCTGTTTTCTTTCTGGAGGATTGCGCCCATATTGGCATTCAAATCTCCGCTGTTCGGGGAAGCAGCCAGTTTCTTTTTGAATATTCGTTCAAGTGTGTATAAAATCTCTCTGTTATCAGAATTTACATGCTGTAAAACATAGGCATATTCTTTCATAGCGTCTTCTGCCGCATCCTGATTGTCAAGAATTTTGGCATAAGCAAGCCGTAAATCAAGATTTGTCGGGTCAACGGCAAGGGCTTTTTTGTAGTATTCTCCGGCTTTTATTTCGTTGCCGAGAATTTTCATTATTTCTCCAATCTGCTCAAAACTTTTTGCCTGCAAATCTTTTCGCCCCAGTGCCTGCGTAAATTCATATCCCGCAGCAGAAAAATTGCCTTCTGCACGGAGTCTTTTGGCTGTGTTATAGCGGTTTTGCGCAGAAGTATCAAATTTTACAAAATTCAGGCAATTGTTCAGATTGTTTTGAACTTTTCCTATTGCTGTTGCAGAATTTTGTACTGCGCCTTCGTTCGGGTAATAGAGAAGATAGAACAAGGCACTTCTGAAATCATCCGCTGCTTTAAGCCAATCTTTATCTTTATTTGCATATTCCGTACCTCTTGCAAGGTGGGCATTTATCAAGCCGATTCGTGCGGAATTGTCAAGGTAATTAATTCTTAAAGCACTTTTAAATTCCTCTATTGCGCCGGAATATCTGTACTGTGACATATAAGTCTGCCCGAGATCATAATGTTCTTTGAAATCGGCATAGGCTGCACCGTTTAACAAACACAATAAGAGATATAGTTTCGCAAGGTTTTTAAGTGTTTTGTTCATAAGTTCTCCCTTTTGAAACTATTTTATTACAATATTCGTAATCTGTATATACAACAACGGGGCAATTGTTAACTTCTGTATCAAAAAAACGGGTAAGTTATTAACTCACCCGTTCAATTTAGCTAAGATTATTGAATAATGAAATCACTGACAGAAATGTAACTCATGCATTCGTCAAATAATTTCTGCAGCGGAATGGAGATAAGGTCTTCTGTTTTTTGTTCCATTGTTGCTGCTGCTAAATTTTGTGTGTTGTCCATCTTAAATACTCCTCTTTTAATTCTATCTCTGGTAAATGTTCCTTAATCTTAACAAGTTTATTATCGGCAGAGTCTGATAAAAACTTTAGTATATATATTATATATCCTATAGATATTTACAATAATCGCATAACCACGGGGATATTTCGCTTTACAAAACTTAATAATTCTCTGAAATATAATTATACATTATAAAAGTTTATGATAATATTAGAGGGTAATATTGTAAGTAAAGGAGATAAAACCATAGCAACTGATACAAAATTTAATAAGGACAAGGATAAAACTATTATGAACGAAAAAATTCGTTCAAAAGAAGTTAGATTGATAGATAATGAGGGTGTTAACCACGGGATAGTTCCAACATCTAAAGCATTGGAAATGGCGGATGAAGCAGGTCTGGATTTAGTTTTAATCAGCCCGAATCAGGCTCCTCCGGTCGCTAAAATCCTTGATTTCGGGAAATATAAATATGAACTTGCCAAAAAGGCAAAAGAAGCAAAGAAAAAACAACGCGTAGTCGAAGTTAAAGAAGTGAAAGTCCGTTATAAAATTGATGTTCACGATTATGAAGTCCGCTTAAAAAGTGTTAGAAAGTTTATAGCACAGGGAAATAAGGTAAAAATTGTTGTAATGCTCAGAGGACGGGAAATGCAGCATTCAAATCTTGCATTTGACCTTGCGAACAGGTTTATTGCCGATCTGGCGGCAGATAATGTTCAGGTTGAAAAGAAACCTCAATTGGAAGGCAGAAATGTTACTCTTTACCTGACCGGCCAGCAGTAATTGTAGTTTGTCCGGCTGTTTGTTTGAGTAGTTCCTAAATTGTTTGATATAAGCAGGAAATAAATTTCTTGACTTTGAAAGTTGAGCAAATATAATGAGTAAGTGGCTTGCATGATTTTCAAAATGCAAAAGCCTGCCGCAATAGCTCAGTTGGTAGAGCAAGGGACTGAAAATCCCTGTGTCCTTGGTTCAATTCCGAGTTGCGGCACCATTTGAAAGATAATAACGAGGGTTTTAGCCCTCGTTTTTTTATGCAGAATATTGCGTATTAATAAACCTCTTTTTCAACAATAAAAAAAGTGTATTTGTTTGAGTAGCGTGAGTAGCTCAACTGGTGTGATTATTTTGGGCAATCGGCATTTGGCGTGGTTTGAGGGGTAGGATGTAATCAATCCTTGTGACTCTTTACGAATGTATTTAATTCAAAGGTATCTGTTTCTTTTTTGTAAGTAACTTTTGGAAATGTCATTTCTTTCGGGGTATTGTTAATATGGTTTGACAGACATTGCAGGAATTTAATTTTTTTGAACTAATAGGGGTGTGTTTCAAATATATCTTGATTTTTTTAGTCGGAAATCGCTAAAAATGAAATTCC
>CALUYV010000058.1 GCA_944325095.1 Candidatus Gastranaerophilales bacterium | reverse complement strand
TTCAAAATACAAATCTCGGAAATCTCATTCTGAATTCTGATTTGAATTTGATGCTTGACGGAAGTTTTGCAGACAAAGAACTTGATACAATTACCGCAAACTCATTTACAAACAATGGCGGCCACAGTATCAATATTTCAAATATTCTTCTTTCAACCCCGACAAAAGATATGGCATTCAGCATATCCCCTCTTGGTTCTGGAATGAATGATACTGTCAGCACAGCTCTGGCAGGTGCAATTCAATACACAGGAGGCGAAATTGTTTATTCTCCTATATACAAATACAGTGCGAAATATGACCCTGAAACAGCATTGCTGAACTTCAACAGAGTCGGCGGCGGAGGTTATGACTCATACAATCCTGGTGTGTTTGCCGGTGCAGTTGCGGCACAGCTCGGCGGATATTTAACCCAGTTGAATTCTTATGATGAAGCCTTCCGTAATATGGATATGTATATGCTGATGACTCAGGAACAGCGTCAGGCAATGAAAATGAGAAACAAATACGCTGCAGCTTCAGACGATTCTAATATTGTATTTGATCCGACGATTACACAGTATGAAAATAAAGCCGGATGGTTCAGGCCGTATGCAACTTTTGAAAAAGTTGATCTTAAAGGCGGCCCGACTGTTTCAAACGTAGCTTATGGTTCATTCTTCGGGGCAGAATCCGAAATGTATGACCTTGGCCACGGATGGGATGGAATCTGGGGCGTTTACGGCGGATACAACGGTTCTCATCAATCCTATGACGGAGTCGGAATTTACCAGAACGGCGGTACTTTAGGTGCTATCGGTATGGCTTATAAAGGTAATTTCTTTACCGGATTGACTGCAAACGTCGGTGCCAACAGCGGTGAAGCAAGCACTATGTTCGGTCAGGACAACTTTACCCTTCTGATGAGCGGCGTTGCTTCAAAATCCGGTTACAACTGGGAACTTGCCAAAGGTAAATTCATTATCCAGCCGAACTTCCTGATTTCATATTCTTATGTAAATACATTCAACTACAGGGATGCTCAAGGTGTCGGAATAGAATCTGATCCGCTGCATGCAATACAAATTGAGCCGGGTATTAAACTTATAGGCAACCTCAAAAACGGTTGGCAGCCTTATGCAAGTGTAAGTATGGTTTGGAATATTATGGACAAAACCCAGTTCCAGGCAAACTATGTTTCACTTCCGGAATTGAGCGTAAAACCGTTTGTAAAATATGGTGTAGGTGTCAGAAAATCCTGGGGTGAAAGATTCACCGGATTCTTCCAGACTTATTTCACAAATGGCGGCAGAAACGGTGTCGGCTTGCAGTTAGGCCTGAGATTTATGCTCGGAAAATCCCCTAAGAAAACTCTAAATGGCCCGGTTCCGGAGTTGAAGAAAACCGTGATTAAAGTCGGCAGAAAATAAAGTTATTTAGAAAGCCCTCTCAAAAAAAGAGGGCTTTTTAAATGTTAATCTTTAAACAAATCGTAAAAATGATAGAATTGCAGAGGAGTTTTAAGGGTTATTCTTTCCAGAAATTTTACATAAGATTGTTCCATATCCTCAAGAGATGTGAAATTGTGTTTTTGAAGATGTATGGTGTAGGTATCGCCTTTTGTTTTTAGGGCAATGACAAAGTATACCGGCACTTCCATCAATTGCGCTATTTTGAAACTTCCAACCGGAAAGTCAACTTTATGTCCGAAAAGTTCTGCTTCAAAAGTCTTTGCATTCAGGTTTTCGCCTATCCTGTCACCTGCAATAAATGCAACACTGCCGTTATCAAGACTTTCCTTAAGTTTAATTGATGTATTTACCCCGATTTCTTCTATATAAAAATAATTTATCGGAAGTTTTTTTGCAATTTTGCTGATAAAACTATTAAACACCTGACTCTGAGTCCGGCTCAGGAAAATATTAACTCTGAATTCCGGCCAGAAACCGCTGTTCATAAAAAAACTGCGCATAACCTCGGTATTGCCGACATGAGAACATATACAAAACATCCCTTTTTTCTTATAGAAATCTTCATAAAAAAGTTCTCTTTCGCCTTCCGAGGCAAATTTTATTTTTGATTTGTCAAATTTGTTTGCAAAAATTTCCACTTTATCCGCAAGCACAAAAGCATACGACAAAAGGTGCCGGAATTGGTTGATAATAGAAGGTTTTATTCCGCATAGAGGTGAAATTATTGTCAGATATTTCTTTGAATATCCTCTGATTTCTTTTGCAAAAATAAATGTGAAAAACGTCACAACAAAAGCTATTAAATACAAAGCTTTTTTGCCAAAAATTCTGTAAACATACCAGGAAAACCACAAACGTTTTTCGCCTGCTGCCTGTTCTTTTATCTGGTACCATTTTTTCATCAAACACTAAGCTCCAGAAGTGTGTAACAATGTCTGCCGACATTTTTGTGAATTACGTCGATTTTAATGCCGGCATTTTTGACCATTGTTGAAAGTTCTTTTTCTGTGTACATTTTGCTTTTACCGTTAGCCATGCAGGTAAAATATAGTGAAATATGGGAAATCGCAAATGCTGCACCGCCAAACTCCTGATTGTCGATTACCGGCTCAAGTATGTAAATTTTAGTACCTTTAGAGGCGGATTTTTTTATTTTTGTCAAAATTTTTACAACCTGTTCTTCCGAAAAACAATCCAGAAACTGGCTCATAAATACGGCACCAGACATTGGCGGAAAATCTCTATCTGAAAGAACATCCATCCCGTAAAATTTGAATTTGTCAGAATTAACATTTTTTTCAGCCATTTCTTTGTTTACGGGCAGATCTATAATATTAACGGGGCATTCAGGATGGAGTTTAAGTGAAATTTTTTCAAATTTGCCTGCGTTTCCGCCGATGTCAAAGATTTCCGACGGGTTATGCTTGAAAATAATCTCCACAACTTCTTCAAAACAGTTATCCGAGTAGAAATAATCAAAGTCATACCATGATTTTCTGGCTTTTTCTGGCAAATTCGGAACATGAGGATAAATCGTATCATCATCTACAAAATATTTCTTCAATCCTTCGGGTTTTCCATTTTTGAATGATTGCGTCATTTCATTCGCACCGAGATAGCAGACATCGCGCATAAAATTGAAATTATAAATTGTCATTTCATCATGCAAAAAACATTCGCCAAGCGGGGTTAGAGAATATTTTTCATCATCCTCTGTTTTTTCTACGATTCCTGCATAAAATCCCGCCTGCAAAAGAGTAATGGCTGTATATTTTGTAATATGGCATTCTTTTATCAATTCTTCAACTGTTGCTGAATTTTTGTCAAGATATTCAAGAATTCCGAAGTCCAGCATTGACGCTACCGCCTGAAAAGTGAACGGGGCAAAGGCAATTTTCTGGGCATCAGACAGCGCCGTCACTTTTGAACTTCTTTTTTTACGATTTCTTCTGTATGTAATTTTTGCGTCTTCTTCCATAACCATGGTAATATTTTAGCATGGATATATTCTATTTAGACATGAAAAATTTTTCTGAAAGCGAACTTGATGGAATAACCACTCAGATAGACATGGCTTTTAATTCTCCGAAACGTCAGAGGGAGTATGCTTTAGGACGGTTTGTTGTAAATTATGCCGCACAAAATTTTTACAAAATAAAATGTACAAAAATTGAAATAAGAGATAAAAAACCATATTTTTCGGACAGTGATTTGAACTTCAGCATTTCGCACAGCAAAAATATTATTCTTGTTGCGTTTGACAGGTTTCCGGTCGGGGCGGATGTTGAATTTATGCGGAAAAGAGATTATGCTAAATTATTTAGTTATTACGAACTTTCGCCTGCAGCCTCAGATGCCGAAACTTTTTACAGATTCTGGACAAACTATGAGGCCGAAATTAAACTTCAATCTAAGCCTGAATCTGCGCTTACAATGAAACTTCTGCCTGAATTTATTTTGAGCGTTGCAAGCAGTCAGTCTTTTGATATCAGGACAATGCTCAGGATATATGAACTCAAAAGCCCGAGAGCAAGCACAAATCCTAACGAACTTATGAGTTTAAAGCTTGTTAATGCCAGCAGACCGAATGAAAATACGGTTGTTATGCACGAAATAAATACTGCATCATTGGAGTTCTTTGACCCGTTGAATCTGAAAACAGAATAATCCAGACCAAATCCTGTAATTAAAAAGATTGCAAGGATATGAAACAAATTCACATCACCAAAAAGACTTACGGAAGAAATTGCAAACGCGCTTGCCAGAACCGATGGTATTATGATTTTGTGAGCATTCCTGAATGAGAAAATAATCCCTAATATAACGTACAAAATTACAAATATCGGTATCAAAATTTCAAGACAAACTATTCTTACCTGTTTTATGCCGGCTGAAATGTCTGAAGGCAGATTTATGTATTTTATCCCTCCTTCTAAAATTTCCGGTGTTTGAAAATCATATACTATCATAATTGAATGATTTTCATCAATTAAAAATTCATCCAGCCCGTGAATATTTTCAAGTCCTTCCTGCGGGGCGAATGTTTTTGGGAAAATTTTTAGATTTACCTGTTCTTCTTTTGTCAAAAGCTCTGAAAATGCCGGAAGTTTTTTGTCATAAAGATTTTTGATTAAAGCCGAATTTTCACTCTGGCGTTTTTCTGACGGAATAAATCTGCTCATTGAATAGTACGAAATATTATGTTCTTTTAGTTTTTGCGCGGTTTGTTCTTCTTTTTCAAGAATATTTTCAAGATTATTGCCTTCAACCACAACAAACGAAGTATTGGAGTTCCGGCCTGTAATATCCTGATACAATTTTTCTGCCCTCATCATATCTTTAGAAGGTCTGTACATATCTCTTATATCGTCACTGAAGTTCAATTTAAGCATTCCTGCCGCAATCACAAGGAAAATTACAATCAAAATCTTTTTGCTGATTTTGAAATGAAAAATCTGTTTTGAAGCTTGGGGCGGAAGAAGTTCGTAAAATAAAACAACTATCAGATAAACCGTTATCAAACCCGCAGATGTAAATATAGCAATTTGTTTTAATAATTCAATTCCTGACAGCGCAAGCATTAAAAGTGCGCAAACAGTTGACAGCATGCTGACAGTAAGACTTTTAATTACTTTTTTAATATCGGATTCCATAAGATAATGAAGTGAATAATCTACACAAATTCCGATTAATGTGGTTGAAAAGACAAAAGTCAAAATGTGGATAGATTTGAATATAAGCGATGTTGTACAGTATCCGATACCCATTCCGGCCGCAAGGCTTGTCAAAATAGGCAGAAGAATTTTTAATGATCTGAAATACCATAATACCAGACCGGCGACAAATATTGTGGATATTACACAAATCCAGTTAATCTCATTCATAGAGCTCTGGCTTGCATAATATGTATGAACGGGTGTACCTGTCAGATAAACATTCAATTCTCTGTTTGTATAATACTTCTGAAGTTCAATCAAATTTTTAACTTCTTTGTTCATAAGTGACGGCGAAAGTGCAAGGTGGTCATCTGCTTTGAGGTTTGTGATTTCATAATATTTCCCGCCGATAGAATTTGTGCCGCCTGCATTTCCGCCAAGACTCACGATGAAGTCTGTAAATAGCATAAAAGGATCTTCTTCTACCGGTAAAAATGAAAATCCGAACGGATTGTAGAGGCTGTTTACAGCGTTTTCTGTTATTTTATCATATTCTCCCGATTTCAGAAGATTGTAATCATCGTATGACAGCAAATTATTTTTGTATTTTTTATAAAAATTCAGCGTTTTTTGAAAATCCGTCTGCTCTATTTTAAAACTGGAGGTATTAATATTTTTTTCAAAATCTTCTTTTGTTTTTTCAAGTAATTCAATGTTTTCGCTTTCAAAAATTACATTTATGTTTGAGGAATATTTCCCGCTTAAATTTACGAGCAGTTCATCCTCTGCACCGTTTGAAAAAAATGCTTTTAAAAGGTTGGTTTCTGTTTTTCCGGGATTTGTTAAAGTCAGAAAAACTATTAATCCAAGGAAAATTACAAATAATATTCTGAGTATATTTATCTTTTTCATATTCCGCAAGAAAAGTTAATTGAAGTATTCATTCCGTTTGTTGTGTTAATTTTTAAGCTGTTTATATCATCTTTTCCGTAGATAATAATGCTCTCAAGCTGGCCGTAAGCCGGTGACTTCTTTTTAGGTGTAAGCGCTAAAGTCCAGTTCAGGTTTTCCGATATATAAAACAGATTAAAATTTTTGTTTATAAAAGAATAATCTTTGTTTGCAATTCCTTTTATAATATCGCTGATTTGTTTGTTCTGTGAAGATGTATATGAAGATGTTGTTTTTACCGGATAAAGTGTCTCAAAAATTACCCCTTTGTCTTTTATGAATTCAAAATTTCCGCCGGATTTGAGGGTTTTATTTTTGAGAGTTTTTTCCTGTGTAAACTTGCAGACAACACTGTGCAGCTGCGGCAGTTTTTCTGCAACGTCGGCAGCATTTGCAGGATAGTCAAAAACATTGCCCGCTGAAACCTCCGGTACAACAAAAAGTGTTAAAAATATAACTGCTAAGAATTTTTTAAGCATTCTAATCCTTTTTTTAATTTTTCAGGTGCTTCGTAAATGCTTTTTCCTGTTGAAAATTCAACACAAATCTGCATTGTTTTGGCTTTGAAAAGAGTTTCGCCTGTTCCGGCATCTTTGATTATGTATTTTATATTTAACCCCGGCTCAAGTTCTTCTACGATTGTTTTAACGCAGAGTTTTTGACCGAAAACTGCAGATTTTATGAATTTCATTTCCATCTTGGCAACCGGATACATAATCCCGTCAACGCGCATTTCATCATAGCTGTACCCGATTTTCTCAAGAAGTGCGCATCGTGCAATTTCTGTGTATTTGACGTAATTCCCGTGCCAGACAACATTCATCGGGTCAAGGTCGTAAAACGGAACTTCTATTATTGTTTCAAATTCTGCCAGACTCATACACTATCCTCTTCATAAAGATTATAACCCAAAATCTTTTAAAAATAAAATTTAGACGGAAGGATTATTCTTGTTAGATTTCTCCGGTTATTTGAGAAAAGTGCCTGACGAAAACGGCTTTTCTCCATCAGTAAAGGTAAAATCAAGTGATTTTTCATTGTTTTTGAATTTAAGAAGGATTTTTCTATCAGGTTTTATTACTCTTGAAAATTTTATCTTTTTTATTTTTTTATCATTTAGTTTTATATCAAAGATATCCTGGGCAAGATAGTGTGCAAAAAGAAGCTGAACAACTCCCGGCAAAACAGGCACATCCGGAAAATGCCCGTTAAAAAAGTTGCTGTGTCCGGGAAATGCTATTTTGATTTCAGCGGAATCTCCGGTAATTTTTTTGTCAAAGATTAGCGGGGCAGAAATGTTGCGGTTGAATATTGCCTCAATCTTTGCCCTGTCGGTTTTGCCTGCCTGTGTTTTAGGAATTTCAGACAGAAACCTCCATCTCTGCGGAACTATTGAAGAAAAATTTTTCATATGAGATTTTAATTCCTTAATCATCTCAACGGTTCCGTCTTGAAGAATTTTTTCTTTGCCTTCTTCTGTAAGAACTATTACTGCTGCAACTTTTTCACCAATTTTCAGACAATAAGAATCCGCAATCTGAGGGTGTTTGTTCAGAAAGTTTTCCAGTTCTATTGCCGAGATTCTTTTTTCCTGAATTTTTAGGATTCTGTCAGAGCGCCCCAGAACCTTAAATTTGTTTCCATTTTTTTCTATATAATCATTTAAATTCAATTTATCTTCATAAAAGTAGGAAGATTGTAAAATTGGAGTATTGCTTTCGTCAGTCCGGATTTTGGAATCTCCAAAAAGTGTGAAATAATCGTCGTTAAATTCCGTTCGATATCCTATGGTTCCGCTCTCTGTGCTGCCGTAAATATCGACTACTATTGATTTTTCAGCAAAATATTTGAATGTTTCGTATTTAAGTTTGTCCCCCGCGGAATAAATATATTCAGGCGGATAAGGGTTGTCATCATATTTAGCCATTCTGTCCAAAAAAGATGGTGAGGAAACAAAAACATATTTCCCGCCCTTTATTTGTTCCGGAAATTTAACCGTATCTGTGTCGATTACATAACCCGAATAAAACGGAAAAATAAATGCAAACACGAAACCGAACATATGTGTAAGCTTTAATGTTGTGACAAATACTGACTCTTTATCTGCCGGAAATAATTCCGCCAAAACCTGTGCTTCTGAAATAACATTTTCAAGTGATTTCCTTACGCATTTAGGTTCTCCGGTCGAGCCTGAAGTATAAAAATTTATAAATATATTTTCCGTGTCAAATTTTGTAAAATCAATGGCTTCGTAAGCTGTATTCTTGTCGTCCGCCACTTCTTTAATAAAATCATTTCCGAAAGTTTTGATTTTTGTACTATCTGAAAGCAGAAACAATTCTTTTCCCGCAAGGATTCCGGCAAAAAAATTCAGAATAAACGCAAAATTGTCATCACAAGTGAGAAGTAATTTGTTTTGTCTAAGAGATTTCAAAAATTTTATTCGCGGCAGAAGTAAAAGTTTAAGGTCTTTTTGAGAAAAAATACCTTCCTTATTTTTTATAACAATTTTTTCATCACCGGAATTAAACATTATGCTTTCTCTTAAAACGAATTCTAATTACATACTCAACAGCGAATAGAAACCCTGTCAAAAGGTACGAGATACATCCGTTGTAAATAGTCCAGACTTTTGAACTCATAAATATTGTAGCAGAAGAAATCAAAAAGTTAAACAATAAAAAAACACACCAAACATAAGTAAGTTTTCTTGTGTAACATTTAACTATATCGGGAAGTTCCTTGCCTTCCATAATTTTTGCGAACTTTTGAATAATAGTTTCATCAGTGAATGTTGAAGAAAAGAACAAAATAAAAATCGCAAGATTAATTGCTGCGGGATAGAATTTCAAAGCAATCAGGTTTGTAAAATGGAAAAGCCCGATTATAAAAAATGTAAACAATATCGGGAAAATCATTTTCATAATAATTCTTGAATAGCGTTAACAACATCATCAACAGTTTTGATGTGTTTAAAATTTTCGGGCGGAATTTTCTTTTGCGTGAACTGCTGCACTCTGACAGCCAGATCTACCGCATCTATACTGTCAAGATCAAGATCTTCAAAAAGCCTTGCTTCAGGCACGATGAGTGACTCTTCCACTTCAAAATCTTCAGTAAGAATAGAAGTCAATTTTTTCAATATATCTTCTTTTGTAAATGATCCGCTCATATCTTAATCCTGTTTAGTCTGTTTATTAATAAAATCAGCGATAGTATTTACCGAATAAAAGTATTCTTTATTTTCGTCATTGTCTGACCCTATTGTGATGTTATATTTTTTCTTCAAAGCCATACCTAATTCCAGAGCATCAATAGAATCTAATCCCAGACCGTCCACAAAAAGAGGTGCGTTATCTTCAATATCCTCCGGTGTAATATCTTCCAAATCCAACGTATCAATAATAAGCTGTTTAATCTCGTCTGTAATCATTTTCCGCCTTCCAGAAATATCATAATCTAACTTATCTATAAAGTCAAATTTAGTGGAGGTAAAGGTTAAAAAACGAGGTTCGGCATTTCTAGCGTAATAAAAATGTAAATAAAAAAAAGGATGAGATAAACCCGTTCTTTTATTTACCCTCTGGCACACAAGATTAGAACCTGGGCAATTCTGAAAGATGTAGCATGATTTTTAATTTAGTCAATACAATGTATTGACAATTGCAAACATCAGGGACTTATATAGCAAATTCCACTAATATTATAAAAAAGCACGTCATTCTGAGGGCTTTAGCCTGAAGAATCTCATTTATTTAGATCCTTCGCCTTCGGCTCAGGATGACGCTGTTTAGAAATTTTTTGTGGAATTTTTGCTATATAAATCCCAAACATCACTGCTTGACAGAAACATGAAACAAATGTTATGATCGTAGTACAAAATTGAATAAAACAAAAAATTAGAGTAAGGTAAGATATTTTAAATTAATTAAAATTTAAAATACTTTCTTACTCTTTTTTTATAATAATAATCCAGAAAGGCGGTGAGATTTATGGGAAAATAATAAAAATATAATATTTTTTGTTTCCGGAGATATTTTTAAATTTGAATATTGACGGAATAAAGAAACAAATGGTAAAATAAACAGGACGTTTAAATAAGGAATATACGGTTAATGAAAAAATTTCTAATCATTGTAATGTCAATAATTTTATTCGGACAAACTGCGTTAGCCTCCGGCACATATTGCAAGCTGGATTTTTCGGACGGAGAATCAGACAAAAAGGCAGGCAAAATTCTATATGAATATGTATTGAAAGAATTAAATAAAACGCCGGAAGAAGCAAAAGAGTTTGCACGAATAGAACCTGAAACAGTTAAAGCATTTGAGGTTGACCTGAATGATGACGGAGAAAAAGAGATTGTAGGTGTTGTATATTCAACATTTTACCTTGGAACTGC
>CALUYV010000057.1 GCA_944325095.1 Candidatus Gastranaerophilales bacterium | reverse complement strand
CCCTCACCGAGTTGGGGCATTATTAAACAAGGCTTTGCAATTGTATTATAAAATACATGCCAGCACCATCAAAATAAGAGTACCAATTTGGAAAGCGGTTGCCATACTCTGTCCGAATTTATTACTGTCATATTTTCGGGCTGATTTTTGTGCATTTATTGCACTTGATATTCTCATCAACCTTTCACTTTCGCTGTCGTTTGAAAATTCTGTACCGAAAATACTCGATTCAACTCTTGAAAGTCTTTGAGCCATCGGTTCATCTTCAAATTTTGTTTTATAAAGAGTTTTTTCTATTGAGGATATACTTAACTGCTTAGAAGGTTTAAAAACATTCCCGGATGAATAGTCGTCATAATCATCGTACATCTGCGGCTGCATAGAATTCATGCTTGAATAGTCAAAAGTATCACTGCCGTATGAATCCAGATGATAATTATCATCAAATCTGTCTATATCTCCGTCATAGAATGAATTTTCCTGCTGGGCAAGTTTATTTTCCATAAACTTTTTAGGTTTAATTTCGGCTTTCAGTCTGTCAACCCTTATAGACAGTTCGTCATTTTCATAAGTTTTGCCGAAAGTTTTTGTTTCAAGTTTTGAAAGTCTGGATGAAAGATTTTCATCTTTAAACTCTTTTTGAAAAACAGTTCGTTCGAGTTCATCCACAGCCGGATAGTCCATTTTGGTACTTTCTACAGGCTCTTTTGCAAACACCCATGAATCTTCAGGTTCTGCAAAAGTATCTTCCCTCGGCTCAATTTCTTTTCCGATTTCGTCTGCTGAAATATCCTTTTTTAATTTTGCCAGACGATTTTGTAATGCTCCGGATGAAGTTTTACCATATATTTTTTCTTCAAGTCTGTTTAATCTTACGGAATCACTTTCATTTGAATATGTATATCCGTATAAGGAATCTTCAATTTTATCAAGTATTTGGCTGTTTGTTTCCGCCAGCACAACCTGGCAGTTTAACATAAATATCATTAGCAAAATAAATTTTTTCATATCAAAACTCCTTAGAGTCAGGATAAAAATTTTTAGCACTTAATACTATTCACAGGCTTGTGAATTTTTAAATTTTCAAATTTAAATAATTTCGGGTAGGACAAAAGCAGTAAAATTCAAAAATCCTCCCCTGAAAGCAGTACAAATATATCCACAAATCTTTCCAAAATTATCCCGAACTATCCGCCGGTATAAGGATATTTTTTCACGAAGAGAAATGCTAACAATAAAATATGAATAATTTGTGGTACCATATGTTGAACAAACCGCCATTCACTCCGCCGCCGGCATATTTCCCTGCTGCGTGGACAATATTATATATACTCATGGTTTTCGCCTTTTTAATAATTCTGCTCAAGCCGGAAAAGAAAATCAAACTAATTGCAATCAATTTATTTTTTGCACAATTATTCTTCAATTTAATCTGGACATATTTATTCTTTGAAATAAAATCAATCGAATTTGCATTAATAGACGCAGGAATATTATTACTCTTTGTAATTCTTACAACAGTTTATTTTTTCAAAATATCAAGACTTGCAGGTTTATTAATGATACCTTATATTTTGCAGGTAATATTTGCACTATATTTAAATCTCGGAATTAAAATACTAAATTAAAAATAACCGCCACATATTATAAATTAAGCGCATAAGAAAATAATTCCGCAGTTTTGGCATTATAAATTCTGCCGTCATCTTTCGCAAAAAGATTTTCCCAGTGGGATTGAGGCGTTCCGTCTGTCGAATAGGAAGGATTTGTCATCATTAAATGGTGGGTATTTGTATCATAACGAAGAGGAAACAATCCGTCCATCTGCATAAAACTCGGAAGTTTATCACTCGGATATTCATAGGCAAACAATAAATTGTTTATGCGGGCTAGCCTTTTTTCATAGGTCATTCCGCCTTCATCATTATCATTTGAAACTTCAACCCCCGGAGCGTATTCTCTGTTATATTTCAAGTTATACGACCAGTTTTTTACGGTATTATAATCATCGGGCGGTACAAAAGCGGTACCTGTTGTTAATCCTAAATTTTTATATCTTTCAAAATCTCCGGTACTTTTTTCACCGGCAAAACTAAGTGTTGTGCTGCCGGAACGTTTTCGAATTTCATACAAAACATACTGCATCTTTTCATACGAAGGCAATGCTCCAACACCGGTATAATTTTCCATATCATAATTCCCGATGTGTTTGGCAGAATCTATAAATACTGCCTCAAAACCGGAATTAATCAGTTTAACATGTTCATTTATAAACAATTCAAGATGTTCTGTATTGTTCCAATCAAAAGGAATATCTTTTTCATACGGTTTTGCAACTTTTATCTGGTCGGCAGAAATTACGGTTCTGAAACCGGTCTTTAGTCCGTGAAAATGTGCAAGGTCATTAAATGCGCTAAACTGTTCCAAAGGCGGCATATCTATATCATAATCAATTATATTGGCACTGTATGAAGCATTAAGTTTTATTCCGTAGATAGAATTTTCTTCGCTTACACCTTTATTATAACTGTCGCCGTAAATATTTGGAAAAATTTGCGAAAGAATAACGCAATTTGCCCAGCTTTTTGCAGACGGCGGAATTGCCGGAAGAAGTTTTATTGAACTTAAAATCCCGTTTTTTGTTCTGTTTTGATGCATTTCAGCAATTGCACGATTATTTATTTCTATATAATTTGCAATTCTGCCCCATTTATCACCATATTGCGGAGTTTCAATTTTATCCGGAAATGTTTTGTAAAATACACCGCTTTCATTTATTGTCACAAGAAGTTCTACCGCTTCTTTTACACTCATTACAAGAAGTTCCGCAGGCAAAATATTATAAATCCATTTTTTCATGCCGGAAACCATAATATGTTTATCCAATTTATTATACGGATTTAAATCGGTTGTTTCATTTAACGATAGCAAAAGTTTATTCACAAAATTTGTCATACACCAGTTTAACAAATTTTATTTGTGGAAAAATCCGACTTTACTTCACGCATCCGGCACAAAACACTACCCGCATGACTAATCTGCCAGGGCAGGTGATATATAACAGAACGGGTAATAAAAATAAATTATCCTTTTATACCGTTATCCACAATAACTTTCGCCAGAATTCCATTAATAAATGCGGCACTGTCATCGGTTGAATATTTTTTAGCAAGTTCTAACGCTTCATCCACAACAACTTTCATCGGTGCTTCTTTAATATATAAAAGTTCAGAAATCGCTA
This sequence comes from Candidatus Gastranaerophilales bacterium, assembly GCA_944325095.1. Classification (GTDB taxonomy): domain Bacteria; phylum Cyanobacteriota; class Vampirovibrionia; order Gastranaerophilales; family Gastranaerophilaceae; genus Zag111. The sequence goes on along the minus strand of CALUYV010000057.1, from coordinate 7,225 downwards.
TCCTTAAAATATCTTTGTCCATTTTAACAAGCCTGTCAAAATCCCAGCCCGCCGCATATTTTTTGATAATACCGTCAATTTCATCATGATTTTGCTGGTATGCTTCCACTATATCAACAGCATAAGATTTAACTTCATTTTGAGATTCAAGAGTGACAAACTCTGCAATCTCGAGAGCCAGAAGTGCTTTTTCTGCAACATCAATCATTTCATCAATCTTTCCGGCCATTTCTCCGGTCATCATTATAGGGACTGAAATATTTGCGGCATCTATCGGTCTGTTTAAATTAATTTCATGTTCCGCTTCGTAATCATCAATTTTATTACGCATATCAATTAATGAACCAAGTGCCGTTTTTAATTCATCATTTGCACTGCCTGATAATATTCTGACAGACTTGATAATAATATCGTCCAAATTTTCTTTTGAATAGTTAGTAATCTTTTTATCAAATTGAGAAAATAATATAAATGCTAATTCTCTTGCTGCTCTGCGTGCCTGCATGGTTTACCTCTTTTTTATCTGCTGTTACACAAGGTTATGCTACCATAAAAAATTTTTACCAGCAATAATTTTATAAACAAGTTTTGCCGTTATTTTTCGATAGAAAAACTTTTTTGTGTTAAAATCCGAATATGAAAAATTTTATAAAATATATTTTTCTAATTTTTATAGGTTTGTTATTTTTCAACAATATAAATATCACTCCGGCAGTTCCAACCGATTCCGGAAGGGTTTGTGCTGCAATTGAAAACCAATCAAATTCAACACTTGAAAACGGGCAGACGCATAAATACACCCTATTACAAAAAGCACTGTATAATTGTGAAATTTCAAGCGTTAATCAAAAAGACAATATTGTCATCTCAAGCGATAACAAATGCGCTCTGTTTCCGGATAGCAAACTGTATTTGAATTATAAACATTATTATCAAAAATATATATCCTGCAATACACAGGAAATTTCCCACATTTTGGAAAACTCGGTTATTGCCAGAGCCCCGTAGTCTATAATCCAATAAACAATTAAATAAATTAAATATGTAGTATAAGTTTATAGTTTGTATGCAGAATTTTGCATGCATAAGTTGGATTATGGAGGAAAAACAAAATGTTACAATTACTTATAGACGGCTGCTATTTATTGGTAATCGGAATGGGCACCGTATTTATATTCCTGACCGTTATGATTTGGGTAATGGAGTTGGGCGCAAAAACTATTTCAATAGTAAATAAATATTTTCCGGAAGAAGTTGTTGAAGATAAGCACACTTCCAAAAAGAAAACAGCAAACAATGATGCAGAAATCGCACTTGCTATTGCATGTGCATTAAATAAAGGCGGGGCAAAATGTTAGAATTTATAGCACAGCATAATGTAGCCATTTCTTTCGGAATATTACTGTTGGCTTATATATTCATAGCAATTGAAAAAATACCGAAAGTGACAATTGCTTTAATCGGCGCTGTCATTACAATTATTCTCGGACTGGTCAGCCAGACAAAACTGATTGACGGCATAATAAACCCGCATTATTTTATAAATTTTATCGACTTTAATGTAATCTTTTTACTCGTATCAATGATGATTATAGTAAATATTACGACAAAAAGCGGTGTTTTTAACTGGGTGGCAAATGAACTTTTGAAATTTACAAAAGGTCATCCTGTTTCAATATTTGTTGTTCTGGGTTTATTTACAGCATTCACCAGTGCTTTTTTGGATAATGTAACGACAGTTATTTTAATTATGCCTGTAACTTTCTTCATTGCAAGAAAACTGGACATAAACCCGATACCGTTTTTGCTTACGGAAGTATTCGCTTCTAATATAGGTGGAACAGCAACACTAATCGGAGATCCTCCGAATATTATTATAGGAAGTGCTGCCGGATTAACATTTATGGACTTTGTCAGAGTATTAACTCCGGTTATTGCATTGATTTTAATTTTAGCAGTCGGTGTACTTGCATTTATGTTTCGCAAAGAACTTCACACAACAAAAGAAAAAATGCAGGAAGTTGCCAAAATTGATAATTCAAAAACCATTACCGATAAAAACTTAATGATACGTTCGGTAATAGTTCTTGCACTTGTAATTCTGGGATTTGTAACCCACGATATGACTCATATTGAAACCTGCGTTGCCGCAATGCTCGGCGCAAGTTTCTTATTATTGTTTGAAAAACCTACCGATATTTTAAGAGATGTAGAATGGAACACTATATTTTTCTTTATCGGATTATTTATCATAATAGGCGGAGTTGAAGCAAGCGGCGGAATAAAATTGATGGCACAATGGATACTTGATATCACACAAGGTTCACAAGATGTAGCAGCAATGCTAATCTTATGGGCATCAGGTATTATCTCCGGCTTTATTGATAATATTCCATATACGGCAACAATGTCACCTATGCTTGTTGAAATCGAAAAAGCAATGGGCGGCGAATACACAATGCCGTTGTGGTGGTGTTTGTCTTTAGGTGCCTGCCTTGGCGGAAACATGACTATAATAGGTGCCGCTGCTAATGTCATTGTCAGTGAAACATCTGCAAAAGAAGGACATCCTATGAAATTCTTTCAATTCATGAAATACGGTGTTCTGGTTGTCTTAATCTCATTGCTGATAAGTTCACTTTATATTTATATCAGATTTTTAAAATAGGAGTTAATTAATAATGAATAATAATGAAGAAAAAAAAGAACACGGAAATACGGGATATCAGGAAACTTCCGGAACAGGAGTCTTGAGTTCAATTATATTTGCAATAGTTGCAACTGTCGTATTGTCTATTGTTGCTTATTTTGTCAAATAATATAAATAATAAAAACAGACTAAAAGCAGAGATAAAAAATCTCTGCTTTTTTATTTATACAACAGTTAAAATCCTATAGAAGGAGTACCCCATAAACGCAAATATAACTTGACAAATAAAATTTTTATGGGGAAAATATTATTGTGTTTATTATCTATACGAGGTAGTTATGACAAAGTGTACAGTTAAAGTTGATTTCGAAAAAATAAACGAAATCTTAAAATCTTACAATTATGAAAAATCCTCATTGATAACAATACTCCAAAAAGTTCAGGAGATTTATAAGTTTTTGCCGGAGGATGCAATCACTTATATCGGAGAGCATATTGAAGGGCTTTCTCCTGCAACAGTTTACGGAGTTGCAACATTCTATGCGCAATTTTCACTTGAACCTAAAGGGAAATATGAAATAAAAGTTTGCGATGGAACTGCCTGCCATGTGAGAGGTTCTTCTGCCGTTCTCACTGCAATAAAAGAAAAATTAAACCTGGAAAACGGGAAATATACAACCTCAGACGGGTTATTCTCGTTAGAAATTGTTAACTGCCTCGGAGCATGCGCACTTGCACCGGCAATAGTTATTAACGGAAAGGTTCACGCAAAAATGACACCGGAAGCCGTTTCAGTGATTATCGATACGCTAACAAAGAATGAGAGTGAATAAATATGATGAATTTATTGGAAACAAATATTAAAAAAGAGCAGGAAAAGGCTCAAGAATATATTAAAAAACAGGGGTTAAGGGTTCTTGTATGCGCAGGAACGGGCTGTTTGGCATGCGGTGCAAGAGAAGTTATTGAGAAATTTCAGGAATTAGGAGCCTCTGTTAATGTAATGACGGATGAGGATAAAGTAACAACCGTTCCGACAGGCTGCCACGGTTTTTGCGAACAGGGAGTTCTTGTTTCTATCCCTGATTTGAATACTACTTATGTTAAAGTCAAGGCAGAAGATGTAGAAGAAATATTCAACTCACACATCAAAGAAGGAAAACCTGTTGAAAGATTGTTATATGTTGACCCTGCGACTGGTAAAAAGGCTTTGCATACAAATGATATTAATTTTTACGCAAAACAAACCAGAGCAGCACTTGCAAACTGCGGAAAAATAAATCCGGAAAGTCTGGAGGAAGCACTTGCAGTAAGAGCATACGAAGCACTTGCAAAAGTTTTAACAGAAAATGAACCGGATAAAGTAATAGACGAAGTTGAACATTCAGGATTGAGAGGACGCGGGGGCGGCGGATTCCCTACAGGCAAAAAATGGAGATCTGTTGCACGTTACAAAGGCGGAAAATCTTATGTAATCTGCAACGGAGATGAAGGCGATCCTGGTGCATTTATGGACAGAAGCGTAATGGAAGATGATCCGCATAAACTCCTTGAAGGGATGGCAATAGCCGCATTTGCAATCGGTGCTGATGAAGGTTATATCTATGTAAGAGCAGAATATCCTCTTGCAATTGAAAGATTAAAACTGGCAATAAAAGAAGCTACAGAAAGACATTTTCTCGGTGATAATATAATGGGAACAGATTTCTCATTCAAAATTCATATTAAAGAGGGAGCAGGCGCATTTGTGTGCGGAGAATCTTCTGCTCTTATCGCCTCTATTGAAGGAGAAAGAGGAATGCCGCGTCCTAAAAACATTCACATGGCAGAAAAAGGACTGTTCAAACGTCCGACATTATTGAACAATGTTGAAACTTTTGCAAATATTCCGTTAATTATTCTAAACGGTGCAGAATGGTTCAGTTCAATGGGGACAGCATCATCAAAAGGGACAAAAACATTTGCTCTGACCGGTGAAGTCAACAATAACGGGCTTATTGAAATCCCGATGAATACAACATTACGGGAAATCATTTTCGACATTGGCGGCGGAATCAGAAACGGAAAGAAATTCAAAGCCGTACAATTAGGCGGGCCGTCAGGCGGATGTTTAACAGAAAAACACCTTGATATGCCGATGGATTACGATATGTTGAAAAAAGAAGGTGCAATGGTAGGTTCAGGCGGACTTGTAGTAATGAATGAAGATACATGTATTGTTGAAGTTGCACGTTTCTTTATGAACTTTACCCAGCACGAAAGCTGCGGAAAATGTACTCCTTGCCGTGAAGGTACAAAAAATATGCTTGCGATTTTGAACAAAATAGTCGAAGGCAGAGGGACAATGGAAGATTTGGATACTCTTGAAGAATTAGCAGAAGTGGTAAAAGAAAGTTCTCTTTGCGGACTGGGTAAATCCGCTCCGAATCCGGTTTTATCAACTCTAAAATATTTCAGAGATGAGTACATTGCACATATTCGTGATAAAAAATGTCCGGCAGGAGTTTGTACCGCCCTGACAACCTACACAATCAATCAGGAAAAATGCAAAGGCTGCTCAAAATGCGCCAGAAATTGTCCTGTAGGTGCTATTGACGGTGTTATAAAATCACCGTACAAAATTGACCAGAGTAAATGTATAAAATGCGGTGCCTGCATGAAAGGCTGCGCTTTTGGTGCTATAGAATTATCATAAATTTGAGGACGATATATATGGGTAAAATAATTATAAACGGCAGAATTTGCGAATATACAGACGAAACAAATGTATTGGAAGTAATAAGAAACCACGGGTTTAATGTCCCGACATTGTGCTACCGCAAAGACTTGATAAAAGACTTCGGGGCCTGCAGAATGTGTCTTGTAGAGGTTGAAGGCAAAGGACTTCAGGCTGCTTGCAATATGCCGCCAAAAGACGGACTTGTTATTAAAACACATACTGAAAAACTGCGCAAAATAAGAAAAACAATTCTTGAATTGCTAATCGCAAACCATGACAGAGAATGTACAGCCTGCGAAAAATCAGGAAACTGCGAACTTCAAAAATATGCTCTTGAATATGATGTCCAGCCGACCGGCAAATATCTTACAAGAGAAATAAAAATCCCTATAGATAAATCTTCACCTGCAATTGTCAGAGATGAAAATAAATGCGTACTTTGCGGTGCGTGTGTAAGAGCTTGCGAAGAATATCAGGGGCTTGAAGTTCTCGGTTTTGCAAACAGAGGCAGCCAGACTATAGCGCAGCCTATGGCAGGCAAACCGATTGCAAAAACAGAATGCGTAAATTGCGGACAATGCGCGGCAATTTGTCCTGTAGGCGCAATCACAATAAAATCTCAAGTGGAACAGGTTTGGCGCGAACTCCACAACCCGAATACAAAAGTTGTTGTACAGTTTGCTCCGTCTGTCAGGGTTGCTATAGGTGAGATGCTCGGTTTTGAAGCAGGAACAAATCTGACTGATAAATTATATACAGCATTGAGATATATCGGATTTGACCTTGTTTTTGATACGAATTTCTCGGCAGACCTGACAATTATGGAAGAAGCAGCAGAATTTCTTTCAAGACTTGAAAAAGGCGAAAATCTGCCGCTGTTTACCTCCTGTTGTCCTGCTTGGGTAAGATTTTTAGAGTTAAAGCATCCGGATATGCTTCACCATCTTTCCAGCTGCAAATCTCCTCAGGCAATGATGGGTTCAATAATTAAAGAATATGTACCTAAATATTATGAAGGTTACACCTCTGAAAATCTTGTCAGCGTATCAGTAATGCCATGCACAGCTAAAAAAGCAGAAGCATTAAGAGAAGAATTTAAGCGTCCTGACGGAACTTATGATATAGATTATGTTTTAACAACTCAGGAACTCGGAAAAATGCTGAATACGGCAGGACTGAACTTCAAAAAGATTGTCGGAGAAAAAGCGGATTCGCCGTTCGGAAAATATTCCGGAGCTGGAACAATTTTCGGGGTTTCAGGCGGAGTCGCAGAAGCTGCAGTCAGAACCGCTTATGAACTTGCAACGGGAGAAGAATTAAAAGACCTTGTAATTACTCCTATGCGCGGGCTTGACAGATGTAAAACAGTAGAACTTAATTTAAAAGGCAAAAAATTAAAAGTAAAAATTGTCAACACTTTAAAAGAAGCAGAAAAATGCATTAAAGAAATAAAAGAAGGCAAAGCAGATTACCAGATGCTTGAAGTAATGGCCTGCCCTGGCGGGTGTATAAACGGAGGCGGACAGCCTATAAGCTGCAACGAGCCGATTATCCGCGAACAAAGAGCAGAAGGGTTATACGAAGATGATGCAAAAGATCAATGGAGAAAATCACACGAAAATCCTGAAATAAAAGAACTTTATGCAAAACATCTTGACCACCCGAATTCACATAAAGCACACGAATTGCTGCATACAACATATTCAAATAAAAGAAAAGACTGCTATATAAGTGTCGGAGAAAAATAAAAAATAAAAACCATAGAATAAAAACGGATTTAAAAATTAAATCCGTTTTTATTTTGTTCAAAATAAACCAAAAATTCCTGGATTTATATCGCAGGCATTGTCACTCTG
>CALUYV010000056.1 GCA_944325095.1 Candidatus Gastranaerophilales bacterium | reverse complement strand
TATGTTTGTAAAAGTGATTGAATAGTATCACTTGATACTTCAAAACCTAATGCTTCAATTCTGGACAGGCACACCGATGCTTTTTGCGCTGAGGCAGGGTTTATCCCCGGTGCAATTTTATTTATGTATGCAGTATTTTTATTTAATAGATTTTCAGAAATTTTAGCGGCTTTGGTGTTTGTTAACTGTGACAATTTAGCAAGAGTTGCTTCAACTTTTGCCGCTTTGTCTGCCGGAAGATTTTTAACTGCTTTGGCAATCCATTTATTAGATTCTTTTGCAACTGCGAGGAACCCTTTTCCTCCCTGTGCTGCCGCATCAGCCATCTGCCCGACTTTGAAACCGATTGCTGTTAACGCACCATCCCACATTGCCTGTTCCATATCGGCTGTCCATTCACTGTTTGTATAACCGTCTGCATCCGTTGATTTTTCCAGTGCATTCATACCGAATGAAACTCCTGCTGTTGCCGCAAATACAGCCAGACTGCCGCCTCCTGTGAACGGTGCTGCTATTGCCGCACCTATTAACAGCCCGAAGTTTACAGCCATTTTGCTGTAATTGATGGTTTTCATATAATTTTCAATCATTTCATCTGAGGCTTGTTGTCCGAAGGCATCTCTATATTCCTGTTTAAAGCCGTCCATTTTATTATCGTAAGCATCATTTAAAATGTCTGAAACATCAGAATTATCAGCATCAGCCGGAATTGAAACTCCCAGAAGTGCGCTTGAAACATCAGATAACCCCTGTTTCAATTGGTTTGCGATTTCTTTTAATTTATCTGTGCTGACAGGTTTGCCTGCTGAATCTACAATTGTTCCGTTTGATACTTTGTACCCCAAACCGTCTAATGATAAGTGCTGCCCTGACATTTGGGAAAGTTTTTCCATTGTATTGTATATTGCAACCGCTAATTCTCTGTTATCACCGGAATTTAAACCCTTATTGAGTTCATCCCAGCAGACTGCTATATTATCTTTTGCAAAACTCATTGCTGCAATTGTTTCTGCTTTTTTAGCAACTTTTTCAACTTTTTCTACGCTGAATTCTGTTATTTCTTTCGGGTTCTTTTGATTTCTTATGGCAGAAATTGAGCCTCCGTTGGCTGTAATAAATTCTGAGGCGCGTTCTTTAAATACATCTTCAAAAGATACGGAAGTCGTTTTGCCGTTTTCGATTTTGGCAAGTTTTCCTTCTGAGGCAAGTTTCAAAAGTTTCAGGGTTTCTTCATCGTGTGCTATTCTTGCTTCAATATCATCTCTTGTTGTGCCGATATTATAAACCGAACAAAATGCATTCAAGGCCCCTGATACAACACCTTGACTTTCAAGTGCCGCCTGATAGTCTTCTTTCATTTTGTTCAATTGTTCTTCAAATGCCTGTACGGTCATTTCGTATGATTTGCGCTGCTGTTCTGTCAGAGGTACAGGGGGGTTGTTTTCGGTGTATAAATTGTCAGAAAGTTCTGTATTTTCGTTGTATTCATCTGAAATATGCTCTGCTGCATAACCAAGCGGGTTAAATCCGCCCATTACTCCGGCTATTTTATCCCAAAACGCTGCTTTTTCTTTGTTCTGCGCCTTTTCTTTATTGAATTGCTCTATTATCTGCGATAAACTCTGTCCTTTTGCTTTGAGTTCTTTATCTATGGCAAGTGCAATTTCACTTGAGGTGATTGCTTTAAAGCCCATTGCTCTTGTGTCATAATCAGAATTTTGTACAAGTCTTAATGCAACATTTGCTGCTTTATTTATATCAATCAGTTTTCTGCTTGCAAGTTCGGCAAATACCAGATCACTTTGAGTCTGTGAATATCCTTTTTCCTGTAAATAAGTTTCTAAATCACTATATCCTTTATCTTTGCCTTCTTTTGCAAGTAATGAATTTAGTTGTTCAATGACGGCTTTATCTTTAATCTGCTCAACAGCATTCTGAATATCTGAGAAACTGCCGTCAAGAATTTGTAATGCTGCTTGTTCCGCTCTTAATTTTGCGGCTTCTTCTTGTGTGTATGCTCCTTGTGCAATAAGCATTTCATTGAACTTTCTTATTTCTTTGTGATCTGTGGAAATTCCTAAGAAAGTATCGCATTCATCATACAAAATTGCTTGAAGGTAATCCTGACCTTCAATTTGCGGTTTGATACCTTTTTTCTCACAGTATTCTTTTAGCAATTTTTCGGCTTCAAGCCTGTCTTCTCTTGTATTGATACCTTTTATTGCCTGTTTTAAATATTCAATATCTGTTCCGGCACCTTCAACTGCTTCTTGAACAAGATTTTTTACTGCCTGTGATTTTTGTTCGCCTTGAATTGCGTTGTTTTCTGCAAGAATACCGTCTAAATATTTTATTTCACTATCCCACAAATCGCCTGATAAATAGTCTTTCAGATCTTTAAAACTTGCCCCGAAACTCTTGTGGTTTTTAATAATTTCGTTTACTTTGTCATAAACTTTTTGAGCGTTTGCTTTATCAACTGCTGCATCGCCTGTAGGTGCAGGAGCCTTGATTAATTTTACGCCTTCTTTGGTTTCCTCAACATCAGTGCCGAATCCGTCGCATCCGTCGATAATTAATCTGGCTGCAAGCCGTGCCTGTGCATTAATTGCATCATCACCGGTTAAAGTTCCGTTTGCAATCCAGTTTTGTACAATTTCTTCCATTTTGTCAAAAGATTTATCATAGAATTTTGAACCGCTCATTTCTTTTGACATAAATTTTTCTATCGGAGAATAGTATGTATCACCTTTGTAGCCTTTTTCTTCCAGCAGTCTGTTTACTTCGGCAAGTTCGTCAGGATTATCAATTCTGGTTAGGGCAGATTGAATTTTATCCTGATCATTAATCCATTTTGTTGCGTTTATTAATTCATCCGTAATTTGTTTTGCGGATTCTTTTTGAACTTTTATATTTTCTTCTGATTTTTGTTTTGCTTTTATTTCTTCTTTTCTTTTATTTTCTTTTGCCGCAACACGGCTGTGTACTTCTTCTGCTACAGGGGCGGTTATGCGCTTCCCTTTAATTTCACCGTCTTTTATATCAGGATTGGCTTCTTTTAATTGGGCAATACGCTTTTGAAGCTGCTGTTTGGTCGGGTTTTCAATTCCTTCGCCTTTGAATAGACCTCTGGCAACATCTTCCCAGGTATTATGGATTTTTTCTGTAAATGTAATTTTTTTTCTTGCTGCGGCTTCTTGATTTACCTGTTCAATTTCTTCCGCAGTCTTTTTATAAGCAGATTTTGCTTCCTGTGCGGTTTGTCTGTTTTGTAATCTGTTATCGTCCGCTTCCAATTCACCCGGAATAACGATTTCATCACCCGCCCAGCCTCTTATTTTGCCGTTGTTTGCTTCGAGGATTTCGGATTTTGTAATTCCGAATTTTTTTGCCAGCATATCAATACTTTCACCGTTTTGTAATACGAGTTTTGTATTGCCGTTTTCGTCGTATTCAACAGTATATTCTTTGCCGTTAATTGTTTTTGTCTGGCTTAGTTTTTTATTTTCATTGTTATATCTGGTTTCGGTTGTTCCTTCCGACGTGGCGGTAATTTCAACCATACCCTCATTGGTGTATGTTCTTTCTGTTGTTTTATTGCCTTCGGTTATTACTTCTTTGGATACGGTTTCTTTATCTCCGTTTTTTACGATTGTTTTGACAATTTTTTTATCAGGATTCAGTGCATCTGTTGTGACAGCGGTAATTGTTCCATCGGGGTTTGTTTGATAAATTGTTTCCTTTTGTTTATCTCCGCTGCCGTCATTTATTATTTGTGATTTTTTCTCCCAGTTGTTGTCTTGGGTAATTTCATATCGGGTTGTAACAACTCCTTTTTTGATTTCTTTTGATGCAGGTTTGCCTTCATTATATTGAATGGTTGTTATTTCGCCTGTTTCTGCATTTATTATAGTTTCCTGTTTTACTGTTGTGCCGTCTTGTTCGTATTCTTTTGCGGATATATTGTTGTTTTTATCTTTTACGGTTTTCTTTTCAAGTTTTCCTTCTTTATCAAATTCTTCCGTAATTGTATTGCCGTTTTCATCGGTTGTAATATGGGAATACGACTTATCTCCGTTTATCAAATCAATTGTTCCGTCTTTGTATTCAACTTGAACAACCTTTTCACCATTTTGTGTTATAATTTTGGCTTCTTTGATATCTTTGTTATTGTCAATCATTCCGGCAAGGAATTTTAAAACTTCTTTTTTATCGAGTTCTTCCAGTTTGTTTTCTTCTAAATATTTTTTTGCTTCTTTTTTTGAAATGGTATTGTTATTATCTTTATCAATATTTTTTCTGAAAATGTCGATTTCGGTTTCGTCAATAACTCCGTTTTTGTCTGTATCTATTGTGTCAAAAATAGATTGTCCGGCAGTATTTTTCTCTTCAATATCCGTTTTTTTCATTCCCGCATTGAGAGTATTTAATTCAATTCCTGACTTTTTACCAAACTTATTGACATCAAATGACATTTTAAAAACCTTAACTTTCTTTTTCTCGTATTAATACAGAAAATATTACGGTTATATCCGGGGTAATCTTTAGCGAATTTCAGAGAAATCGTTACAATTGTTAATATATTTAATAAAATAAATTCTTATGAATAATTAATTTTTCCTTAACTTTTGTCGAAAATTTTTAAAACCGTTATATAAATGTATTGTGAATAGAGTTAACCAGTTTGAAGGAAAAATTCGTAAATATATTTAGAATAAAAAGAAAAGGAGAGAAATCATGATTAAACCATTAGGCGACAGAATTGTAATTAAAGTTATTGAAGAAACAGAACAAACTTCCGGCGGTATTTTTATTCCGGACAGTGCAAAAGAAAAACCTCAAAGAGGTGAAGTCGTTGCGGTCGGACTTGGCAAAATGAATGACAAAGGCGAAAGAGAACCAATGGATGTTAAAGCCGGTGATATTATCCTTTACGCTAAATACGCAGGAACAGATGTAAAAGTTGATGGTGCGGAATATAAAATTCTTTCAATAAAAGATGCTCTTGCAATTATTGAATAGTTAAAAGTGTATTTAATGCCGTATTCTAAAATTTACGGGATATAACAAAAAAATAACAGATGTATAAAAAGGAGAAATAAAATGGCAAAACGTATTGTATTTGATGAAGAAGCAAGAAAATCCCTTCTTAAAGGTATTGATGCAGTTGCCGATGCTGTAAAAGTTACATTAGGACCTAAAGGAAGAAATGTAATATTAACAAAAAAATTCGGCGCACCTCAAATTGTTAATGACGGTGTTACAATAGCAAAAGAAATTGAATTAAAAGATGCACTTGAAAATTCAGGCGCACAACTTCTTAAAGAAGTTTCCTCAAAAACAAATGATGTAGCAGGTGATGGTACAACAACAGCATCTGTACTTGCTCAGGCAATTGTTCGTGAAGGTTTGAAGAACCTGACAGCAGGTGCTAATCCTATGTCTATGAAAAGAGGTATAGATAAAGCAGTTGATTTCGCAGTTTCTAAGATTAAAGATATGGCAAGACCTGTTAATACAAAAGAAGAAATTGCTCAGGTTGCAGCAATTTCCGCAGGCAACAACAAAGAAATCGGTGAATTGATTGCGGAAGCTATGGAAAAAGTCGGACACGACGGTGTTATAACTGTTGAAGAATCAAAATCTTTCGGTACTAATTTGAAAGTTGTTGAAGGTATGCAGTTTGATAAAGGCTACATTTCTCCGTACTTTGTTACTGATGCTGAAAGAATGGAAGCAGTTTTGGAAGATGCTTATGTATTCTGCTGCAACAAGAAAATCAATTTGATTTCTGATTTGGTTCCGTTGCTTGAACAGGTTGCGCGTGACGGCAAGTCATTATTGCTTATTGCAGAAGATGTTGAAGGTGAAGCTCTTGCAACTCTTGTTGTAAACACAATGAGAAAAGTATTAAGAGCAGTTGCCGTTAAGGCTCCTGGTTTTGGCGACAGAAGAAAAGCAATGCTTGAAGATATCGCTATTTTAACCGGCGGCGAAATGTTTACAGAAGAACTCGGCATCAAGATGGAAAATGTTACAACTCAAATGTTAGGTAAAGCAAAAAGAGTTACCGTAACTAAAGATGAAACAACTATTGTTGTCGGTGATGAAACAAAGGCTGCAGTTGCAGAACGTGTAAGACTTATCAGAAAACAAATAGAAAGTTCTGATTCTGAATACGATAAAGAAAAATTGCAGGAAAGAGTTGCAAAACTTTCAGGCGGTGTTGCTTTGATTGAAGTTGGTGCAGCTTCTGAAGTTGAATTAAAAGAAAGAAAATTGAGAATTGAAGATGCTCTGAATGCAACAAGAGCTGCTAATGAAGAAGGTATTGTTCCTGGCGGCGGTGTTGCATTGTTAAGAGTTCAGCAGGAATTGAATGCTAAACTTGATACTATTGATTTTGAATCTGACGATGAAAAAGTCGGCTACAAAATTTTAACAGCAGCATTGGATGTTCCTTTAAGAGCAATTTCACGTAACGCCGGTGCAAAAGCAGATGTAGTTGTTGATTGTGTTCTTGAAAAAGACGGAGCATACGGTTACGATGCATTGAACAGCAAATATGTTGATATGTTCCAGGCAGGTATTGTTGACCCTGCTAAGGTTACCCGTTCAGCACTTGTTAATGCTGCATCAGTCGGCTCTATGCTGTTGACAACTGAGGCTGCTGTTGTTGAAATTCCGGAAGAAAAATCCGCACCTGATATGTCTGCAATGGCCGGCATGGGCGGAATGGGCGGCATGATGTAATCATCTAATCGCTAAACCGAATATAAACTGGATGAGCCGGAAGCTATATGGTTTCCGGCTCATTTTTGTTTTAAATACTTATATTTGAAGTAATTTCTTTTATTTGATTATATTTTTTAAAATTTTTTAATTTGCTGATTTCATAATGGTTTTCTATAAAATCAACCAGAATTTTTATGTCGGTGAGTAACTCTTTATTATTCCTGTTTCTTTTGTAATAATTCCAGCTCCCGCTGCAAAATTTTTCAATAATTTTTAACTGTACATTTTCATTTTGTTCTTGAAATTCCGGTGTGTTATAAAACATTTTTAATGCTTCAAAATCATTTTTTACGCAGTTTTTACCGGCTGTTGCGGAGTTTTTTCTGTTTTTTCTGTATATGTATAAAGATTTATCAATGAAGCAGTATTGCGGATTTTTAAAAAGACATCTTAATGAAAAAATTGTATCTTCTGCCGTTTTTATGCCGGTTGGAAATTTCAGGTTATTATTTATGAGAAAGTCTTTTTTATAAATTTTATTGACGCTGTATGTTTGAAATTTCCACAAATCTATATCTGCGGGGGTTTTTACGGCTTTTTTTATATTTTTATTTACGATACACGGGAGTGGGAGGAATTTGTATAATTCCGTTATTCCGAATATCCCTATCACGGAGTTTTGTTTTGTAATTTGTTCATAAGCAATTTGGCAGGCATCTGTAGTATAATAATCGTCACTGTCCAGAAACATTATATATTCACTTTTTGCTTCTGCAATTCCTCTGTTTCTGGCGGCAGAAACTCCGAGATTTTCCTGTGAAATGATTTTTATCCTTGAATCAGAGTTTGCAAAATCATTTAAAATTTTTAATGAATTATCTGTAGAACCGTCGTTAATACAGATAATTTCTATATCATTAAATGATTGTTTGATGAGTGATTGCAGAGATTTTTTCAAGTATTTTTCAACATTGTAAACAGGTACAATCACTGAAATTTTTGACATTTTTCCCCCTGAGTATTTCAGATTATATATTGCAATACAATCCGGTTAATGTCAACATTAACATAAAAAAACGAACACCTGACCAATGTTCGTTTTTAGCAAAACCATCCTCTTCCGAAGCCTCCCCAGCCTCCGCCGAAGCCGCCCCAGTTTCCAAATCCGCCCCAGCCTCCGCCAAAGCCAAACCAGCCGTTTGGCTGTTGATTACCGGTTATGGCATTTCCTAAGCCAAAGCCTCCGGCAAAACTGGTTAATATGTTTAATGCCTTGTCCCATCCGCAGCAATGTGGTTTTGGCGGTGCATATTTCGCAAAAAGTATAGGCCCCGGTTGTGGTCTATACGACATTGCTTTATATGAGGCTCTCATATGGTATCTGTTCCATACATTTGACCGTCCATAATGTACAGAGCCTCTCATGCCGTTATAATTATTGAAATTAACCATAATCAATCCTTAGGTATCTATCTAATATATATAAACCATATATTTTTTAAATATTGCCTGATTTTAATGGTAATGTTAAGTATTTGTTACATTTTAGAAATCTGGTTTTTAAGAAGTTCAACTTCGGCTTTTAATTTGTTCAATTCGCAGGAAACAGGATCAGGAATTCTGTTGTGCATAAGAACCCCGTTTTTATCGGTGACCATACGATGTACAACTCTTCCCGGAACGCCTACGACAGTGGAATTTTCCGGAACATCCGATATAACGACAGAGCCTGCTCCGACTCTGACATAGTCGCCTATTGTAATATTGCCGAGAACTTTGGCACCGGCACCTAAAATTACACTGTTTCCTATTGTCGGATGGCGTTTGCCGGATTCTTTTCCTGTTCCGCCGAGAGTTACCTGCTGATAAATTAAAACATCATCTCCGATAATGGTTGTTTCTCCGATTACAATACCTTCACCGTGGTCAATAAAACATCTTCTTCCTATAACCGCACCTGGATGAATTTCTATTCCTGTTATTATTCTTGTTATATAGGAGATTATTCTTGGTATCAGAATAATATGCCACTTGTATAATCTGTGTGCAAAACGATGTGCAATAAGAGCATGCAGACCCGGATAGCAAAAAATTACTTCAAAAATGTTTTTTGCTGCCGGATCATTTTCATAAATGACTTTTATGTCCTCTTTGACTTTTGTAATTCCTCTTTTTATAACATTAAACATATTTGCTCTTTCTGAAATTTATAGTAGTTTTATAGTTTTGTGCCGGTTGTTTTAATTATTTATCTGCCTGAATTATACCAGAAAAAGATGATATTTACGAGAGCCGGCTGCCGGATATTCCGGCAGCCGCTCTGATTATTTTTATAGTAAATCGGACAATTGAAAAATCTGTTCCCGTAATTTTTTTGCTTCTTCGTTGTAGTATTCAAGCCATGTTTGTCCGGATTCGGTATTTTTGACGGTGTTTTCACAAACTGCTCTGATTCGTTTTTTATCAAGTATTTCTAATTGCAGAGAAATTGCAGAGATTTTATCAGAGATTTCTTTCTGAGTTTTTAGTTTTTCATATTCCGGATTTTGTATTACACTGCCTGATTTATAAATGAATTTATACGGTTCAATTATGTAGTTGCTGTATATTTCATCGCTGACTTCCAGATTTATAATTTCCGGTTCTGCCCGTTTAATTTCTCCGCATCCGTTTATTTTTTCGTTTTCAATAAATAAATATTTTGTCATATTTACCTTACCTTTCTGTATGCATATATTTCAAAATCATATATTGTTGCACCGACACTGCTTGAACTGCTGCTTATGTTGATTTTTCTGCCTGTTCCTACAATTACTGAACAAGCATTTGCTGCATAGGCAACGCTGCTGTGTCTGGATACGGCTTTAATTAAAGGTTTTTTCGTACCCATTTTATCCGTGTTTACAAAAAGATGTGCTATTGCACCGGAAGTTGCAGCGGTTTGAGCGGTTATTGCAACCAGAACTTCATAAATTTTTCCGTCATTAGGCAGTGCGCTGCTTACCGAGTATGCGTGTGTTGCACCTGTAGAAATTGTTGATGATACTGCACAAGATACATATTTTTCAGTCCAGTTCCCGTCTAAATCATCAGCATAAGCCATGCCGTCAAACATTGCTTCGCCTTCTTCACTTATGTTTGACAGGTCAATATTTAATTTTTGCGAAAGAGAAGAACTGCATTCTTCAAGAGTTTCTTCAGCGGTATCTATACGGGTGTTTGCCGTTTGAATTTTATCGAGTATATCAATAAAATTAGCATTAACTTCATCCGCTTTTGCTTTTGTCCCGGGAACAAAAGAGTATGGTACTCCGTATGTCATAATGTCCTTTCTGACATATCCGAAAGCCCAAAACCGTGAACAATAAACAAATTAACAATATTATTATATCATACGAAATATAAACCGGTCAACAAAAAGAGCAGTTTGCGGACTGCTCTTTTTGCATTCTGGTTAAATATAAAATTTAGTTTGTTCCTTGAGTCTTTTTAGAAAATAACTTTGTAATTTTATTTGCAATCGGGTCATAGGCTTTTTCAGAGAGCCATTTGCCTGCTTCACCAAGATAGTGTCCTATCTTTTTCATAAAGCCTGCTTCTTTCAAGTCTGCTTCTTGAAGAACTTTAAGAACATCTTTTTTATGACCTGCAATAAGCGCAGCGGCAATAACAACTGCTGTACCTAATGCTGCTAAAAATTTCTTACCTGCCGAACCTTTCTTTTTCGGTGCTTCGCTAGCAGGTGCCGGTTTAGTTTCAGCCGGTTTTGCAAAAGCCCCCGGACGATCTAAAAAGTCTGAACCTGCAGGTTTTGCTGTTGCTGCATTTTCTGTTCCGCAAAATCTGACACCGGATATTGAATTTACCATCATGAGAGAAACCTCCTTAACACTTCTACCACATAGGATATAAAACACCTGATATTCTATTTTTGTCTTATTATGAAAAAATTTCAATATATTGTTACAAAACTTTACAAAATAAGTGGAATATTTTTGTACAGATTGTAATCTATATAAGTGTAGAGGGGAGAAATATAAAAATGGCAGAAGTACAAAATATGGTTCTTGAAATAGATAAAAATAATTATGTTGAAGCGGACTTTATGTCCAGACGCTTTGTTAATGCGGAAGTAAGAAACCGTGCATATATAAATGTTTTGAGTGCGGAATTATTTATCCGTTATCTTGCCGATAACGGGCATCCTACAGATGATATTGTTTCTATGCATTCAATATCCAAAGTGCTTGAAGACATTGATATTGCGGATGTATTGCTGCCTAATGTTCATCTTGACGTGCGTGCAGTTTTTGATGAAGAAAAAATATTTGTTCCAAAATCGCATTTTGCGCTTGATATCACTCCGGATATTTATATTGTGCTTAAACTTTCAAGAAATCTTAAAGAGGCGGTTCTGCTCGGGTATTTCAAACCTTCTCAAATAAATAAGAAACATGAAAACAGCGATTATTATTTTATTTCTAAAGATCGTCTTGCTGCTCCTGATACATTACTCAAAACTCTGTCGAAATATAAGGCTGTAAAAGATCAGCGTCTTGAGCCGAAAGAATTTTTAAAAGGCAGGGCTTTATCTGTTGCTCTGTCCGATCATGATTTAAATAACGCAGAACGCAAAGAATTGTACAGATTAATGCTGACAGATTCCATGCTTAGAGACAGTATTGCCGAATTTGATAATTTTGAAGTTTTATCCAGTCAGGTTGCAACTGTAATAGAAGAAAGAATTGAACTTAAAGAACAGGCTGCTAACGCAGTTCCTGGTATTGCGGCATTAACTACAGAAGAAATCCTTAAAGAGGGTGTCGAAGCGGTTATAAATGAAAAAACAGCGGAAGCAAATGAAGTATTTGATACAGTAACGGAAAGTACGGAAGAAGTTCAGGAAATTGCGGAAACAACAGCCAAAGTTTCTGATGTGTTTGAGAGTGCGCCTGTTGATGAAGTTCCTGCAGAAACAAATGAAGTTCAAGATGAAAAACCTGTTCCAACTTTAGAAATATTAGATTCAGAAGATAATGCTCCGCAAG
>CALUYV010000055.1 GCA_944325095.1 Candidatus Gastranaerophilales bacterium | reverse complement strand
TGTCTTTTTTCGTTTTCAGCTATTCTGTTTTCAATGTGCCTTTTCTCTCACCGCCAACGCCTTCGCTATCGGGGTAAAGAACCGGCTCTGCCGATTCCTCTATTCTCACCTGCTCAACCTGCTTTGTCAAGCCGTAAGTTAAATCCATTTTTCAGACATTATCTCAATTTCTAAAACTTTCGTTTGTTAGATAAAATTCTAAGTATCTGGTTTTTAAAATTTTTATGTCTTGCGCCACAGGGCACATCTGTAATGTTACTCTTAAAAAAATTTGATTTCAAGTGTTTTGTTTTATTTTTGTAATATTTCGTTACAATATCCTCGAAATACAGATACCTCACAGGTTTGCGCTAGCAGCAAACAGATTGTTTGGTTTTTGCATTTGCAAGTTCTAATATATAATCGGAAATTTCATCTTCTACATGAACACCGAAATTTCGATTAATTTCACGAATAAAATAGCATGGACTTGTTACATTAACTTCTATTATCTTTCCGTCTATAACATCAAGACCGGCCATGTAAATCCCCATTTGATTTAATTTTTTTGCTACAGGTTTAAATTTTTCTATTTCATCATGCGTCAAAAAGCCTTTAACAACCTGGGAATCATTGTGTTCGCAAAATTTAAAATCGTTGTTGCTCGGAAGTTTTCTGACACTATACGGAAGAATATCATCGCCCAGGACAAGAACCCTTGTATCGCCGTTCATGGCCGAAGTTATATATTCTTGAACCATTATTAACTGTGTGCCGTTTTTTGTCATGGAGTTTATTATTACCGCAGTGTTTTTATCACCACGTTTAAGATACATTACTCCTGAACCAAAACATTGATTCAACGGTTTTAATATTATTTCTTCATGTTTATCCAAAAATTCAATTATATCTCGTTTTGAAGATGTAACTATGTTTTCCGGCATCAATTCTTTAAAAAGCAGAGCATGCATTTTTTCATTGAAGTTGCGCACCGCAGTTGTATCATTTATTATAACCGTCTTGTTTCTATCTACAAAATCAAATACATAAGTTGCGTTAATATAATCTAAATCCACCGGCGGGTCTGCTCTGAACATAACAAGTTGAAAATCCTCTATCAACATTTCCAGAGGATTTTCTTTTTCATAAAAAATATTATTATCTTTAACATAGGATTTATGACAAGATACATACGCTGTTGATGATTTTAGTTTAAGCATATCTATAGTCGCTATGTACACATCGTGGTCTTTTTCCAAAAAACTTTTTATTAACCAGAAATTTGTAACTAAGTCATTAAACTCAAAATACTTTAACTCTAATCTGTCAATAACGTATAGTATCTTCATAAATCCTCTTTTTTACTATTTAATCTCAGACGGATTCAATATCTGGCATGCCGTATTTCCGTATGCAACCAGATTTCTGAAGGCTTCCAAATCAGCCTGAATTTCAGGGAATGTTCCGTAATGCATAGGAATAACCGTTCTTACTCCGAGCCATTTTGCAGCCATTGCAGCATGCTCAACATCCATTGTATAAGTACCTCCGATAGGCAGTAACGCAATCTGAGGAGCATATAATTCTCTTATTGTTTTCATTTCGCCTGTCAGGCAGGTATCGCCGGCATGATATATTCTGATACCGTCAACATCTAATAAAATACTGGCTGCACATCCGCCGTATTTACCGTCAAGCAGCGAACTTGAGTGAAATGCCGGTAAAAACACCGCACGGCCCCATGAATAGTTTATCCAGGATCCGAGCCCGACAGATTTTGTTTTCGCACCTTCTGACTGGCAGTAAGTCGCAAGTTCCACAACTGCTGTAATTGTGATATCCTTTTCTTTTGCAATTTTTATTGCTTCACCAAGATGATCACCATGTGCATGAGTTAATAAAATATCAGTAATCGGTTCTTTCTTCCATTTGAATTTATTGTTGATTGATACAAGAGGGTCAATCAATACGGCTTTATCCCCGTTTTTGATTTCAAATGCACTATGACCGATGTATTTTAAATCTACCATATAATTCTCCTTCTTTTACATATCCCTTAACTATATCAATTTACCACAGTTTAATATAAAATACAAATATGAAACAATATATTACATACATGACTAAATGTTTGGAACTGGCAAGACTTGCCAGGGGAGCCACCTCGCCTAACCCGATGGTCGGATGCGTAATTGTAAATGAGCAGGGGGAAATCGTTTCAACCGGCTATCATCATAAATATGGAGAAAATCATGCAGAAAGAGATGCCCTTTTAAAACTTGATAATGCAAAAGACTGCACTCTCATTGTTAACCTTGAGCCGTGCTCCCATTACGGAAAAACCCCGCCATGTGCTGATTTAATAATTGAAAAAGGGATAAAAAAAGTTGTCTATGGAATGAAAGACCCAAATCCGATTGTTGCAGGAAGAGGGTTAAAAAAACTAACTGATGCAGGAATTGAAGTTATCGGCCCTGTCATGGAAGAGGAATGCAAAAAACTAAATGAAATCTTTATTATAAACCATACTCAAAAAAGAATTTTCACAGCAATGAAAACCGCCACAACCATTGACGGGAAAATAGCAGCATATAACGGAAATTCTAAATGGATAACCTCTGAAAATGCAAGAAATGAAGGAAAAAAAATAAGAGGATTTTATGATGCAATTCTTACATCCTCTTCTACCGTAACCGCAGACAACCCTGAAATGCACCACAAAAACAAAATTATCCTCGACAGAAGTTTAAAAACCGATATAAATTCAAAAATATATAAACAAGGAGAAATCTACATTTTTTACGATGAAAACCTCTCCCCGCCAAACAATTTCCAAAATATACACTATCTTCCTGCACCTGTTAAAAATGAACAACTGGATGTGAAATATATTTTGCAAACGATTTTTGATATCGGGATTAGAAGTGTACTTGTCGAATGCGGAGGATTGCTGAACGGAAGTTTTCTTGATTATACAGACAAACTCTATCACTTCGTTGCTCCAAAGATACTCGGAGATAATTCAGGGAAATCTGCATTTGACGGCAAAAAAATTGAAGAAATTTCTCAAACAACTAACTTCAAAATGGAAGAAATAAAAATAATTGAACCGGATTTACTCGTTGTTTATTCAAAAATTAATCTCAAAAATTTATAAAATCTGCATTTAATCAAATTTTAATAAATTGGCAATATCTGTATTCAGGGTATCCGCGAGTTCTAAGACCTTGCCCAAAGACATATTCTGCCGGCCGTTTTCAATACAGGCTATATAATTAGCACTGACATCCAATTGCTCGGCAAGTTTTTCCTGTGTCAGGTCTTTTTTTATCCTCTCTATTTTAACATTCTTACCAAATCTTTTGAGTAACTCGCTTTTATTCATAAGTTATAATTATACAATCTTTGACAAATAACTTATATTTAGTTATAGTTTATATATTCATAAGTTATTGATTATAGCCATGGAAAAGATTAAGAATATTGAGTTTTTAAGATTTTTATTTTCGCTGGTTATTGTATGCTGCCATTTAAAACACGGAATAGTCAACGAAATTGATATACCTCTATACAAAACACTGATGAAATCTTTTAGCTGGTCTGAATTGCCGGTTGACTTTTTCTTCATAATATCGGGATTTTTCCTGTTTTTGACAACTGATTTCAATCAGAAATTTATTGATTTTGCAAAGAAAAAACTCATCAGGTTTATGCCGACAGTTTTATTCATGCTCGGAATATATTATATATTTTCGCTATTTACACCTATAGATTTTCTAAAATTTGAAAATATTTTCACGATATTAAACCTTCAAAATGTAGGTCTTACCTTCCGAAACGGAAATGTTCCCGCTTCATGGTTTGTTTCTTCTCTATTCTGGGCATTATGCTTTTTCTTTTACCTGAGAAAATGTGTAAATGAAAAATTATTTAACCTGATTTGCGCATGTATTGTATTCTTCTGTTATTCATTCTGGCTGCATTCTGACGGAATAAATTATAAAAATGTAGCCTATGTTTTTAACCGAGGTATGATAAGAGCATTTGCAGGTATCGGAGCAGGGTATTTTCTTTCGATGATATACAAAGATAATATCGGCAGAATAAAAGAAAAAGTTTTAAATATCTGGCAAAAACTATGTTTAACAGGAGTTGAAATATACCTGTTTTTATTCATATTTTATTACACCTGCATGCATAAAACCAATTACAATAACAAACTTATCATTATTCTGGGATTTATCGGGTTATTTAGTTTGTTTGTAGTCAAAAAAGGATATTTCTCAAAACTGCTTGATAATAATATTTCGGTATTTTTAGGACAGTTTGCGTTTTCAATATTTTTAACCCATCAATTTATTATAAAATTATGGAATATTTATATTTGCAAAGCACATACGGACTGGGTTGTTTCGCACCCTGTACTGAATATTGTTTTATTATTTGCGGCAGAAATCCCGTTTGGAATACTTATTTATTACCTTGTTGAAAAACCCTGTACAAGGTATTTTAAAAACAGAATGAAAAAGTCAATTTAAAACCATTCTGCCCCGTGTAATCCGCCCAACAGCAAAATCCTGAAACAAATTCAGCATGACCCCAAAAAGAGAATCGTCATACCGGACTTGATCCGGTATCCCCTTCAAGTATAGAGGGTTTTAAATTATTTCGCCCCTAACAATTTGTTCAACTATGCGACTCTGAATCGAGTTCAGAGTGACAAGACTTTATAATTCGTCCAACTATAAAACCCTGAATCAGTTTTGCATACAGGCTCACTCGTCCTCACTTCGCTGCGGCGGTTCGCTTTGTAAAGTTCAGAGTGACACATAAGAAAATTTACTCGTGCTGTTCAGAGTGACAATATATCGACCCCTCACTCTTACTCTCTCCCCATCGGGAGAGAGAAAAAATGCCATTTGCAATTCGTATAACTATCAGATCCTGAAACAGACGCACTCGCAATAAACGGGTACGGATACGCCTTTCACCCTGTCTTGGATTATTGACTGCTCAGACGGCTCAACGCAGTCTTCGCAATGGACGTTTTACGCCCGTCAAAATCCGCTTTGCTCGTGCTGTTCAGGGTGACACATAAGAAAAATGCTCCGAAGTTAAAAACAGTTAAATATTATTTACCCCTCTAAAGATTTTCAATAATCTTACGGGTAAATTCGGTTGTAGATAATTTGCCTCCGATATCGGCAGTTTTATCACCGTTTGAGAGCGTTTTAAACAGTGCTTTTTCTATTTTTTCAGCATAAGAATTTTCATTAATATATCTGAGCATTTCTATTGCACTCAACAAAAGAGCTGTCGGATTTGCTTTATTCTGACCTTTTATATCGGGTGCCGAACCGTGTACAGGTTCGAACACGGCACAATCCAATCCTATATTTGCACCCTGCGCAACTCCCAATCCGCCGATTAACCCTGCGGTTAAATCAGATACAATATCACCGTACAAATTAGGAAGAACAAGAACATCAAACCTTGCCGGATCTTGAACTAGCTGCATGCAAAGGTTATCAACAAGAATCTCTCTCGGTTTTATCTGCGGGTAATTTTGTGCAACTTTTCTATATGATTCTAAAAACAATCCGTCAGATAATTTCATAATATTTGCTTTTGTAACCGCACAAACTTCATGCCTGTTGTTTTTTACGGCATAATCAAATGCGAACTTACAAATTCTTTCTGATGCGCTTCTTGTTATGATTTTTATACTATGAGCGGTATTATCATCAATTTTTTCCTCTATGCCCGCATACAAATCCTCAGTATTTTCACGGACAACAATAATATCAACATCTTTAAACCGTGTTTCAACCCCGGGAAGATTTTTGCATGGTCTTAAATTTGCATATAAATCAAGAGATTTTCTCAATTGCACATTAACCGAACGAAAGCCTTTTCCGATTGGAGTCGTTACAGGTGCTTTCAGGGCAACTTTATTTTTCTTTATGGAATCTAAAACTCTTTGAGGAAGAGGAGTTCCTTCTGTTTCGATTACATCTGCACCCGCTGTTTGTATATCCCAATCAATTTCCAATCCGCTTGCCTTGATAATATCTTGAACACTCTGTGAAATTTCAGGCCCGATACCATCACCGTTAATTAATGTTATAGTCCGCATAATAAAAACCTCCAGTCAAGTATAATATACTATAAAATGGAGGGGTTGTAAAAATTTGTAGGGGAAAATATTTATAAGTCTATATTATTATGATTATCCGTTAAAGGTTTTAAACGATCTTTCTATGTTTTTATTCATTGCTGTTTGTACCGATTCATATTCTGTCTGAAGAGCATTATGTTCGGTATCCAATGCTTTTATCTGGTTTTCATATTTTTTATCTTTTGAGTCGATTTCTTTATTTTTTCTTGTGTATTCAGCCTCTGCTCTTGCAATCGCTGATTCATTATCCTGTTCTGTAATATCCGAGCAGGATGAATAACTTGTGGATTTCCAGCTGATACCGTTTAATGTAACACTCAAAGGATTATCCATATCATCAATTGTATTTGTTGAAGTTTCGTAAGTCGCTACCTCAAGAGAAATTGCACCCTGTTTCAATGCATCCTGCACCCATTGAGAACTTGATGCAAGTTTGTTATCAAGAATTGCATAATTTGTTCCGTATTCACCGAGTGCGGATTTATCAGAAGAAGAACCGTTCAATCTGTACCATAAATTTGTGTACCATTGTGCTTTTGATTCATCTGAATAAGTATAAGTATCTTCTATTGAATTACATCCTAAGTTTTCTGCTTCTGCATTATACTCTGCAAGAACTTCATAATATTTTTCAGAATTTTTATATAGATCGGAAAATACTTGTACAGGCTGACCATTTTTATCAAGTATCTGATTACCATCATCATCAACTGCGGGAACATAAGCAAGTTTTGACTTAATCCACTGATCATAAGTTGTATAATTTGAATAAGTTGATTTTGCGTCTGATAAACTATCACGGGCCTTAGTAACAGCCTCATCATCAACCAGATTTGCGTTGTATTTTATTAAAATGTCCTCATACGCAGCAAGTGCATTATTATAATTTTGGAAAGCAATTAATTTTTCAGATTGATAATCAACTTCATTTGCCGTAATTGTTGTACCGTCTTCATTTATATAAGAACCTGTAGAAGTCAACTCATCAATTGCTGCAATCCATTCTTGATAATAGTCATTTACACCGCCGATTGGAGTACCGTCAGCATAAGTATCTGTAGAATTGGAAGCCAGTTTCAATGCACATTCTTCAAGAGTTGGTGATTTAAACTCTTTTGTAATTCCGTAACACTCTAAAAATTCATCAAGAGTAGCAGATTTTTTGAAATTCTCTGCATCTCCGTTGCTTATCAAAATCTGACCGCTTGTATTTACAAGAGCGTACTGGTTTTTCAAATCGGAATACTGATACAAAGCATTTGCAGTTAACGGAGTTGTAATTGCGGTACCTTGAGCATCATAAGTCATCATCTGAAGCTGGGTCGTATTTAATGCTGTAATATATTCTTTACTTGCCGCTTCAGACTGGGTAGCAAGACGCATCTTAGCATTTGATATCTGCTGAGATTCATACTCGTTTGAGGTAAGTCTGGCTGTGATAGTTAATAATCTTGCCTGTGATGCCGAAAGTCCCATTGTCCCGTAAATCCTTTCAATCGTATTTAATATACTAATCGGCATTATCAGCGGGAAACTTTAATATATTTGGGGTGTTTGTAAAGTTATGTAACAACTTTTATATAAAATGAAAATAAAAAAGCAATATTTTTTTAGCAAAAGTTTTTATATATATGTAAGAGATAAATAAAGAAAAAGAAAATTTCAAACCAAGTTTAGATAAGATTTAAGATTAAAGAGAGGAGAAAACTATGGCTACAATGCTGTTATTTTCTGATGCCGTAACAAGCGCATATAAAGATACATCAAAAGCACTCAAAGAAGTTGATTTAAGCGATAAAAAAGTGGTTAAAAAGACATTATCACAAATGATGAAACAATCATTTTTCCACGGAGCAAACCGCTTTGGAACTAATTTTATAGCATAAAACACAATTATTCGTTGGAATAAAGGAAAAAAGGAAGATATTTAAGGAATAAGGATTTAGGATAACATACAAAGACCGGACAACCGGTCTTTTTTTATATATTCGGATTTTTATTAGCAATAACAGCAGCCTTTGAAGCAACTCCAAGCCCGATTGCTCCAATCAGATAAGTAAGCCATGCGGTAAAGTAATTCTTTTTCAATATTTTAAGATTTGCCGTTTTGCCGAGAACTTTTTTGGCAGCATTAACTCCGCGGTAAGATGCAAGACCTTCTTCTATAACGGTTGGAAGAAAGGCTAAAAAGCCTATCAAACCGGCATGTTTTTCAATAAAATCAGAATGGCAGCCTTTATCTTGCAGCATATTATTTGCAAGTAAAACCGCAGTCGGCACATAAGCACTGTATATTCTCGATTTTTGCAAAAAGCGCAGAAATTTACCTTTTGAAGCATTTATTGCATGTCCAAGTTCGTGCAAAATTAATGAAGGTTTCTTTTCCGGTGCTACAGCGAGTTTCGCACTGTCCATATAAAAAGCATTTTCGCCGTTTGCAACAGGAGTAAGCGCATTCCTCAGATACTCAGGGAATTTCTTTATATTATCTTTATTAATAAAATATGCAGAAACATTAAGTTTATTTTTATCAATCATAGTTTGAGCAACTTTTGCAACATTTTCAAAAGAGGTGAACTCTTTTCCTCTCATAAGTTTATCACCAAACCATTTTGAAGCCTTTTGCAGCGCAATTGATGCTATTTGAAGCAGTCCGAATGTTGCAATTGTTTTTGAAGAATCGTTATTATCCGGAATTACTGGCTGCTGGTTGTCATAAGAAAAATAAGCCCTTCTCAACGGATTGCTGTAATTTTGAGTCCTTTGATTATAATTTGGATAAGTATTTAAATCTACTACACTAATCATACTTTTAATAAAACAACATTTTTTATTAATTTGCTAGTAGGTATATGTAAAAATTTATGAAGATAAATAATAATTAAAAAAGCAGATGTATCTTTTTATGATACACCTGCTATATACAACAATTCTATTTACCGAGCGCATTGGCTTTCTGCGCGGTTTTTTCTATTACATCATAAAATAATCCGGTAGAATTATGTTCTTTCATTTCGCAAATTCCAACATAAGTACATCCGCCTTTTGTTGCTACATTATCAATTAGAGTTTGAACAGGAGTTTCGCCTCTGTTAAATACCATTTGTGCAGAACCCAGTGCGGTTTGTGCGGCTAAAACTAAAGATTTTTCATAATCAAGTCCTAATTTTTCACCGGCACGGGCCATATCTTCAATAACCTGATAGAAAAAAGCAGGCCCTGAACCTGAAATTGCAGTCACTATATCCATTTGAGATTCCTCAACTTTTATACATCTGCCAAGAGATGAGAGCAGTTTTTCAATGAGTTCAACATCATTATCCGAGGCTTTAGAACCTTTGCAGATTCCAAACATACCAAGGTTAACAAGAGCCGGAGTATTCGGCATAATTCTTATAACTCTTATATTTTGAGCAATATTTTCTATTTTTGAAGTATTAACGCCTGCCGCAATTGAAACAAGCAATTTGTCAGGAGTGAGTTCATTTTTTATATTTTCAAGAACTTCTGCCACATTATTCGGCTTTGTCGCAATAAAAACAACATCTGAAATTTTAACAAGGTTTTTGCTGTCAGCACTGACTTCAATACCTAATCTTTCCGATGCCTGTTTTGCAAATTCTTCATTTACTTCCGCCCCTTTAATATTATACAATTCCTTATCCTCAGATGCCAGAATTCCTTTTATAATGGCGCTTGCCATCTTTCCGCAGCCGATAAAACCTATATTCAACTTCATAATATTTAACCATTCCTTTCTATATTTGTTGACTATTTTATTTTTTTACTATAACATCAGTATTATACGACAATAAATAGTAAAAGGAAATAAAATTATGAGACGTACACTAGAAGGAACAAAAAGAAAAAGACAAAAAGTAAGCGGATTCAGAGCAAGAATGGCTACACCAGGCGGACGCGAAGTTATTAACAGACGCAGAGCACGCGGTCGTCACAGAGTTTCTATTATTGCTAAAAAACGTGCTTAGTTTTGCATTCAAACAAATAACTCGTATAATGTTATTAACAAAATTCGAGGTTTGAATGATTCCAAAACAGTATCGTTTAAAAAAACGCTCGGCATTTAAAGCCACATATAAAGTTAAAAACTCCTCCCATTCGGGTGGAGTAACTTTGTTTGCAGGAATTGTAAAAAAAGAAGATTATCCGACAAAAGCGGGATTTGTAGTAAGTAAAAAAGTTCACAAACGTGCGGTTAAGCGCAACCGTTTGAAAAGATTAATGCGGGAAAGTTACAGGATACTGCTGAAAGAAAACAACCTCGGTAATTCTCAAAAATATGTTTCGCTCGTGTTTGTCGGCTCCGAACACGCACTGGGCAAAAGTTTTAAACAAATAAAATCGAGTATTCAAAAATTACTGGAGAGGATATAAGGATGCTTGAAGGTGCTTTTTTTGATAATGTTATGATGCACTCCGAAACTCGTCCGTATCCGCAATCCCCGCAGGAAACAGCAGGTGTTGTTCTCGGTTCTGAGTCAATATACCGGTACGGACTCCGGGAATCTACTTATCCGACCCTTTCAATTGTCGATGAAATTACAGACGGTAAAGGGCATTTTATTCCACCGGGACACTATGAACTTGCCCTAACTGATAATATGGAATTTTTGATTCTCATTCAATCAAAAACGGCCGTTGCCGTTATTCCGGTTATTCACGTTGAAGTTGAAATCTCCGAAGAAAAACAGGTACGGGATAATAAAGCGTTAAAAAAACAACTGAAAGAAGATAAAAAGATTGAAAAAACAAACAAAAAAAGAGAGAAAACAGGACTGCCGCCTGTTAACAATGACCACGATATTTATCAGGAAGCCTCTATGGAATATGTGCAGGATGAAAAAGGCGGATACTATCTGATAAGATACGAACGAGGGGATATCAAAGCATGGGGTGCCATAAAAGGCTAATAATAAATTGCACAAAAGATTTAACCCGATTTAACAGTGTTAACAGTTGAACTTATTTGTAATAATATTATTGAAGAAGAAGAGAATAATAAGGAGAACTTCAACAATGAACAAAAAAACACTTTTTACCATTTTAGCAATATTAATCCTTCCGGTACTGGCATTTTTCGGATTATCCCGCAGCCAGAATAACTCGGTTATTGCAGAAGTGAGCGGAAAACCTCAAATAATAAAATTTTCATCTACAATGTGCTCTGAGTGCAAAGAAGTTGAAAAAGTCTTTGACGAACTTATGCCTAAATATCAAGATAATATAGCATATACCGAAATTATTGTAGATAACCGTGATGATATGAAAAACAAATTAATAAAAAAATACAATGTACAAATGGTTCCAACCGTTATTATGCTAAACTCTGACGGAACACAGGCGGCAAGAATAGAAACAACTCTTCCTGCAGAAGAAATGGATAAATACATCAGAGGACTTCATTAATGGACAATCTTACCGGATTATTTAACAGCCAGACAAGTATATATATTCTTTTCGGGGCATCATTGCTAGGCGGTTTAATTTCATCAATTTCACCGTGTTCTTTATCAATGCTGCCCCTGATAATCGGCTATATCGGAGGTTATTCGGATGAAAAACCGCTAAAAACTCTGCTGCAAATGATTATCTTTGTATTCGGAAGCGGTGTTGTCTTTGCCATAATCGGAGGAATCTGTGCTTTTACGGGGAAATTGTTTGTAGGAAACCCTTATTTTACGCTAATTGTAGCCTCTATAATACTGATTATGGGATTGAAAATTCTTGACATAATCGACTTTGACCTTCCGGTTGTGATTAAAGAAATTCCGCAGAATAAGTTAAACAGCAGTTTTATATATCCTTTTCTCCTCGGAGTAATATTTGCTCTTATCGGAACACCGTGTTCAACTCCGATTCTTGC
>CALUYV010000054.1 GCA_944325095.1 Candidatus Gastranaerophilales bacterium | reverse complement strand
CGTGCAAGTTCTTTAATTTTTTCGATTTTGGCATCGGTGTGAATATTTTTGGAAATCAAAATTTTATTAATTTCTCTGTTTCCGCTAATCAAAGCTTCAGTTATTGCGTTTTTACCGAAAATTATATCATCAGTCATATTATTTTACTCCGGCAGTTGACACTTCCAGCATTCTGTCAATGCATTTATGTGCTTTTTTTGAAATATCAGGATTAACCTCTATTTCAAATGTTTCGTTATTCAGAGCATTAAATATATCTTGAAGCGAACAAAGTTTCATGCTGTCACAAATAAGATTTTCTTTAATGATAATAAATTCTTTATCCGGATAGTCGCGCTTAAGTCTGTCTACAACTCCTTTTTCCGTCGCAATAATGAATTTATTTTCTGAACTGTTTTTTACAAAATTCATAATTCCAGTTGTGCTTCCGACGTAATCTGCAAGGGCTGACACTTCTTCTTTGCATTCAGGATGCGCAAGAAGTTTTACGTCCGGATGGTTTTCTTTAATTGTATAAACTTCCTGAACCGTGATATTATGGTGAATCGGGCAATATCCGGAGTATGTGATAACTTTGACATTACCGAGTTGTTTTTCAACCCATCGGCCGAGGTTTTGATCAGGTGCAAATAAAACTTTTTCAGTATTTAAGCTTTCAACAATTTTAACCGCATTTGAACTTGTACAGCAGATGTCGCATTCGGATTTCACTTCGGCGGTGGAGTTTATATAGCAGACCGTCGGAATATCCGGATGTTTTTGTTTAAAATTCCTTAGCTGTTGTAAATTTATCATATCAGCCATTGCGCAGCCTGCTTTCAGATCCGGGAGGAGAACTTTTTTGTCAGGACATAAGATTTTTGCTGTTTGTGCCATAAAATACACACCCGCAAATACAATAATATCGGCATCAGTTTTTGCAGCCATCTGGCTTAGATACAGAGAATCTCCAACATAATCGGCGACATCATCTATCTCAATATTTTGATAGCAATGAGCAAGAATTATTGCATTTTTTTTCTTTTTCAGCTCCTGTATTTTACAAATAAGCTCATTCATTCGGGGTTAGTCCTCCATATAGTGTAAATTTATGTTAAATTTGCAACCTTCATAAAATATATTGTATAATAAAAATAAGAATTAAGTACATAGGAAGAGAAATTTATTAATTATGGGATCAAATGCAATTAATGATTTTATAGATAAACTTACTGCAGGAAACAGGGATAATGTTTATTTATCGGTTACTCCGGGCATCGGGCTTGAAATGATTCAAATTGATGAAGCAAGTCATACTGTAAAAAATTATGCAGTTCGTCCGCTTGCTTATAATGAATCGCTAAGAGAAATAAGTAACATGGATGAGTTTAAAACTGCTCTTACTGAAATGTTTGAGGAGTTGAAAATCTCTCCTAAGTGTAATGTTACAATAAACTTGCCGACAGTATTGTTCAGTTCTATAGAAATGTCGTTGATGCTTGGTGATGAAGCTATAACCGGTGCTGTTACATCTGAAGTTGAACAGTCTTATGTTTTTAAAAGACATGATCCGATTGTTCAATGGTGGGATTCCAATACCGGAAGCAGCGAAACCAGAAAATTGTTTTATACTGCTGTGCAGCAGATGGTTGTTGAACAAATATCAAATACATTAGCAGAGTTAGGGGCGTTTTTGGTCGGTGTAGAAATGTCTTTGCTTTCTACATTGAGAGCTCTTGATTATACCGGACTTACAGCAGATGAGATGAAGCCGGGTGTAACCTGGAATTTGTTGTCAATTAGCTCCAACGGTTACAGCCTTGTGTCAATGGTCGGCAAAAATATTGTTGATTATTACGAGGAGCCGATTGCTATTAAATCTTACGAAGGTGATGAGATTTATAATGTAATCACTTCATCGGCTCAAATTACTCTGATGAGTTATCCTGCCAATTACCTTGTTATTCTTTCGGATACAAATTCTGTAAGTGCAGAAGTTCTGGCTAAAAATCTTAATGTAGACGGTACTGTTGAGTATATTGAAAACAATAAATTTAAACGTAAAGAATTCTTACCGGTAAGTCTGGATGTATTGCCGGATAATATATTAAAGATTTCCCTTCAGTCAATCGGTGCTGCAATATCAAAAATATCAGATTATCCGATTACTTGTAACTTCCTTTCAACGGCCGGTGAAGGTGTTGCGGCTGAAGAAACGGTTACAATTACAATAGGTGAAAATGAATATACTACAACCCCGACAATGGCAATGGTATTATCTGTGGTTGTTTCGGCTATAATTCTTGTGCCTGTGCTTATTGCTTTTCTGCTGTTACCGAAGATTCAGGCTACTAAACAGGCTGAACTGGACGAATTAAATGCCAGTATTCAACAGGTGGAAAAAGAAATCAAAGAACTTAAAGAAGCACAGCAAATGGCCGGCAAGTTCAGTGTTAAGAATGAGATTAATAAAACATTGCAGGATAATCGTATTAAATTAATGGCATATTCCGCTATTGGAGAATCTGTTCCTTCACAGTTATGGCTTTCTTATTTTATGACAGAAGGGGGCGGCAATATTTCAATAAAAGGCGGTGCCAGCACTGTTGAGGATGTGTATACATTCTATAAAAATCTTAAAGAATATCTTGTTTCAAGTAATTTGAAACTTCAAAAACTTGAAATGGTGTCAGATGATGTTGATGAATTTATGTCAAATCTGCCTGTGACTTATGATTTTGAAATTTCAAATGTAAGCGCTGCTGCTTCTGCTGCAGATGCTAAAGGCAAAGATGCGAAGGGTAATGCGAAATCCGCCGGCAAAACAACAGGCAAAGCTGTTAACCTTCCGCCTAAAAATAAGTTGCTGAGTGATGAACCTATTAATTAACTTGCTTAAATTACAATGGAGAATTTTTATAAATTATGTCTGAAGAAGCTAAAGAAATTTTAATGAAGTTGAAATATGCGGTATTGATACTTGTACTTGCTTTATTAGTTGTCGTATATTTAGGTGCAACACAAATTGCTCCGACTGTACAAAATATAATGGATCTGAATGAGCAGTATGCTGCACAAACTCTTGTTCTGGCTGACAAGCAAAGAGAACTTGACGATTTGAAAATAGCGGTAAAACAGCAGGAAGATATGTCAGGTATTGAAAAACAAATGTTTGAACCTGCAGAAGCCGGATTGGATGCTGAAGGTGTTATTGCCGGCGAATTCTCTGAAATACTTGAAATCATCAGAGCTAATACTGTTAAAATGCGCTCTATTGACTATTCTTATGATCCTGCTGATGATAAATTTGTGCAGGGCGCTCCGGGTAAATTCAATGTCGCACAGTTGAATATGGAATTAATTTCTAATTACAAGAATTTTGAAAACTTCTTAAAAGACCTGTATAAACATGAACATTTCCTTGATATTTGCAAGGTTGAAGTTGAGCCTTACGAAAAAGATAAATCTGTTCTTTTGATTAATTTCGCTATTAAATTGTATGCGAAAAAATAGTTAGCAGAAATTCTTGAAATTAATAGAGAACATTGGTTTCTGGTTTTTGATGCAGGCCGCACAAAAGTCTGTTTCAAGTGTGGTGTGTCGTGCATAGTCATCAAAAGAGCTGCCGCAGCGGCCTCTGTGGTCATTTGCAAGAAATGGACAGGTATAAACGCCTTTTGTTGTCAGTATTCTTCCGTACACACAGTCAAGGCTGTGCCAGTCCGAAGAAAGAAAATCAAGATTCTGATTTTTCTGGTATGGAATATTTATTTTAAAGTTGTTTTCATTCGCAGGAAACTCGATTTTTTCGCAAACAGTTTTAAACCCTTCAAGAATTTGTGGTTGACCTTCCCCGTAGAAATCTGTTATGCATAATATAGGGTTAAATCCGTATTTTACAAGACTTTTAATAGCATGGAGTGTTTGTCTGTATGTACCGCGGCCACGGATATCATCATTTTTGATTTCATCATAGTGGGCAATGCCAAGCTGGAAAATTATTTCATAATCGCTTTCATCCTCAACCCGTTTTAAAAATCTTGCCTTTTTTTCGTTTATAAAGCTTCCGTTAGTACAAATACAGACATTAGTGCGTTTAAGACACATCCTGAGAATTCCGTTGAAATCAGGGTGTGTCATTGGTTCTGCTCCTGTCAGGTATATGCATTCAATGTTTTCGTTTTTAGTTTGAGAAAGAGTTTCTTTTATAAGATCATCCGGAATAAAATCTTTGATATTTTTTGATATAGGAAAATCAATGTAACAGTTTTTGCATCTTTGATTGCAGTTTTTAGCGGTTAATTCAATAAAAAGATTGTTTAATTCTTTTAGTTTGCTGATTTGTGATTGTAGTAATTTTGTCATGTTGCGGCTCCCTTAAAATATTTGAATTATACTAATATTTTAGATTTAAAAGGATAAATAAAATCCGACAACAGGGTATTTGTTATGCTACTTTTGAAAATCCTGCGGGTTTTTGTCGTCGAGCCACTTTTGCATAATGTAGTGTTCATAGCTTAGAGCGAAGTTGTAGAGAGCGTTAAGAAGAGTTCTTCCGCTCGGGGATTTTGCTGTAATAAAAAAATCTCCTGATGAATTTTGTGCAAGCAGAATTTCAGTTTGCACAATTTTATCAACATGACCTTTCGGGTTTTTCATAATGACGAGCCTTATCCAGTCGCAAAGTATTTTAGTGGCAGTGGTTTGTCCTGAAGTCATGTCTTCTTTTCGGGATTGAATGTAGGTTGCAAATTCTTTTAAAATCATTTATTCCTCAAACGGTGTTGTGGCAGCAAAACATGTTATATCAAAAATATTATGTTTTTCAAATTCTTTTATCATTTCTTCAAAAGTTGAGCCGGTTGTACAAATGTCGTCAATAATTAAAATTTTCATCGGCAAAAGATTAGTTTCATCCACTTCAAAAGCGTCTTTGAGGTTAATTTCACGTTCTGCTTTTTTCAATTTATATTGAGGTTTTGTGTCTTTAATTCTTTTAATGACATCAGTGTTAAGCGTACAGCCGGACAGGTTGCAAAATTCTTCTGCAACAAGGGTCATGTGATTGTATTTGCGTTTCTTTTCTCTGGTTTTGTAGATAGGTACCGGAACCACCTGAAAGTTATTCTTGTCTGAAATTTTCTGCCAGTATTCATACATAAATTTGGCAAGATAGAAGGCGAGCTCCTTCTGGTTGTGGTATTTGAGTCCTCTGATAAGCTTTTGGAGATTTTTCTCATAAACTCCTGCGCAGTAGACGTTTTTTCCATTAACTATTCTGTTAGGAACGGGCTGAAGATGTTCAAGGGTTTCGTAGCATTTGGAGCACATTTTGACGCATTCATCAGAATGTTTGCAGAAGTAACATTTTTTCTTATATATCCAATCCAGAAGCCCTATAAAAAAATCTTTCATAATTCATATTATATAATAAAAGTGCTTTTAGTATAAACATAAAGTATGTAATTAGTATAGAGTTTATTATTTTATATTTTTATAAAGCCTCCGGCGGGTCTTGCGCAGACGGCGGTCGCTTTGGCAGCAAAGCGACGCAAACTGCGACCTGAGTTTCATTCGCTAATCAATTGTAACCGTTTCACCAAAGCAAGTGAACTCGTGCTTCGCACTCAAACAACACTTGCTCTGAAATTGTGAAACGGAACATTGATTGCTCACTCCACAAAGGTCGAATTATTTTTAAATACAATAGTTGTGCCGGTAAATCATTAATCAGACCTGAAAATTTACATTTGCCGCCATAGCGTAGTGAACAATAATTGCAGGCGAGGCAAGCTTCAAAGGCGGGTATTGTTTGAGCGCAGCGAGTTTACCCGCCTTAATGCCGAGCCTTGCAGATTATTAGTGAACGAAGCGTGCGGCTGGTTTTGCGCCGCTTTTGCCACCAAAAGCGGCCCCGTCCGGAGGACTTTATTTCACTGAAAAAAGTATTTTAAAATAAACTCTATACTAATAACATACTTTATGAAATATAAAAATAAAAAATTAATCAGGAAGTTTTATACAGAACTCAGTTCTGACATTTTCTTCACTTTGCACGGTAATTTCTCCGCCGTGAGATTTTGCAATCTGCTGTGATAGATAAAGCCCTAAACCGGTTCCGATTTTACGGAATTTTTTTGCGGCAGAATAATATTTGTTAAAAATTAATTTAAGTTCTTCTTCCGGAAGCCCCTGGCCGTAATCTATTACTGAAATTGTGACAAAACCTGAGATTTCTCCGGTTTTTATATCAATATCTTTTTTCGTGTTGCTGTGCGAAATTGCGTTTGAAATTAAGTTTTTAACAACCCTTTTAAGCTGCATGACATCGGCAGATACTGTTAAATTCTTTTCGGTCGGAGTAAAGTTAATGACCAGTCCTGAATTGGCAGCGATTGGCTGAACTTCATTCACGATGTCTGTCAAAAATTCGTTAAGTTTAATATTTTCTTTAAGAAGAGGAATTCCTGTTTCTTTGATTTTGTAAGTTTCAAGAACAATCTGTACAAGATCAATAAGCTCTTCGTTTGAAGATTTCATATTTAACAGTGCAACTTTTTGTTTGTCATTAATTTCTCCGAACTTGCCGTCTATAAGAAAATTCAGAATGTTTGCTTCTGCTACAATCGGTACTTTTAAGTCATGGGTCAGAGTTGCAACAAAATCTTCTTTTAAAGTTTCTATTTCTCTTTGAGTTGTTATATCTTTTATAAGAAGAACATAGCGTTTTTTATCATCAAGAGAAAGTCTTACTGAATTTATTATAAAATTATTTGTCGGAGTATTTTTTATAAAAACATCGGTATCTGAAAGTTTTTCAATTGTATTTCCGCCGTCGATTTCAATAAAGTCGTAAACGTTTTTGCCTAAAATGTCGTT
Source organism: Candidatus Gastranaerophilales bacterium (assembly GCA_944325095.1). GTDB lineage: Bacteria > Cyanobacteriota > Vampirovibrionia > Gastranaerophilales > Gastranaerophilaceae > Zag111. The sequence continues at coordinate 5,791 of CALUYV010000054.1, read as the reverse complement.
TCCTTTAACCCCGAACCATTTTATGATTTTCGGGGTCGCTCTTAAGATATTCCCCTGCTCGTTCACGATAAGAATGCCGTCAGAAAGAGAGTTAATAACGCTCTCAAGTAATTTGTTCTGCCTGATAAGTTCGGCTTGATATTCAACAATCATTTTTTCGCGGTCGTTTAGAGTTTCAACCATTCTGTTAATACTGTCCGTAACGTTTTGATATGTTGGATGTTCTATTTTTTCTATCTTTGTTGAGAGGTTCCCGTAACGTACCGAGTTGACGGTATTCGTAACCATTCCGAGATAATCGTTAATTTTAGACCATCGCTTGTTCATCTGTCTTGTTACAAGAAATAGCGCGATGAAAACGACAATTATTGAGATATTAATTACATACCAGAGCATTAGTTTAACCTTTAATCTATTATTATCATAACCTTTTTTATGTTATACTTTATTATAACAAATAAGCGTCCGTGTGTTAATAATGTAAAGTGAGGATTGTTGGAAATATGACTGATTTGAAATTACCTGATACTATAAAAATGGTTATTACAGATTTTGACGGTGTTGTAACAGACAATTGTGTTTATATTTCTGACAGCGGAGATATTTCAAGAAAGTTAAACTTTGCAGATGTCATGGGATTTTCAATATTAAAAAAGAACGGATTTGATATAGCAATAGTTTCCGGTGAATCTAACCGCGCAATTGAAATGATTGCTAAAAAATTTGATATCAAAGAAGTTCATACAAATATAAGAAAGAAAATAGATATAATTAAAGGTATTGTAGAAAAATATTCATTATCGGAGGATGAATATTTGTACATAGGTGATGACGTAAATGATTTGGAAAGTTTGAAATTCACAAAACATTGTCTTACTGTTCCTCATGCACCTTTAGCATTAAAGGAGTTAGAAGGCATACAAATTACAAGCAAAGACGGCGGATGCGGAGCATTCAGAGAGGTGGCGGATTGTCTGATTGGTTTGAAGAAATAATAAATAAGATTCAATCTATAAATTCTAAAATTGACAGTTATAAGGAAAGTTCTGTAATTCAATCTTTACCATCAGTGGCTTATGTGAACAGGGCAAAAAAATGTATTGAGGAAGGACGCCTGAAAGATGCTCTTGATATTTTACAGGAAGCCGAAAGTCTGCCGCAAGAAGATGCTCTTGTATATAAGTATAAAGGCATGGTCTATGACAAATTGTTCAGATTTGCAGATTCTGTAAATGCATACAAAAAATCGGCAAATCTTAACAAAAATGACAAAACTATATGGAAATATTTAGGGTTTGCTCTTTTGAATTCCGGTATTTATGACGAGGCTGATGAATCTTTTGAAAATGCGGATAAGCTTACCCCGTTAAATTCAGAGGTTCTGATGGGATGGGGAATGTCTTTGATGAAACAGAAAAAATACGCGGAAGCCCGTGAAAAGTTTGCAGCTTCGGCAAAGGTAAATAAATACAATCTGAATGCTATTTTCCTTGCTGCAGTCACGGAAATAAAGCTTAAAATGTATGACGATGCAGAAAGTAAGTTGAAGTTTCTGGCAAATGTCGCTCCGAATGAAGGAAATTCTTTTGAATATGCAAAACTGTTATTTCTGAAAAAAGATTATGACAGTGCTCTTTTTTATACGGCTAAAGCTCTTGATTTTAATAGAAACATGCTTCCGGCATATCTTTTATCAGGCGAGATTTACAGAATAAAAAGTGATGAACCGGCTTCGCTGAAAAATTATGAAACGGCAGAATCTCTTTCTCTGATAACTCCAAATTTATATATAGAATGGGCATTATCACTTATAAAATTTGAACGAATGGAAGAAGCTTCCGAAAAAATCCAAAAAGCCGTTGAACTTGATTGTAATAATAAAGAAGTTCAATTAATTAAAGCATATTTGAATGTAATAAATGGAAGTATTGAAGGCTCAAAGGAAATTCTTGAACAGGCAGCCGGCAATAATGAAGAAAATAAATCTTTTGCTCTGACAGGGCTTGGCCTGCTCCATTGTGCGGAAGAAAATTATATGGAAGGCATTCACTGTTTCAAATCCGCTTTAAAAGAGGATTTGTCTGATCCGATAAATAATTACTATATTGCAAAAGCCTATATGCACCTTGGAGACAATATAAATGCCAGAGAGTATTTTGAATCGGCAATTAAATATAATCCGGAAAGACTGAGAACATATATTGACTATTCAAAATTTTTAATTTCTTCAGACGATGTTTCAGAAGCCGCCCGAAAATTGCGAAAAGCTGTTAAATACGCTCCGGACAATCCGGAATTATTGAACTTGTTGTTTTTCACAAGTTACATACTTGTCAAGGAAAACGTTTGTGAATATAATATAAAAGAAGCATTGGAGCTGGCAAATAAAATTAAAAGCATAGATGAAAATGCGTTTAAATACCCTGACAAATCGGCGGAATTGGCTGAAATGTTAAATAAACTTCAGGAAAAGGAAAACAATTGAGAAAAGTTATTGTACAAAAGTTCGGCGGCACATCGGTTGCCGACACTGAAAAAATTAAGAATGTAGCTAAAACCGTCATAAGAGAAAAAGAAAACGGAAATGATGTTGTAGTTGTCGTTTCTGCAATGGGGCACACAACAGATTATCTTGTAAAAATGGCAAAAGATTTGTCTGCAGATCCGTCAGGCAGGGAAATGGACATGCTTTTGTCGACCGGAGAAGGTGTTTCCATCGCGCTTCTGGCAATGGCAATTCAGGCTCAAGGGTATGATGCCGTCAGCTTTAATGCTATGCAAATAGGCATAATTACTGAAAATGTTCATTCTAAAGCAAGAATTATAGATATTAAGACCGATAAATTAAAGAAAAATTTAAAAGAAGGTAAAATTATAGTTGTAGCCGGTTTTCAGGGGGTTACTGAAGACGGGGAGATTACAACTCTCGGCAGAGGAGGTTCTGATACCTCAGCCGTGGCTCTTGCTGCAGCATTGAATGCAGAAAGATGCGATATTTATACGGATGTTGAAGGGGTTTACACAACAGACCCGAGAATTGTTCCGAAAGCTACAAGGTTAGATGAAATTTCTTATGAAGAAATGCTTGAACTTGCGCATGCAGGTGCAAATGTTCTTCACCCCAGAAGCGTTGAAACCGCAAAGCAATTTAATGTTCCTCTGCGTGTCAGAAGCAGTTTTAAAACTGACAATTTAGGTACTTTAATATTAGGAGTTGATAAAATGGAAATATATAAACCGGTTACAGGTGTTGCAGCAGATTTGTCACAGGCAAGAATTGTTGTTTGTGATGTTCCGGACACACCCGGACAGGCTGCAAAATTATTCAGCAATCTTGCAAAAGAACATATTTCTGTTGATATGATTATCCAGTCTTACGCAAGAAAAGTTTCAAATACAAATGATATCGCATTTACAATAGACAGTTCGGATCTTGACAAAACAATAAAAACACTGGATGCATTGAAAAAAGACCTGAATTGCGGTGACATTCAGGTGAATGATAATATAGCAAAGGTTTCAATAGTCGGAGCCGGCATGATTGACAGACCCGGTATTGCATCAACCATGTTCCAAACCCTTGCGGATCTTGGGGTGAACATAAAAATGATCTCTACCAGTGAAATAAAAATAAGCTGTCTTGTAGATAAAGATGATGCAGAAAAAGCCTTGAAAGCGCTTCATAACGTTTTTGAACTGGAAGGCGACGAAACCGCAGTGGTAAAGGGTGATTTGCCGGACGTTTAATGCAGGTCTTTATATATGAAAAAGTCAACAATAAAATTGATTTTATTGACTATAGCCGGATGCATCATATCTTATATATGTTATATCAACAGTATTGATGTTGAATTATCGCTTCCGTACCCCGGTCCTGCGCGAAAGCTTGTGCTGCTGGGATATATAGCACCTTTTGCAGGGCTTTTCTACTGGGTTTTCTTACGTAAGTTAGATGATTAATAGTTTTGTAATGTTTTAATCTGCATTGGTTGCAAAGTAAAAAAAGGGAGCTGAATTGGCTCCCGTTGGAATTAAGAATAGCTGGAAGTATGAAAAAGATTTAATTATATTTAATCCAAATTCCGGAATATAAGCAATTCACCGGCTGTCCTATTTGAAAAGCCCCGAAAATAAGCCAAACAGGCAGCAAAATAAATAGAAGCATGGGTAATTTCTAAAGAAAAGTGTAAGAAAAACACTTTAAAATAAGTGTAAATTTAGCACTTTATGCCTAGAAGCAAGAGTTATCAGGTATTCTGCCTGCTTTACAAAAGTTCACAAGAGGGGTTGACAAATAAATTATTCTAGTTTATAGTGTGAATGTAAGGATGAAGTGTTAAACAAACACTTAATAAGACCTCAAGAGAGGAGGATTACAATGAAAGTAGATAGAATAGGATTAAACAGCAGAAAATATATATCATTTGGTGAAAACACCATGAATAACATTACCCCGAGCGTTGCAATTTTGGCTCTCCAAAACCCAAATGCCAAAATTAACTTTGAAAATGACCTAAGACGCTCAAGCAAGTCTGATATGGTTCAAAACCCCAACTTTGTTACGGCTTTTATTAACAAAGTCGGCAGAGCAATTAAAGAGTTCAAAAGAACAAACGAAAACGATGTAAATATCAATCCTGATATTTACAACCATATAAGTTACACTGCTTAATTTTTAAGCGGTCACAGACAAGAATTATAATAGACATTTACCCATCTTACTAAATTATTTTTACCCCACTAACCGAATACTTTCATGCGGCCGGTTTGACCTTTACTCCAGATAATCAGGCCGCAATAAAAAATAAGAGCAGCTGTGCTAAATAAAGGCACAGTTTTTTATTTTGTAATGAAATGTAAAGATGAATTTAAAAAAGCCTGAAACCCTTATAATAATCTGATATATGATATGATATGATATGATATGGTGAGGTGTGGCAATTTTTATATACAGATCTCCTTTATTAAATTATAAAAACAATTTTTACAATAATGGAGGATGTAAGAATGACTGAACCACAAATTACAAATTTTCATGGTATTAAAATCGAGGGATTTAAAGGCGCTTCTACGAAAAAAGAGAACGAAGGGTATGAAGCTTATGGAATTCAGCCCGTTACTGTATACACAATATATACTGACTATGGGGTATTTGAAATAAGCGATATACAGCTTGAACGTATAAATGCCCAGCCTCAGGTATATAAAGAACCGTCGATATTCCGTAATGGATTTAAGACTACAATACAGGATTTGGAATTGAGGAGTGTTAAAGGTACTGACGAAAGTGATGTTTACAATATTAAAAATTCCTTAGTTGATGATATTGATTTAAAGGATGGCGGTAATGACCAGGTTACTATAGGAGATGGTAGTTTGGTCGGAAAAATTTTGGGTGATATGGTGGACAGAATCTTTCTTATGGGCAAAAGTCGGTTTGACGGAACTAACATTGATAAAGTTATTGATATGAGAGAGAATAAAGATGGATATTTACGTCTGGATGATAATGGAAATGTTGAGCACTAATACTATCACAATGTAAAAGAACACATTGTTTGATTTCTTCCGGCAAGTTGTATTCTAAATTTTTTCAAATTTCACTGTAATTTATAATAATATAGTTTGTGGGTTGCGGTAAATTTTAATTTACCGCATCTATATTGTTCCGGTAATCAGAGATTACCAAAACCTACTAACCCTACACATTTGCTCCGCCGTCGTTTTTCATTTTGTCCAGAACGTTCTTGCTGCCGTCGATTGATTTTGCGTAATTTATCGTAAAATCCGT
>CALUYV010000053.1 GCA_944325095.1 Candidatus Gastranaerophilales bacterium | reverse complement strand
GCCTTCTCCAATCAGGGGAAGGAGAAGCCCTATCCCGAATTTCTGACTTTCACATAATAACTCATATTGAAATCCTGACCGGTAACAACAATAAAAAGCCTGAGCAGATGCATTTATTCATCGTCATCTTTATTTGGTCTTGCGAACATGCCTTTCATAAAATTCATCAAATCATGCTGTTTTGACAAGTTCTCCAGAGATTCCAGTTTTTGTTCGTTATATATTTCTAAATCTGTTTCTTCATTAAATTCTTCATAAGCGGCAGATACTGTTTCAAGCGGAGTAATAACAGCATCTTCACGGCGAATAAGTCCTTCTTTTCTTCTCTTTTTCTCTTCTTCTTCTCTTTCAAGATATTGAGAAGGCATCATCAAATTACGGAAATTATTTTTCTTTGAGTGTCTTGAAGGCCGGTCATCAATCTTGCTTTCGCCGGCAAAACCCTCCATATCACCCATCATTTCGTCTTCAAGTTCTTCTTTTAATTCCTGCTGCTCTTCTTCCAAATCAACAAGTTCGGTCATTTGCAGATATAATTCTTTCAATGCCGGCTGAATTTCTTTCCTGCTGAGCCACTTATATACATATCTTTCATCCGGCCCAAGACTGCCCTCTGTTTTTGTACCATCTTCTATATTATATGTTGCTTCTGATATTCCGATAGTAATTATCACATTAGGATATTGCAGTCTGGAACTGATTTTCATTTTAAGATTATTATAACGGGCTTTGCTTACTCGTCTGCCGTCATCCTGCACTTCTCTTATCAGAAAAGTTTGTAACTTTGTTGCATAATCATTTAAATTTGTCATACATTAATCACTATTCTTCATCGTCATCGTTATCTTTCTTGCTGTTCTTTTTCTTAGATGATTTATATTTACCGGCAAGAAATTCATTAAGATCGAATACCGCAATAGCTTCCTGCAATGTCTTTAACAAACCAGGACCTTTATAAACTTCAAGATCAGATGCTTCTTCATATCTTTGAAGTTTAGGTATTGCAGGATTGTTAATACTCTGTTCGTATTCTTCTTTAACTTTTTCTTCAGACTTAGGATCGTATTCAAATTCTTGTAATGGCGAATCTTTAGGCAGTTTAACTTTCCGTTTCGTAGTCCTGATATCAATTTTAGCCTCATCCGCAGCAGCTTCGAGGTCTTGTTTTTCCATAAGAACTTCTTCTTCAAGAGAAACAAGGTCAGTCAATTCATAATACAAGTGTTTTAAACTATCTATAACAGGACCTTTGCGCAGCCATTTCAAAACATAACGCTCATCTTGCCCCAGACCGCCGTCAACTTTCGTTCCGTCTTCAAGGTTATAGGTCGCTTCTGAAATACCAATACATATAACAACATTCGGGTAACTCAACTGAGCAATCTTCAATTTGAGATTGTTATACTTGTGTATGTTCAACTGCCGCAAATTGTGCGGATCGACTTGTTGTTCTATAATAAATGTTTGCAATTTATTTGCAAGTTCGTTAAGTGACGCCATAAATCCTCTATTCTGTGTCTAGTATATCAAAATAATATTAAATTTCAACTTTTTTAATCAGTTTTAATACATTTGTAGGAAATTTACCGATTAAATCAGTTATTTAAACTGTGTATCGGAGCAGGAATCCTGCCTCCACGTTTTACAAAATCAGCCGAAGATAACTCGTTTACCGGCATTATCGGAGCCTCTCCGAGCAGTCCGCCGTAAGAAACCCTATCTCCGACATCCTTGCCGAATGCAGGAACTATCCTCACTGCAGTAGTTTTTTTGTTAATCATACCTATAGCCATTTCATCGGCAATAATACCGGCTATTGTTTCAACAGGAGTTTTACCCGGAATAGCAATCATATCAAGTCCGACAGAACAAACTGATGTCATTGCTTCGAGTTTGTCAAAAGTTAAAAAGCCTTTAGAAGCCGCTTCTATCATGCCTGCATCTTCAGATACCGGAATAAAGGCTCCTGATAATCCGCCGACATGTGAACTTGCCATAATACCGCCTTTTTTAACAGCATCATTCAGCATTGCAAGAGCAGCGGTTGTACCGTGCGCACCGGCATGTTCAAGCCCCATCGCCTGAAAAATACCGGCAACACTATCCCCGACAGCAGGTGTCGGAGCAAGCGACAAATCAATTACACCGAACGGAATATCAAGTTTCTGCGCAAGTTTACGTCCGACAAGCTCCCCTGTCGTTGTAATCTTAAATGCAATTTCTTTAATTTTATTTGCAAGTTCGCTCATATCAGCATTTTTGTCAAGGGCATCAACAGCAGCCCTTACAACTCCGGGGCCAGAAACTCCGACATTCAGCGCACATTCCGGTTCGCCCATACCGCAAAACGCACCTGCCATAAACGGATTATCCCCCGGTGCATTACAAAATACAACCAGTTTAGCCGCTCCTATTCCGTCTTTGTCTTTGGTTAATTCGGCTGACTGCTTAATAATTTCGGACATTTTTAAAACAGCATCCATATTTATTCCGGATTTGGATGAAGCAAGATTTACCGAAGAACATAAATAATCCGTACTTGCCAGTGCCTCAGGAATACTTTCTATCAAAAGCCTGTCGCCTTTTGTGCATCCTTTTTCCACTAGAGCGGAAAATCCGCCGATAAAATTAACCCCGACATCTTTTGCCGCTTTATCCAATGTTTTTGCGATTTTAACATAATCAGGATTTTTGCAGGATTCTCCAAGGAAAGCAACAGGAGTAACCGCAATTCGTTTATTAATAATCGGTATAGAATACTCATCCGCAAGTTCTTCTGCGTATTCTACCAGATTTTTGGCATATTTCTGAATTTTATTATAAATCTTTTCACAGACAACATCTGTATCTTCTGCAATGCAATCTCTCAAACTCAGGGCAAGCGTTACCGTCCTGATATCAAGATTGTACAATTTAACCATATTAATCGTTTCTAAAATATTTCCAGTATCTATCATATCTATTCTCTTTTCAATCCCAGTGCCGTTGAAACATTCCAATCTTTAACTTTTAACTTTAATTCCACTCTTCGGCTTTTATCGTAATCTTCCACGCCGTTTACCAGAACAGGCTCGTTGAAACTCTTGCCTTCAACAACTACTATTTTCCTGAACTTATCAGCGTAAGCCCTGTTATACTTTGTTTTGAAAATATATTCAGCAACAGCATTTGCCCTTTTCAAACTCAAATCCATATTTCTTAAAAACTGTTCATCTTTAGAACTTACACCTGCAAACATCTGCGAATCCGTATGTCCTTGAATAATAATATATTGTATTTGTTCCGATAATTCTTTATCAGCAAAAATTGAATCTATATAAATAGGAGCAAGTTTATCAAGCAATGCCTTGCCGTTATCTGACAAAACATAACTGTTAAGTTCAAAAAGCTCCACTGCATCTATTTTCAAATCACCGGTCATTTTATCTATATCCGCCGCAATATTTGCTTTTTTTAACTCTCCGCTGATTTTTTCGGAAACTTCCATTTTAACTTTTTGCTGCTGTATATCCTGCTGCGAAAATCCTGTCATCGCAAGTACAAAAAGGGTAATAAAGATAATAGCAAGCCCCAGAAGTAAATCTGCCATAGTAACCCAGAAAATATTTTCCTCGGTTCCGCCTCCGCTATTCTTTTTTATGTATCTAATCGACATCCTTATCCCTTAAAATAATTCATCTACAACGTCTTTTGCTTCCTTTTCTTTTAACGATTCTTTTAACTGTTTGTTCATCTGGTTTAGCCCGAATATTAAGTTTTCTAAATACGGAACCAGATTTGTTGCCAAACTTGCATTAAATGCGGACTTGAACTCGCCCGGAATACCTGACATAACATTGGAAGCAGCATTGCTTTGAATTTTTGATTCCCTTAACAACTCGTATAAAAACTTCTCTGCTGAAACACTGGCAAAAAGTCCGCCCATAATTTCCTGAATTTTATTCACGGGAGTTTTACACATTTTGTTATACATTATACGTTCAAGCATTAAATAAATAAGCGAAGAACCGACCGCAAATACGGAAACCAAAGCCGCTGTCTGCATGCTGACCATAAAATTCGAAACAGATGCAACCGTTCTTTCCTGAGTTGTAAAATCAATTTTCCCGAAAGCAATTGCTATATTCAAAAATGTAAACAAAGGCCCGAAACCTGTTAAAACCGTCGGAATAGTCTGTATCATTTTGAAATTAAATTTAGATGTAACAAGAGATTCCTCATTAAAGAAATACAACGGATCCGAAGTTGTCTGCACATTCTGAACCGTAGATGAAATATCCTTATAAGAAACATTTTTCCCTTCAGCCTTTAAAGCGACAGATTCCGAAAATACCAGAGTGTTTCTGAACTCCATCCAGGTCGAACAAAAATACGGATTACTCATCATCCAGTTATCGATTTCTTTAAATCGAAAATTTAAGTCATTGCGTTTAAATTGAGATATAAAGCCGATAAAAAAATTCAAATTCTTACCGGTTTGCAAATACTTTGAAAAACAATATATGGTAGAAGCAATAAATACAATTAAAACAATTAAAATCGGAATATCTGAAATAAATCTAAAAAAATTCATTATACCTTCCCATCCTCCAAGAATGATTTTAACACATTATAAATATATAGGCAATATTATTTAATAATATAGGACAAGCCGCTGTGTATATATTTACCTGCCACAATTAAAACAAAACTAAACAAAATATCGTAAATAATTTTCAAACCGCTCTGCGCTGCTATCCATCCGCCAACAAACATAAATCCGGCATGGCGGAAAAGAGCAACAACAGCCATATACAAAATCCCGATAACATGGATAACCAGCACACCGGCAATTGCGGCCTTTACCATATCCGAAAAAGAATATCTTTCTTTGAGCAGCCTGCAGGTAATAATAACCGCAGGAATATATGCAGCCAGATACCCGAACCCGAACTGTGCAATATATTTAATTCCGCCGCCTAAAGCAAACAAAGGCATTCCGGCAAGTCCTGCCAGAAGATACAGGATAACACTTATTACCGCCATTCTTTTACCCAGCACGGAAGCCGCAAATAACACAACCGGCACCTGCGGAATGAAGAAAAAACTGTATATAAAACTTTCCGCTGTAAGTTTTGCACCGGAAAAAAGATTCGCCGGAAGAACATAATGCTTTATATTCAAATTGATAAATGTAGAGCAAATATATAACAAAATCGCAAAAAATATTAAAACAAGATTGATAACCGGTATCTTAATCTTTTTCTTGCGGGTCTTGTCTATACGGGTCATTTTAGGTATTAAAACTTCTTCATTCATTGATAGTTATCTGCTCTCCCAAAACTTTTGCCAGATTATCGTACGGAATTTTAAATTCATCAAAAAATATATTTTTTGTCCACATAATTAATGCATCTTCGTTATTGTCCTGATAATAGCCTTTTCTTTTCCCGAAGGATGAAAAACCGTACTTTGTATATAAATTTATTGCAGCAGTGTTGCTCACTCTGACTTCAAGCGTAATATACTTTATTTTATCCTTGTAACAATCATTTATAACCCTGCAAAGCAGAACTTGCGCAAACTTGCGTTTTCTGTAATCAGGGTGAACGGCAATAGTTGTAATATGCGCTTCTTCAAGAATATGCCAGCAGCCTGCGTAAGCGCAAACCGTACCATCCTGCAGTTGAAGAGTGTAATAATATGCCAAATCATTGGATATCTCACTTAAAAATGACGATTTTGACCAGTGATGATCTCCGTATGCGGCGGCTTCAATCTGCATAACACCGTCAATATCCTCAGGCGACATTCTTTTCACGGTAACAACTTCAACATTCTGTGTCATACCTAAATGTTATCACGAGATTTCAGTGCGCGCAATAACTTATTTATGAAGCATACAGTTTTTATATTTAGCACAACTTTATCTGTTAAATTTCGTTACAAAAACGAAACTTTAATATACCAACAAGTTTTATTGTAAATAAAAAGGCAATTTCATCAACAAATATTAAATATTAAATTATATGATTTAGAAGGAAATTTACTTTAACGATTATTTAATTAAACATTCACACATTAAAAACCTTAATAAAAATTTACAAAACTTTTAAAACTGTTTTTATTATAGCACTTCCGGCAAAGCCGTATGTTATTTGAAGTTCTTTATTTTTATATAAACAGATAGTAAAAATTAAAGTAACAAATCCTTAAAAAGAACACAAATACCGCTTGCAAACAAATATTTTGCAGGTAAGATAAAATAAAAGACCCATGTTTATTGGGCAGTTTCACAAGCCGAAAATGAGGAAAATATGGCAAAAGACGTAATAGAATTGGAAGGCACAATTATTGAATCAATGCCAAACGCTATGTTCAGAGTCAAACTCGAAAATGACCACGAAATATTAGCACATATATCCGGCAAAATCAGAAAAAACTTTATACGAATACTGCCGGGTGACAGAGTAAAAGTTGAAATGACACCTTACGACCTGTCAAAAGGACGTATCACATTCAGATTAAAATAGAAAATCTCACGTACAAACAATATAAAAGGAAAGAAAAATGAAAGTAAGATCATCAGTAAAAAAAATGTGTGACAAATGCAAATGCATAAAAAGAAAAGGCAGAATTGCCGTCATTTGCGAAAACCCGAAACACAAACAAAGACAAGGTTAGTACAGGTTTTTGCCGGGGTGCTTTGCTATACGGCATACCGGTGAATCACGGCGATAAACTTTTTGAAACGAAATAATTTCTAAAAATTATAAAGCAATACAGGAAGTTTTGAACCGGAAAGAATCTGAAACTAGCACCGAACCTGCGGGTATTCAGCAGGTGGTGAGGAAGTATTTAAGCCTCATAGCAAAAAAAATCTAACAACAAGAAAAGGAGAAAAACATGGCAAGATTAGTAGGGGTTGACCTGCCTCGTAATAAAAGAATGGAAGTTGCGTTAACTTACATTTACGGCATAGGCCCGACAAGAGCTAAGAATATCTTAGCAGCAACCGGAATTTCACCGGATTTAAGAACAGACGATTTAACAGATGATGATATTAAAAAATTAAGAAACGAATTATCTAATTATCACATCGAAGGTGATTTAAGACGTGAAGTCACCATGAATATTAAACGTTTACAGGAAATAGGTTCATACAGAGGCTTACGCCACAAACGTAAACTTCCGTGCCGCGGACAAAGAACAAAAACAAATGCAAGAACCCAGCGCGGTAAAAAAACAGGACCTATTGCAAAGAAAAAGTAAGATAGTTCATTAAAACTTCTTACAAATCCATACCCCGAAAGGGAAAATGATAAGAAAATATAAGAAAGAAGATAAAGGAAAAAGAAATGGCAAGACCACAAAAAACAAAGAAAAAAGAAAAGAAAAATGTATTACAGGGAGTTGTTCACATTCAATCAACTTTCAATAATACAATTGTAACTTCTACAGATACTCAAGGTAATGCTATTGCTTGGGCAACAGCAGGTGCTTCAGGTTTTAAAGGAGCAAGAAAAGGCACTCCGTTTGCAGCACAATCTGCTGCCGAACTGGTTGCTAAAAAATCAATTGACCAGGGTATGAAAAAAGTAGAAGTTCATATCAAAGGGCCGGGTTCAGGCAGAGAAACTGCTATCAGAGCAATTCAGGCTGCAGGTTTGGAAATTACACTTATCAAAGATGTAACTCCTATTCCTCACAACGGATGCCGTCCGCCTAAAAAACGTAGAGTATAATCTGCGTTATGCCTTTTTGCATTAAATATGCAGTGTCCGAAACAGGACAAAAGGTAAGAAAGTAGTAACCGCGGGGGCTTGTGTAAATAGTCCATACACAAACCATAGATGCCCCGCACAAGAAAAAGGAGAAAATTAAACAATGTCAAGATATACAGGACCAACCAACAAATTATTCAGAAACAAAAAAGTTAAAGACTTATCAAACAGAAAGTTAACTTCTTCTATGAGACAAACCTCATCAGGACAGCACGGTGCTGTAAGAAAAAAACTTTCTGAATATGCAATCCACTTAGCAGAAAAACAAAAAATAAGATTCACATATCTGGTAAGTGAAAAACAATTCGTAAGATACTACAATGAAGCAGCAAGAAGAAAAGGGGTTACAGGTACAATTTTGCTCCAGCTTCTTGAATCCAGATTAGATAATATCTTATTCAGAGCCGGATTCGGTATTACCCGTAAACAAACAAGACAAATTGTTAACCACGGCCACGTACTTGTAAACGGCAAGAAAGTTGATATACCTTCTTATCTTGTTAAAGCAGGAGATGTGATTACAGTAAAAGCAAGAAGTACAAAATACTTGAACGATGTAATCGGCATGATTGATATGGCTTGCGCTCCGGCATGGATGACAATCGATAAAGAAGCATTAAAAATTACATTCGATAGAATTCCTGAAAGAGAAGAATTAGATCCTGAAATTAAGGAACAACTTGTAATTGAATATTATTCTAAGTAGAAATTGTAAGTAGTAAGCATTAACTTATATGACTAACAATTAAGTAGATAAAAACTAGGAGAATAAAAGAATGGAATTAAAAATTAAATGTGTTAATACAACAACAAGTTCTGATGGTTCACAGTACGGTAAATTTGTCATTGAACCATTAGAAAGAGGGTTCGGAACAACAGTCGGTAATTCCTTAAGAAGAGTATTATTATCAAGTCTTGAAGGTACTGCTGTAACCAGCGCAAGAATTGAAGGTATTACTCACGAATATACTGCAATTCCTGGTGTATTGGAAGATGTAATCGACGTTATGCTGAATTTAAAAGGATTAGTTGTAAAAACAGATTCTAAAGAATCCCAGCACCTCAGAATTGATGTTGACAAACCGGGTCCTGTATTAGCCAGCGATATTCAATTACCTGCAGGTGTAAAAGTAGTTAACCCTGATTGGTTAATTTGTACAGTTGCAGACGGCGGTTCATTCCACGCTGATATCATTGTTGATACCGGCAAAGGATATGTTCCGAACGATGTTCCAAGAGATGCTAAAGATGCTACAATAGATATTTTACCTATTGATGCAACTTTTATGCCAATCAAACGTGTAAGTTATAATGTTGAAAATGCCCGTGTAGGTGATGCTTTAGACTTTGATAAATTGACTCTTGAAATATGGTCAAACGGTTCTATCGATGTCCAAAACGCATTAAGCCAGGCTTCTAACCTTTTAATTGAACACTTTATGCAGATTGCATCAATTACAGGACAGCCTGCTGTTTCTCCGGTTGCATCAGCAGAAACAGAACCGGAAGAAAAAGAAACAGAAGAAGCACCTACAATGACAATTGAAGAACTTGAATTGTCAGTAAGAGCATACAACTGTTTGAAAAGAGCAAGCATTAACTCAATGGCTGAACTTTTGAAAAAATCAGAACATGATTTATTAAATATAAAGAATTTCGGTAAAAAATCATCAGATGAAGTTATCGAAAGATTACACCACTTCGGTTTAGACTTAGCTCCAAGCCCTGTGGAAGAAGATTTAATCGGATAAGGATTAAATCCGTAGATAATACAATTAATTAATAAGTAAAGGATAAAGAAAAATGAGACATATGTGTAAAAAACATACGCTTGGAAAAGCGCAAGACCAGAGAAAGGCTTTGCTCCGTTCTTTAGCGACTGAACTTTTTGTACACGGTGAAATCACAACTACATTGGCTCGTGCAAAAGCATTGAAACCTTATGCAGAAAAGATTATCACTCTTGCAAAAAAAGGCGATCTTCATTCTATACGTCAAGCAGCAAGATATATTTACAACAAAGAAACCGGTAAATATATGGACTTGACTTCAGGTGAAGTGTTTGATGCGCCGCAAACAGATAAAAAATTGGCATCACAAACCGTTTTAAGAAAATTATTTGTCATTATCGGCAAACAATATTCTGAAAAGAACGGCGGTTATACAAGAATATACCACCTTCCGCCAAGACGCGGTGATGCTTCTGAAATGGCATTAATTCAATTGGTGTAATAACCGATGCGATACGCATTTCAGGTTCAGTATATAGGCAAGAATTACTCCGGAAGCCAGATTCAATTTGAAAACGGCAGACAGATTGATTCTCCGACAATACAGGGCGAACTTGAAAAGGCACTTTGTACATTGATAAAAAGCGGTTCTTCCAATGTTGAAGAAAACTCAACGGGCGAAAATACCGCAGAAAATAACAACCGGCGAATAAAGACAATTTTTTCCGGAAGAACGGATAAAGGAGTTAACTCTCTTGGTCAGGTAGTTCATTTTGATACAGATGAAATAATTGTTGCTTCAAAGTTTCTCTATTCCATAAATGAAATTTTACCTGACGATATTTCCGTCACTGATTTAAAACAGGTAGATCAGGCATTCCATGCGCAAAAATCAGCCAAAAGACGCTATTACAGATACGAATTTATAAATCGCAGATGTAAGAATGCATTTGATGGCGATTTAATGCGGGTCAAATACAAAATTGACATAGAAAGAATGCAGACCGCTCTAAATTATCTGTTAGGCGAGCACGATTTTTCCAGTTTTAAAAGTTCCGGAACGCTAAACCCGAGCAAAATTTGTACTTTATATGAAACGAAAGTTTCAAAAACCGGCGACAGGGTTTCTATTGATATAACAGGAAACAGATTTCTGTATAATATGGTAAGAACCATTGTCGGAACCCTTCTGGAAATAGAAGGACATAATCTGGAGGCAGAACATATGAAATATGTTTTAGAATCCAAAGACCGCACAAAAGCGGGAATGACAGTTAGTCCTTACGGATTAACATTAATGAAAGTAATGTATTAATATAATAAACGGAGAAATGCAATGAAAACATATTCAGCAAAACCTCTTGAAGTTGAAAGAAAATGGTATGTAATCGATGCAGACGGCGAAGTTTTAGGCCGCCTGGCAACAAGAATTGCAAACATTTTGAGAGGCAAAAACAAACCTGAATACACTCCAAACGTTGATACCGGTGATTTCGTTATCGTTATTAACGCAGAAAAAGTGAAAGTTACAGGTAAAAAAGAAACTGACAAAATTTATTTACACCACACCGGTTATCCGGGCGGATTAAAATCAGCAAGTTTCAAAGAGTTGATGGAAAAAGATCCGAGAATTGTTATTGAACATGCTGTCCGCGGTATGTTACAGCACAATACACTGGGTGCTGAACAATTCAACAAATTAAAAGTTTATGTTGGACCGGAACACCCGCACGCAGCACAAAAACCGGTTGTATTACCGAAGGAGGCTAAATAATGGCAGATACTGAAATTAAAGCAACAGGACGCAGAAAAACCTCTATTGCAGTTGTAAAACTGGTTAAAGGTTCAGGCAGAATCTTTGTTAACGGCAAAAAATTAACAGATTATATCGGAAACAGACCGGCTATTGAAATGTTAGTATATAGACCGCTTGTTTTAACCGAAACTCAAGACAGATATGATGTCAGAGTTAAGGCTGTAGGCGGCGGTATAGTATCACAGTGCGGTGCTATCAGACACGGTATTTCAAGAGCACTGGTTAAATCTAACGAAGAATACAAAAATGTTCTCAAACTTGAAGGATTGCTTACCCGTGACCCTCGTGTTAAAGAACGTAAAAAATACGGTAGAAAAAGAGCTCGTAAGAGATTCCAATTCTCAAAACGTTAATCTTTTTACCACACAATATATCAAATGGCAAAAACGGTTCTTATGGAACCGTTTTTGAGTTATATTCACCTAAAATTATTAAAATTATTTAATAATAGAAGCCAGTTTATTATCTTTGACTGTAAAGTCATACTGAACTTCAGTAAATCCTGCAATATTATCTTTAATTATTATTTTACCGGCAGTTAATTTACCATTATCATCATAATACATTTCTTGCGTATAGCGTCCGTTCTGGTAAACTATTTTTCTTTTATCTTCACCCATTTCAGCCGTACCATTACCATTATAAACAGTAATTGTTCCGCCATCCGGAGATTTATAAACCATAGGTGCACCCATATGCATTGCTGTCGCAGCAAAAGAATATCCCATTTTTTCTAGAGTTTCCTTATCCGGCATATCATTAAGTCCGATAGGACTGTTTGCTAATAATGATTTTGCAGCTTTAAGGGATGAAGGTTCATTAACAGCATTTTCAATATCATTTTCCGTAATTTTTTTAAAAGAATCACCATTCATAGTAATAAGCGGAATAAAATTATCAGTCTTATTAGTCTTACCAGACTGTTTAGCCTCGCCTGCAGAATTCACTTTGCCTAAATTGGATACCTCCGGGTTAAAATCAATTGTCATTGTTATACTCCTTTCTTAACTTAGTATC
Organism: Candidatus Gastranaerophilales bacterium; assembly: GCA_944325095.1. GTDB lineage: Bacteria > Cyanobacteriota > Vampirovibrionia > Gastranaerophilales > Gastranaerophilaceae > Zag111. The sequence goes on along the minus strand of CALUYV010000053.1, from coordinate 723 downwards.
TTATGTTGCAACAACACTTACATTTATATAAAAAAAAATGCACTGACATAATTGCTCAAATTTATAGAATTTAAAATAGTAAACATGGAATATATAGAATTAACAAGTGGTTCGAGGTTAATAAAACTTAATATATAATACTCCTAGGTAGTAAAAAGAACAAATAAAGAGTTTTAAACTGTAAACATGGGAATAAAAAAAGAACTTGGAAAAAAAATAAAAAAAATGAGAATTGAAAGAGGCTACACACAAGATAAACTGGCAGAACTTGTTGATATTTCGCAAAAAGCCTTAAGCAGTATAGAATTAGGGGAAAATTTTGTATCCGCTGAAACTTTAGATAAAATTTTGTCAGCATTTGAAATTACAGCAGAAGAACTCTTTGCAACTAACCGATATAAAGATTCCCAAGAACTCTTAAAAATGATAAACAAAAATATTGCACAAATTGGTGACAATTCAGAAAAATTGGGAATTATATACAATCTTACAAAGAGTTTAACTGCCAAATAAAAGAAATTAAATTATCATTTTACCGTTTTCATATATGAGTTTATCATCGGCATAAATTTTTCCGCCGTTTTTCATATTTTTAATCATATCCCAGTGCAAACCGGACACATTTTTTCCGCCTGTTTCAGGATAAGAAGCACCTGCTGCCATATGAATCGAGCCGCCGATTTTTTCATCAAACAGAATATTACCGGTGACATTTTGAATTTC
>CALUYV010000052.1 GCA_944325095.1 Candidatus Gastranaerophilales bacterium | reverse complement strand
TTTTGATATTTCAATATCCTTGTAATATTATAAAATTACATAAAGGATTAGGAATATGAATAGAACAAGTACAGAAATTATTAAGCAAGCCGAAAAAGATTTACACGAACAATTTGAACTGATTGACGAAATAAGGGATTATAATCAGGAAAAAGTTTTACAGGCATTTATAGATAACAAAGTTGCGCCAGAGCATTTTTATACTGTTTCCGGGTATGGTCATGATGATTTGGGCAGAGAAGTTCTGGACAGAGTATTTGCGCAGATTTTTAAGGCAGAAAAAGCCCTTGTCCGTGTACATTTTGTGTCAGGAACACATACGCTTGCTTGTGCGCTGTTCGGGAATTTGAAATACGGTGATAAATTGTTGTCTGCCGCCGGTACTCCGTACGATACAATGCAGGAAGTTATAGGCACAATGGGCGATGATGAAACAAGACGATCTTCTTTAATCGGCCACGGTGTTTTGTACGATGAAGTTCCGTTGATTAATGATACGGATATTGATTTTGAAAAATTGGAGCAAATGGTTGATAATTCGACAACCATGGTATTAATTCAACGCTCAAAAGGGTATTCTACAAGGAAATCTTTGACAATTGAAACTATTGAAAAAATTTGCAAAATTGTCAAATCAAAAAATCCTGAATGTATTTGTTTTGTTGATAATTGTTACGGTGAATTTGTAGATTCTAGAGAACCGCTTGAAGCTGGTGCAGATTTAATGGCGGGTTCATTAATAAAAAATGCCGGAGGCGGTATTGTTGAAGCCGGCGGTTATATTGCAGGTAAAGAACTTCTTGTTGAAAGATCTGCTGTTAGTCTGACGGCACCCGGTATAGGTTCAGAAGGCGGCGCGATGTTTAATCAGCACAGACTAATGTTTCAGGGGATTTTTATGGCTCCTTCTGTTGTTGCGGATGCCGTTAAAGGTGCGGTTCTGGCATCTAAAATTTTTGATGAAATCGGTTATGATTCTTCACCTAAATACAATGAAAAAAGAACTGATATTATCCAGAATATTACTTTTGGCGCGCCGGAGCCATTGGAGGAATTTTGCAGAACCATTCAATCGCTGTCGCCGGTTAACGGTTATGTAACACCGATTCCGGAGTATATTCCGGGGTATGAAGATAAAGTTATTATGGCAGGCGGTACTTTTATTGAAGGTTCTACTATTGAACTTTCGGCTGACGGGCCTATGAGAGAACCTTATGTTGCTTATATGCAGGGCGGTTTGAATTATGCCCATGTAAAAATCGCTCTGAGAAGGTTTCTGGATAAGATTTCTTGTAATATCTCTTAAAAAAAATATTATTTTACGGCAAATTTTTTGTGAAAAAATACTTTATATATCTGTAGTGGTTTATTACAGGTGTAGTCTATGCTGAGGTTTATTAATACCTATAATCCGGTTAATCATATCAGAAATACGATAAACAGTAATGCGCAGGTAGTAAGTGAATTTGCGCCTAATATTTCCGAGCAGATATCACCGACAAATTTTTTAAGCAAGTATATAAATAATACTGCGGAGCAAAATAAAATAAATGTTGTTCAAAATTCTCAAAACCCGGAATATACTCCCGCCGGATTCGGTAATTTTGAAAATATGACGGTTAAAGATAAATATGGCAATATTATTCAGGAAGTAAAGTTTACAAAAGAGGGCGAAAAAATAACCCAGACCGTAAAAATTAAAGCAGTTGACGGCTCTTCTGTTGAAAAAGTAATTACTCAAACAGGCAGAAGGAAAACGATGACTTTAAATATGACAGATAAAAACGGAAGTTCGCTAATTAATGAAACCCGCAGTTATGAAAAAATTGATGATGATAATGCACTTTCTGTAAAAAACGGCGAGGTTTACAAAATAAGCGGGCTGGGCGGAAATGTTATTACGGTTGAGCATAACGGACAAAAACATGTATTTGATATTAATAAAATTATTGCTGCTAAAACTCAAAATCTGGATCAATCCGAAACCGGTAATTTTATAACGGAAGAACAAAAAGAATTTCTGGTTTCACGGATTAAAAATCATCCGGGAGATATCATATTGAAATTTGCAGAGGAAATAGATTCCCTCGTATTTATGGAAGGTGACGGTTTTGAAGGCTGGTACAAAGGGTATGGTTCGTATCCGAAAGAATTGCGCAATAATGCAAAACGGGAGTTGAAAACCTGTGCAAAGGCAGATAGTATGCTGGAACTTCACGAATTGGGACATGCGGTAAATGAATTAAACGATAAATCAGGCAAGCAATTGACCGATGATAATTTTGCATATATAAGAATAAGAGAAAATGAAATGCAGTCATTTTTCAAAACCTGCAGTGCAAATGAACGGAAAGTTCTGGAAAAATTTACAACAGGTGCTCTTGATTTTGGCAGAGCGGTAGCGGCAGATGAGCAATTTGCGGAAATTTTCGGTTTTATCAATAATATGGATATTGAAAATGTAAGTTATCGTACAACACTTTTATTTCGTAATATGCCCCAATCAAGTGCGTTAGTGTATGGTTTTGTAAACGGCTAGAAGTTTAATTGTTGTCAATTAATTTTTTGTGTGTTACAATATCAGGGCGCAGTTAAGCGCACATGAAAAATTTAGTGTATAGAAGTTATAAAAAAGAAGAGAGGTAAATTATGGCATTACCAAATGTAGCATATTTTTCTATGGAAATAGCTATGGATCAGTCTTTAAGCACCTATTCAGGCGGCTTAGGATTTCTTGCCGGTTCTCATATGCTTTCTGCAGGTTATCTGCAAATGCCTATGGTCGGTGTTACTATGTTATGGTCTTACGGCTACTATGACCAGAGAATTGACCATTCGGGCAATGTAGAAGTTGCATATATCAGAAAATATTATGACTTTTTAACAGATACAAATGCTCAAACAGAAGTTGATATTTTTGGTGAAAAAGTTAAAGTAAAAGCATTTTTAGTTCAGCCTGATTTGTTTGGCACATGCCCTGTATATCTTTTAACTACTGATATTGAAGGTAACAGTGATTGGGCTAAGAGTATTTCATACAAATTGTATGACGGTAATGAAAAAATCAGAATTGCACAGGAAACAGTTTTAGGTGTTGCAGGTGTAAGAATACTTCAAAAAGTCGGATACAATTTTGATGTTATCCATATGAATGAAGGTCACGCACTTCCTGCTGCATTTGAATTGTTAAGACAATATAACGGCAACTTGAACGAAGTTAAAAAACGTACAGTATTCACAACCCACACTCCTGTTGCTGCAGGTAACGAAGTTCACTGGGTTGATACATTACTTGAAGGCGGATTCTTTGCCGGCGCTTCCCGTGAAACTGCTGTTCAATTGGGCGGTGAGAACTTCTCATTAACAGTTGCGGCTTTGAGAATGTCAAGAATTGCTAACGCAGTATCTCAATTGCACGGTCTTGTTTCTAACAAGATGTGGGAATGGGTTGAAGGCAGATGCCCGATTAGAGCAATAACAAATGCTGTTAATCTCCAGTACTGGCAGGATGACAGAATTAAAGAAGCACAGAATGATCCGGAAAAACTTCTTGCTGTTAAGCGCGAAATGAAGAATGAATTATTCAAATATGTTGCAAATGTTGCAGGTAAGAGATTTAATCCGGATGTATTAACTATCACCTGGGCAAGAAGATTTGCGGATTACAAACGTGCATGGTTGATTTTGATGGATAAAGACAGAATTGAGAAATTGCTCAATGAAGATAAAATTCAAATTATCTTTGCAGGTAAATTCCATCCGGATGATGTTATGGGTAAAGAAATGTTTAACAAATTGTTGAACAGATCTCATTCATTGAAAAATGTTGTTGTACTTCCTGGTTATGAACTTCAATTATCAGGTATGCTGAAACGCGGTACTGATGTATGGTTAAATACTCCGTTAAGACCGTTTGAAGCATCAGGTACTTCCGGTATGTCTGCTAATGCAAATGGTGCTATTCACCTTTCCATTTTTGATGGTTGGACTGTTGAAGGTACATTTACCGGTATTAATGGATATGCTATTGAGTATCCTGAAATTGATGACGAAATGTCCTGGGAAGAAAGACACTGGAAAGATCATAAGTGCTTGATGAGTATTATTGAAGATCAAATCATTCCTACATACTATGATAACAAACCGGAATGGGCAAGATTGATGCGTCAGGCAATCAGAACATCTGAAGCATACTTCAACTCTGACAGAATGGTTATTGAATACTACAACAGATTGTATAAACCAATTGCTCATGATGATGAGTGTGCAGGAGAGAAAAAGCATGAAATGAAGATAAATGAAGCACCTACATTTGATGCTTGGACTTTCTCTAATATCAAATAATTGATTAGGCGAGTTATTATATAAAAAAAAGACCGGCTGTACAGCCGGTCTTTTTGTGCAGTTATTTTGAATTGTTTTTAATTACTACCGGATTTTTTTCAAAATAGTTTGTAAAATTTGTTTTGTAATCCTTTAAACTTGTGCAAAAAGCTTCTAAATCAAGAGAAACACCTTTTTTAAGCGGAAAAGTTTTTATCCCGAGAGCCTTGTATATTGCGCGTATAAAAACATTTGCGATTGAGTCGCTTCCTCTCATCCATGGGGTAGATTGTGCGAGAACCCAGCGGATTTCGGCTATTGTTAAATTGATATCTTCAAGATTTTTTTCTGTTAAATTTTTATTTAAATATTTCGGAAATAAATTTTTATAAAGTTTAAAAATGTAATCGAGTGAGTTATTTATTGTTGTATAACTTCCGTGTATAACCTGTTTTTCTCCGTCCACAATTGACGGTTTTGTGACTCCGAGTCCTTTTTCGGGAACCGTAATATCAATTCCCTTCATTTTGTCTATACGTGATTCGTAACTTTTGTATGTTTTATAACTGTATCGTGTCGTCAGATCGCTGCAATGGCTTTTCCAGCCCTGGCGTACATTTCTCAAAATCCCTGTATAAAGTTTCTTTGAGGTTTCAATAACATGCTGATTTGCATTTTTTACTCCGTGAGTAATTATTTTTAAAACATTTTCTCCCGAAGTATTCCTTTGAATTAAACTTGCGGCAAGATCTGCTGTTTTTATTATTTCATCAGCCCATTCTTTGTTTTTCCCGTATCCGTGGATTTTTATATAAAAATCTTCCCTTTTGAATTTTAGATTTTGGGGAGTGAATACTTTATTCAGTATTATTTTTGAAATTGTCATACTATTGCCTTAAATATTCTTTTTTAATGCGTCCAGTAAATTGTTAAATTTTTCCGGTTCATTTTCATTTTCGTATTCTTCAATCATTTTTGCAATATCTTTTGTTGCATATCCGGGTAAATCATATTTTTCCGAGATTATGTAGGCAATTTCAATAGCGGGCTGTCCGTTTTTGTGTGTTTCAGTCTTTGTTTGTCTTTTGCTCAGTATTTCTAATAAATTAGATGATACTTCAATCCCGTATTTGTCTGCTATTTTATCTGCCAGAACTATTGTTCCCATTCCGTCATTGAAAATATCCCGCTCTTTATGTATGTTTATATCCGCAACCCGTTCTTGCTGGGTTTTGCCTGAATAATCAATAAGATCCAGCATAAGTTCAATTCTCTGGTTCTGGTTTAATTTGCCGTATTTCGGGTTTTTAAATTCTTCAATTAATTCTTTGGAAAACTGTCTGTTTTCTTTGTTGAAAAGGTCAAAAATTGATTTGCATTCTAAGGCTTTTGCATAATTTTCCAGATATATAAACGCATTGTATGCATTTTCGCTATTATCTGTATTCTTCTGATAAATATGATTGAAAGGTGTAAAATCTCTTACATATTTATGTTCTTCAACAGGAGTTATTCCGGCATGGAATTTTATTTTTGTAATATCTCCTTCTTGAATTTGGTCAATCAACAAACTTGTCAGTACCGTACTTTCAAAGTCTGATAAATTGAGTGTTTCCGTAAGAGATTCGGCGAGTGCGGCAGTTTCATTTGCGTATTCAAAAATGTCATCGCTTTTCATATCGGAAAGGGTTTTGAATTGGTATTCCTGCAGAAAATCTTTTATTAGTTGTTCTGTTTGCTTGACTTCATCGGGATTTAGCCTGAATATTTCACTGATTCCTTTTGCAAAATTTTCATCTGCTCCGGTTAGTTTAATTTCAGGTTCTTTTTTTGCGCAAAAGTGCACCTGTGCTCTGCCGATTGCTTCCTGCGGAGTCATGCCGACGGTTCCTGCTGTTTCGACCGCATTTTTTCCGTCTGTTTGCACTGCCGGTTTTTGTGTTTCTTTCTCTGGCGCATAATGGCGATAATTATTTGCTTGATGGATAAATGTATTATTTATCTGCATATTCTACCTTTCCGAAAAGTTATTTTTACTACCTGTATAAAGAATATAAAACCAACGGCAATGTGATTTTTGCTATTGGGTTAAGAAATGTAACAACAAAAGGCATGCCGTCAAAATAACCTGCTCGGAGTTGTTAACTTTTGTAAAGTGTAAAACCTACACTATATAAGGGTTTTTTAGATACCGTAAATTTCATAAAAAGATGTTGTTGACATATAATTATTGTTGTGGCATAATAATTACATAAGATTTAAGTGTAGTCGAAACACTAAATATAAATAGTTCATTAACCCCAAAACATATAAACTCCTAAATAATAAACACTAAAAGAGACCATTAGGATGCAGAAAACGACCCACTCAGAACTGAGTGGTTTTTTTTTGCTCAATTTCTAGTGAGATATAATTTTTGCTTCCACTCTTTTTGAGCCTTCGATTGAGTTGTTAAAACCGTTTAATAATTCTGCTGCCGTGCGTGCATTATAGAATTTCCCGCTGGTTACAAGGGCGGTGCATTTTAACTGTTCCAAATCATCCGCATCATTTACATTAAAGGCAATTACATCAATAGAAACATCTTTACGGATTTTTATTAAATTCATGACAAAAGTACAAGGGCTTTCATCGCAGTTTTCGCCGCCGTCAGTCATCAAAATGATATGTTTTTTCCCTTTAAAGCCCATAAAATCGTATTTTATAGCCTGTTTCAGAGTGTAAGTAATAGGTGTCATGCCTCTTGGTTTTGCTTTCCCAAGCGCGAAATTAACATGCTCGCTGTTATTTTTCATTATCGGACTGAGCAGTGTTGTCGCACGGCAGGCTTCCATCGGTGTAAATCCCATTTTGTGTCCGTAAACCCGTAAGCCGACCCAGGCATCAGGATTTATTTTTGGCAGAATTTCCTGCATTGTATGCAGCATGTGGTCAATTTTTCTTGCTCCATCCAGTGTTTCTGTCATGCTGTTTGAAAAGTCGAGGATAAACAGTATTCTTTCTCCTGATTCAGAGTTGAAGTTTTGTTTGTATGTTTCCGGTTTGTAAACTCCATACTGGGAGCTTTGTACGGAAATCCCCGCTGATAGTATTAAAAATGCTGCAAATATTATCAAAATTCTTTTCATATTGAAATTATGACAAATTTTTTTCTGTTTTTATATACTCAACTATATTATCCGGTGATTTATTCAAAAATATTTTATTTTTTTAATTAAGAATTGTAACAATCTCGTAAAGGATAGCAAGTTAGTTGCCGATATATTTTTTATATAAATATTATCAATAATACAAAATACTGGAGATGAGGTGTAAAATGGTTGATTCTATTGGAAATAACCCGAATATTAAACTTAAAGGTTTAAATGTACAATTAAATGATAATAATGTAAAAGGGCTTGTTCTTAGTGATAAAACACCTATTTTTATGAAGAAATATGATGAGGATGATGACGGTATTTTGAGCCAGAAAGAGGCTGCTGCGCTGTTAAAAGACCTGCAAAAAGCCGCAAAAAATGATACATTATCCGCAAGAGAATTAGAAAAGGCAAAGTTAGGCAAAAAGACAGATTTGAAAAAAATTGCCGAGGCTGTTAAAAAGAAAACCGGCGAGGTGACAACAACACAGGACGGTGATACAACCACGACTGTTATCCGCAATGATGACGGTTCGCTTACAAAGATTGTTAAACAGGGTGATAAGCAAATTACAAGTAGTTATGATGCAAACGGTAATATTACTTCTCAAAAATCTGTTACCCCTGCAGGCACTTCGAATGTGCAGTATAAATATGATAAAGATGGTAATTTAATAAGCAGCAATACTGTAAATCGAAACTCCAAAAATCAGGTTACGGGTTCTTCAAAGTCGGTGTATTTATATGATGAAGCAGGAAATAAAATTGGCGAAAATCGTGTAAATTATAACGAAAAAGGTAAAGCTGTCCAAACAACAGAGATAAAAATTCAAAATAATGAAAACGGTAAACCGGTAAGAACATCTCAAACAGTGCGAAACGCAAATGGAAAAGTGAAAAATATTACGGTTGCGAATTATAAATATGATGATAACGGAGTATTAACAGAATCTTCGACTAGAACAGTTAATTCTTCCGGTTCTACTACCGTATCTGCAAAAGAGTATGCATCTGACGGGAAAACTGTTTTGTCGGTTACTCAGGATGTAAAAAATAAAGATGGTTCTACTGCGCATATAGAACAGAAACACAATGAACAAGGAAAAGTTACCGAAAAACACACCTTAAAAAAAGATGCAAAAGGAAATGTAACGGCAGATGTAACATCAAAATTTGAATATCAGGCAGACGGTAAAACTATTAAGAATGCTGCTATATCCGGAATTCAAGAAAGTAAACCATATAGTGAAAATATTCGGTATGATGAAAATGGAAAAATGCAAAGTGTTGACAGAACCTACTACAAGCGCGGCGGAAAGTTAGTTGAGCATTACGAAGGTCCGAACCTGTCAAATAGGTATGGTTTTGTCCCGTCGAAACAAATTGCCTATGAAGATGACGGTAAAACAATAAAAGAAGTTACCATAAATAAATTTGATGAGGATGGTGTTTTAATCGGTGCGGAAATCCGCGATAAAGACGGCAATGTTATTGCAGAACATGATTTTAGCAAAATTGACGGCAAGTTTGATATTGCATATCAAAAAGGCCGGGGTGACTGTTATCTGCTCGCCGGACTGAATGCGCTGGCAGGAACCGAAAACGGACGTGAAGCATTAAAAGAAACAATCACTGTAAGTAAAGACCCTCAAACAGGAGAAACTATATATACCGTTCATTTTCCGGGAGCGGCAAAAATTCGGGAAGAACTTATAAAACAGGGTGTTCCGGAAGATCAAATCGATATAAAAGATTCTTATACATATACAGAAGCAGAACTACGAGAGAAAGCAAAACTTGCAGGCCCGAAATATTCAACCGGTGATAAAGATGTTTTACTGGTCGAGGCTGCTTATGAAGATTTAAGAGCCGATGCAAGAGAAGATATAGAAGATTTGCGCAAAGTTAATCCTAAATTAACCGATAAGCAAATTGAAGAGCAGCTGCATATAGCGGGTGCAACAGAGGATGATACTTTAAGCGGTGGTTTTGCTTATGACCCTATATTTATGCTGACCGGTCTGGACAGTGAAGTTTACATGAATAATGATAAGGTTGATAATGCGCCTGTCTGCAGTGTTGATTCAGATATGAATATGACTGTTACCGGCGGCGGCTATAATCTCTCTCTTGTTGAGAATATGAAAATAGATTCAATGTTTAACAGAATAGAACAGGATTGCCGTGACGGGAAACTGGATAATTATGCTGCAACTGTCGGGGTTACTGTATCTACCCAGACCGTAAACGGAAAAGTAATCCCGGGCGGAGGGCATGCACTGACAATTACCAAAATTGAAGGTGATAATGTGTATATGCGCAATCCTTGGAATCCGGAAAAAGAAATTGTAATGACAAGAGATGAAGTTAAACGGGCCGCTACTAAAATTACTTTGACCCCGCTGCCGGCAGATGGTAATACTTCCGGAACAACAGTAATTTCCGGCGGTAATAACACTTCAATTACAGGTATAAATACAAATAATTTGAATACTATTATCGGAAATATTCACTCCGGTCAGTCAACGAACAACCAGGTTGGCGAAATCGCAGAACAGGTCATAAATGCTCTGCAAGGAGGTTCTTCTTATACAATCCCTGAAGGACTCGGATATATTAAACTTATTATTAATGCTCTTAAAGCGCAGGGATTTGAGGCTACACAGGAGAATATTCAAAAAGCAAAAGCACAGTTTAAAGCCGAAAATAAAGGTGCTGTCCATGTATATAACGGTTCAAATTCCAGATATAAAGGCAATGAATATTTGATTCTGGGCGAAGTTGTTAAAATCCCGAAATTTGATATATAAAAAGGTGATATAAAAAGAGGCGGCGCATCTGCGCCGCCTCTTCACTAAATTTTATTTATTTTTTAAAACTTCTATAGTTTTATAATCCGTCAGATAAGGCATGTGGGCTTCTGTAATCAACTCACCAGGCAGAAGAATTGTAATACCCGGCGGACACTCTGCAACAACTTCTCCTGAAATTCTGCCTATAGCCTGTTCTTTCGGGATGATTTCTTTTTCTGAAAAATATGCTTCCCTCAAACTAACTTTTATAATAGGTGTTAGCATAGGCATATGTTTTTTATTTTCAAGATAGTAAATATCCTGATAATTATGTGTATCAATTTTTTTCAAACATTCTACAAGATATTCAAAATCGGAACGTTTGTTCCCTATATTGCACAGAATCAAAATTCCTATATCCGAGGCACTTTCAACTTCAATCCCGAAATCCATTTCTAAAATGTATTCCAGTCGTTTTCCGGATAAACCGTCTGCTTTTATGAATACTTTTGTAACATCTGTTTTATATCCGAAACCTGATTTTAGATGGTGAATTGACTGCATTTTATCAATTTCGGAACGCAGGTATTTCGCATTTGCAATTGCTTTTGATAACTGTTTTTGCCCGCGCAGGCTCTGCAGATTTGCTCTTGCAGCATCTAAAGAGGCAAGAAGCATTAGTGAAGGGCTTGTGGTATGCAAAAGCATCAACGCTCTTTCTACATCTTCTACACAAATTTTAGAATCCTTGCCGATATGCAGCATAGATGACTGGCTCATACTTCCGCCTGTTTTGTGCAGAGAATGAACAACAATATCAGCACCGAGTTTTAACGAAGTTGTCGGCAGTTTGCTGTTAAAGTTCCATAGGCATCCGTGAGCTTCATCAACAATCAGCGGAACATCATGTTTTTTGCAAATTTCTGAGATTGCCTGAATATCAGATACAACACCTTCATAGGTCGGATTTGTAATCCAGACTGCCGAAACATCATCATTTTCTTCAAGTAATTTTTCTACATCTTTAGCATCAACATTTCCCCATAAACCCCAGTCGTTTAATTTTTCCGGAATAATCCATAACGGTTCTGCTCCCGAAATAATCAGTCCTGTAAGGATTGAACGGTGGCAGTTGCGGTTAACAATAACTTTCTGGCCTTTTTTTGTTAACCCCATTGCAACAGCTAGATTGCCGACAGTTGAGCCGTTTAATAAAAAGAATGTTCTTTTGGCTCCGAATGCTTCTGCGGCAAGAATTTCAGCCTCTTTTATCGGGCCGGTTGCAGGGGTAAGCGTTCCCAGATTGTCAAATTCATCTGTGGTATCAAGCATTAATGCTTTTTTCCCGACTAACTTTCTGAAATCCTGTAATGTTCCGAGTCCTTTTGTGTGACCCGGAATATGGAACTGGTAAGTCGGATTGTTATATGCCTGTTTTAAGGCTTCAACAATCGGGGCTTTTATTTTAGTTTGTTTTTCATTGCGGGTTTTAGTTGACATAATAAAAATATACTACAAAAATTTTTAAATTTATAAAAATAGCATAACAAAACTTAACATATACCTAAAACCTTTGAAAATATAATGCGGTGCAATTTATTGCCCCGCAAGGGGTTATTTCTTATCGTCATTTCAAACACCTTTTCCAAGCCTGCAAAAATACAGACGGGGCTATTTTTGTGTTTTATCTTCAATTGCACTTTTCGAACGAAGTTTCCTATGGTATGTTATTGCAAATCTGTGGGCTTCATCTCTAATTCTTTGTATTAAAAATAATGCGCTTGATTCTCTCGGCAGCATTATTGATTTTGAATTGTGAGGCAAAAAGACTTCTTCCTGCTGTTTTGCAAGGCTCACAAAATCAATTCCCGTAACTCCCGTTTCTTCAACTATCTGCATAACGCTTGATAATTGTCCTTTTCCGCCGTCTATAATTATTAAATCCGGTTTATCCCAGCCTTTTTCTCCGAGTCTTGACAGTCGTCTTGTTAAAACTTCTTTCATTGACAGAAAATCGTCAGGTTTCCCTTCTGCTGATTTTATTTTGAATTTTCTGTATTCGGATTTCTTGCTCAATCCGTTTATAAAAACGACCATAGATGCAACCGTATTTGTGCCCTGAATATGTGAAATATCGTAGCACTCCATTCGATGCGGAAAGTTTTTGAGTTTCAGTTTTTCTTTAAGGTAAGATCCGATATTATTAAAATCTTCCCTTATTTTTGACATTTTGGAAAGTTTTGCATTATCAAGGATTACTTTTGCATTTTTATCCGCAAGCATCTGGAGTTCTTTGCCCTGTGCGGATTTACCGTAACTTATTTTGACTTTTTTGCCGGAGATTATATTAAGCCATTGTTCATATAAAGATTTTTCGCCTATTGCTTCAAGTTCACCTGATACAATTCTGTCCGGGAACTCAAGAGAAAGCGTGTTGTAATACTCTTTGAAAAATGTTGCAAAAAATTCTGTTTTATCGCTTTCTTCGACCTCGTAGGTAAAATCTTTTTTATCTATCAAGCGGCCTTCTCTTATCATCATAATAACGATAGCAAGAATGCCCTCATCATATTGAAGTGATATAACATCTTCATTCAGTTTTGTGTTTTCATAAACAACTTTTTGTTTTTCAAGTGTTTTTTTAAGGTCAAGATAACTGTCACGTAGGCGGGCAGCTTTTTCAAACTGTTCCGAATCGGAGTATTTTTGAATTTGTGCCATTAATTGTTTCATCAATTCGGTTTGCTTTCCGGATAAAAACAATTCTGCCTGATGAACTATTGCTTTGTATTCTTCGCTGGAAACCATATTCTGACAAGGAGCAAGGCACTTTCCTATATGGTAATAAAGACATGGTCTTGTTTTGAATTTCGGAGTTTTGCATTGTTTCAGCGGAAAAATCTTTTTCAAAAAATCAAGTGTGGAGTGCATTGCCCGAATATCCGTATAAGGTCCGTAATATTTTCCTTTTTCCGGATTAATATTTCTTTTTCTGACAATTGAAATTCTTGGAAAATCTTCATTGGTTACAAGAAAATACGGATATTTTTTATCATCTTTCAACAGAATATTATAGCGGGGTTTGTGTTTTTTTATTAAATGGCTTTCAAGTATTAGAGCCTCAACTTCAGTATTTGTAATAATATATTCCAGATGATCAATTTGAGAAACGAGAATATTTACCTTAACGTTGTCGTGGTGCTTTCTGTTGAAGTAAGACATAACTCTTCGTTTAAGAATTTTAGCCTTGCCGACATAAATAATTTCGTTGTCAGAGTTATAGTAAATATAACAGCCAGGCAGCGAAGGCAGCAATTTTAAACTTTCTTTCAATTTGTCATTCATAAGATGATTATATCATAGCGG
>CALUYV010000051.1 GCA_944325095.1 Candidatus Gastranaerophilales bacterium | reverse complement strand
CAACTATGCGATTCCGGGTCGTATTTGGATTATTCGGGTTGTCAGAAAACTCATCGTTTTCCTCCACCTTACGGGCTTGGTTCGCATTCGCTCACTCATCGCCCTACCGAAAATCCAACCGGAATGACAGAGAACCAATCGTTCCCCATCCCAGCCTTCCCCGAGTAGTGGAAGGAGCAGCGGTACTTCCGAAACTCTAATTCCTGCTCTGCCGTCCAAAGCAAACCTTGCCGGTCCGCAGACAAGCAAGGCTCTAATTTATTCGGTGTTGTAATATTCCTTATTATCAGGCAACTAATTTATCCTCATGTTTTATATTTATAGTTAACCCAGATTACTTGACTAAATAACATAAACCTTAAAAATTAATTCAAAAGTATTAATGTTTCTTAAAATTATCGGCTGAAACTCCCGTATAGCAAGGAGTTTTTTGTACGGATAATTTGTAAATATTTCGTAATATCTTATTTTTGCTTGTTACATTTGTTAATATTTTCTTGCGCTCAAAGTTGAATCTGCTGTTTCCCCGTGGTGTGTTATATCCTGAAACAGCAGTATTATCAGATGTTTTCGTTTATTTTATATAAATCCGTTCCGCCTGCTGCTTTATATAATCCGATTGTTGAAATAAGCGAATTTATTTTATTCGAAACTTCCTCTTTTCTCACCATAAGCCATGCTTCTTTTGCATATAAAACATCAAGTTCGCTTGCAGAGCCGATTTCTGCTTTGTCTTTGGCAAGAGAATAGGTTTTGTCCTGCATTTTTAGGCGGTTTGAACTTTCTTTGTAATTTTCCTGCGCCTCTTTATACTCAACCAGTCCGGAATTTATATCTTTTATGCCCGTAAGAATTGTTTTGTGGTAATTGTTTAGTGCCTCTTCGTACTGGTATTTTTTCAATTTTAAAAGTGCCATTTTTCTGCCGCCTGAGAAAATATCAAGTGACGGCAAAATTCCTGCGCTCAGCATTTGTGATGCCGAATTGAACAAGGTATCAAGATGATATGCATTCAAACCTATCTGTCCAAAAAGTATAAATTTCGGTAAAAATTCCCGTCTTGCAACTTTTACATCAAATCCTATACGTTTTATATTTGCTTCTTCCTGAAGGTAGTCAGGGCGGTTTGTTATGACTTCCGTGCTGTATTCTGACGGGATTCCGGTTAATAATGTTATGCTGTCATAATCAGTTCTTGATATATCCGCAGAGGAATCGGCCAAATAAACTCTCATAGTATCTATTAATGTGTCACGGGTTTTTAAATGTCTGTTGCGTTCTTCTTTCAATGATGTCAGAAATCTTTGTTCTGCAAGAACTTCATTTATTGTACATAATCCGATTTCATATTTATCTTCGGTTTTTGAAACTATTTCTTCCTGTACTTTGATAAGTTCGTTTTGCAGAACTAAAAATTCATCTGCTCTTATTAGGTTAAAATAATCCGCTGCAAAATCAGATGTTAGTGCAATATATGTTGCGCGTTCCGCTTGTTTTATAATTTCAAGCTGCTGTTTCATACTCTTTGTTTTAAGTCTGTTCGCGCCCCAGATATCAATTTCATAACTCGCAGTTATCGGAAGATAATAATTGTACTGCGCATAACTGGGGATTTGCATATCTCCAAATTGCTGCATAGATGATCTCATATCCCTGTACAGCTGCCCTGACAATCCGATTTGCGGAAGTTCATTGGCAAACTGCATTTTTACAGCCTGTTCGTTTTCTTTAACTTTTAATGCAGCGTTTTTAAGGTCATAATTGTTTTCATAAAGTTTTATAAGGTTGTTTGTTAAATTTTCATCATTATATTTTTCCCACCATGCAAAATTCATGTATTCAATGTGATTTGCCTTCTGCGGTACGGAAGTCTTTGCCGGAGCGGGGATTTGCAGTGCAATAACAGCAAGCAGGGTAAGTATAATTTTTTTTTGCATAATCTCTTTCCTCAAAATTTTTCTTGTGCTATAATTACAGCACAAGAATAATATAATGTAAATAAGAAAAATAAAAATGTACAGAGAATATTTGAAAAGCAGAATCGGCTCATTGATATACATTACCGGTACCCTGATAAGAGGATTTTCTACGCAGACTTTTGCGGAAAAACAATTTGGTCTGACTCCGGATCAGTATGTAATATTATATTTGCTTACCGAAAATCAGGAGATAAAGTGCCAGAGGCAACTTGCTGAAATAATGTTCAAAGACAGAGCAAATATTTCAAGAATTATTGATATTATGCACCAGAACGGGCTTATTGAAAAAGTTCCGGATTCAAACGGCAGAAAAATATATAAACTTGAAGTAACTGAAAAAGGCAGAAAAATAAAAGAAAGTGTTTTTCAAACGGATATAGACTTGAGGGCGCAAATTACAAAGGATATTTCCGAAGAGGATCTCGCAGTTACATTTAATACCCTTGAAAAAATGAATATGAATATAAGGGATAAAGTCAAATTACAAATTTAAAGGAGATAAAATATGGAAGAACATAAAGCCGGAGATATAAAAGAAATCGAAGATACCCGTCCAGAATTTACAAAGAAAAGAGTGCTTGTACCCTGTATAACGGGGATAGTATTTCTGTTTTGCGGTATTTTTTACGGAATACATACAATATATTACAAATCAACTGATGATGCGTTCATTGAAGGGCATGTTATAACTGTTGCCCCGCGGGTTTCAGGGCCTGTCTTGAAATTGAATATCGAAGATAACCAGAATGTTAAAAAAGGCGATCTGTTACTCGAGATAGATCCGAATGATTACAGTGCAAAATTGAGAGAAACAAGTGCAAAACTTGATGAAGCAAAAGCATCTTTAGTCAGTGCTGAAAATCAGGTTACGAAAAGTTTGTCGGATTTGGATTTTGCTAAAAATGATTTTGAAAGATATTCAAAAATGAGAGAAAAAGGTATTTCTTCAAAGCAGGATTATGAAGCAAGCCTGAACAAGTTAACTGCTGCTGAATCTAATAACAATTCCGCGAAAGCTAAATTTGCAGAGATTCAGTCATCTATCAAAAGACTCGAAGCAGAGGTTGAGCAGGATAAATTGAATCTTTCTTATACTAAGATTTATGCTGCTGCTGACGGAAAAATAACAAATCGTTCGGTAGAACAGGGAAATTATGTTCAGGTTGCACAGCCGATGTTTGCAATAGTACCTGAAAAAATGTGGATTGTGGCAAATTTTAAAGAAACTCAGCTTGCAGATATGAAACCGGGGCAGCCTGTAAAAATTAAAATTGATACTTACGGCGGCAGGAAATTTGAAGGAAAAGTTGACAGTATTCAAAGATCAACAGGTGCAAGAGCGAGTTTGTTCCCTCCTGAAAACGCTGTCGGAAGTTATGTAAAAATTGTTCAGAGAGTGCCTGTAAAAATTGTATTTACCGAAGATATTTCCGGATATAATATTGTTCCGGGGATGTCTGTTGTTCCGGAGGTAAAGGTTAAATAATGGCTGAAGTTGTTTATAAACATCATCCCGCCCCGCTGTGGCTGGTTGCTTTTTCAATACTTTTGCCGACTTCTTTTGCCTGTCTTGCGACATCTGCGACAAATGTTGCAATTCCTCATATTTCAGGATATTTCGGCTCAACTATTGATGAAGCAAACTGGATTATAACATCATATATGATTGCAAATTCCTGTTTGATATTAATGTCGGGATGGCTTGAAAATGTATTGGGAAGAAAACGTTTTTTAAAAATTTTTATAGGTATTTTTACGCTTGGTTCTTTGATTTGTGCTCTTGCGCCCAATCTTAATTTGATGGTTCTGGGACGGCTTATTCAAGGTATCGGAGGCGGGCCTATGACTCCGTTATCCCAATCTATTCTGCTTGCGGCTTTTCCGCCCGATAAAAGAGGTATTGCAATGAGTTTGTACGGAATTGCGGTTATGGTTTTTGCAATTCTCGGGCCGACATTCGGCGGATTTATTGTTGATAATGCGGACTGGCAGTGGATTTATCTTGTAAATATTCCTGTCGGTATTCTTTCTATTTCGATGGTTCATGCAAATATTGAAGAACTGGAGTTCAGAAAAGAAGTCAAAAAAACAGATTTCTTAGGGATGATTTCACTTGTATTGTGGCTTTTGTCAATGCAGGTTGTTCTTGATAAAGGACAGCAGTACAACTGGTTTGACTGTGCGTGGATTTCATGGCTTGCGGGATTTTCTGTCTGTGCGCTTGTATTTTTTATTGTTCGTGAGTTTGAAAGCAGTTCCCCGCTTATAAATTTAAGATTGTTCAAAGACAGAAACTTTTTGATAGGAACTATTTTGAGTTCTTCAATAAATATGCTTGTGTTTTCAAGTATTGTTCTTATTCCGCAGTATTTGCAGAATTTGATGGGTTATACTGCGATATTAAGCGGGTATGCGCTTGCTCCCCGTATTATTTCGTGTGTTTTGATGATGCTTGTCATAAACCAGCTGATGAAAATTTTTGATAATAGAATTTTAATTGCAATAGGTTTTATGTTCCTCGGAATTTCTATTCTGTTCTTTATTAATTTAAATCTTTCTATTCCGTTTATTTATATAGCAATTCCGCAGGTATTAATGGGTGTTGGAGTTATTATGACCTTTATTCCTGTATCTGCGCTTGTTCTGGGAACTTTGCCGAAATCCGAATTGACAAACGGCGCAAGTCTGCACAATTTGTGTAAAAGTACGATGACGGCTGTTATTGCATCTGTTGCTTCGACTCTTGTGGCAAGACATGCTCAGATGCATCAGGTTTATCTTGTTGAAAATTTGTCTAATTTTAATCCGGTTTTTCAGCACAAGTTTTCAACCCTGCTGCACACATTTATGGCAAATGCTTCAAGTTCTTTTGCAACAATCAAAACAAATTCCTATATGTATAAATCGCTGTTAACACAATCTCGTCTGATGGCTTATGTTGATGTTTTTGAAATATTCGCTTTGATTGCATTTTTACTCATGCCGCTTGCTTTGTTTTTCAAAACTAATAACAGCCGGAAAAAAGCATAAAAATATTAAAATGTTATTTCCTATTCCCTGAAAATAAATTCAATTACGACTGCATAAATTTTCTTTTCGGAATAATTAGATACAATATAAACTCCGTAAGGATATTGTTCGAAATTTTCTGTCAAAGATTTAATGAGTATTCCGTTTGCTAAATCCTCAGTAAGACTTGTTAAAACGGCAGATTCCGGTTCAATATCATTTATATTTTTATATAAGAATAATTCAATGTTCAACTCTTTTGTATCAAACGGATCTGTTACATGAGTTATTTTTAAACTTTTAGTACCGTGTGGAATTTCAAATTTTACCGAATCAAATTTATACTTTTCTATGGTTGTGTCATAGATAAGCAGATATTTTGAATTTGGACAATAGTGAATTTCATTCAGACTTAAAGCCTTTTTTAAATACGGATAATGTTCGTTTATTCTGGCATAGAGTTCTACGTTATCATCTGTTTCCATACAAAACGGTATCAGCGGATTTTGTCCGCCTCTGATACAGCCGGCGGCGAGATTTTGTTCTGATTTTCTTTTATAAAGCCAGCCGCCCAGACCAAGCAGTGCAGCACCTCCGATTGAGCCGAGAGTTATTGCTGTTACCGCTCCTCCTGATAATCCACCGTCTTTTTTATTATTTCCGGTAGTTGTGTTTCCGCCGGTAACAGCATTATCAATGGCAAAAGTAAATGACGGATGCCCCACTCTTGCAATTGCAGACGGGGAAATTAATAAAGCAATAAGTATTACTGCTAAAATTCTTTTTATCATATCAAACCCTTCCGAGTGTAATTATTAATTTGGCATTATAGGTTGTACAAACAGTATCATCATGTGCCAGTACCTGAGGCGTGAAAAAATCAGTTTCTACTTTATCATGCGGATTTTGAATAGTGTAAGATGACGGAGTGACGGATAAATCTTCATCCTTTATAGGATATCTTCCGCAGCTGCTGCAGCAGTCTTCAAATTTTGCGCTGACCTGTATCGGTTCGGCTATATTTGTGTGTATTCTGAGAGTAAAAGGGGTAAGATTTAACCTGTAACAGGTGTCGCTCACCGGTTCTACGCTTTTTATTTCAATGTTTGTCATTACATCATCTTTTTCATATTCAGTTCCTTCTACAATGATTTTTTCTATATGCAAAATATCAGGCAGTCCTGCCTGAATTGTCTGTTTTGATTCTCTGGCAGCATATGCGGCTTTCGAATTTATAAATAATATTAGGATTAAAATTAAAATTTTTTTTGTCATTTTCATCACAGAAACTCTAACTCCATCTATCAGATATGAAAATTACCCCGCAGGGTATAAACTCTTTTCTTCATTTGATTTCACCAATAAGCGGATTTTTTATTTTTTATGAAATTTTATAAAAGGGTTGAGGATTTATATAAAAATGAAAAATATTATAATAACAGCAATAATATTATTTTTTGTAATAATTTGTCCAAAAGTTACTGCCAATCCGTATTTGAAAGCTGAAATAACAGGTTTCCCGTTTGTAACGGAAAATAATGTGACAGCAAATATCAATCTTACATATACGCAGAACGGACAATCAAAACTCTATGTTATGTCGCCGGACAATTTTATCGTAAATAACGATAATCCCGATATAAAAATTCCTATAACTAATTTATATATTTTAAATGACGGTCAGCAGTATCAGATAAGCAATAACTGGCAGAATTTTTATACGGATATTTCGGGAACTGCAGGTTCAATTCAGAAAAATGTAAATTTGAAACTCGAAAATATCGGCGAACTTCCTGCCGGAAATTATACCGCGCTTCTAAAAATTCTCAATAAATCAGAAACTTCACCTGATTATGAATGCGACTTTTTATTTACTTTTATTATTGATGGTAAACAGTCAATTTTATCTGACAGCAGCAATCCTGTAATTCAGGTATCTGAAAACGAGATTTTTAACAAACAGGCATATATTAGAAATCAAAGTGATGTAAGACTTGACCTGACATCAAACACCGGCTGGAAATTGTGGCTTAATACTTTAAATTTTGATGATGAAAATTGTGAATACTATCTTCAGGTCAAAAATATATCGGGTAAAGTTTCAACTTATGAACCGAACAGTATAAGGCTTTACTCAAACCAAAGATATCTTATTGCATCAGGTGAGCCGACATTTGAAGGTGTGCAAACCGGTAATAAAATTCCCACAAATATAACGCTTGAATACTCATTTAAAAATACATCTTCCGATAATTTTATAAAAGAAGGCATAAAACAAAATCCATTTATATACATTTTGGAAAGGGAATAATATGAGAAATTTTATTAAATTATTCATTGTTGCGATTGTTTTTTTAATAAATACTGCACCGGTTACGGCTACAGTAAAAGTAATGCCGACACTAATCGAACTTGATGCAAATAAAACCAGAGGAAATTACCTGACAACATCTTTCAGTGTTCAGGCAGACAAAAATGAAACTGTCCGTTTTAAACTTTATCCGGAATATTTTACGATTTCAGATGAAGGCAAAATGGATTCTAAACCTGTTTCTGCTAACCCTGATAATTTAGTTTCGCATGCACGTTTTGTTCCTAATGAATTTACTTTGAAAAACGGTACCCCGCAAATTGTCAGGGTAACTTTTACTGATTTAAAAAGTCTGCCTGACGGCGAGTCCCGAATGGTTATGTTTATCGAAGATGTTGCGGCAAAAGAAATCAGGCTTCCTAATTCAAATAAAAATCTCAATACCAGACTTATTGTCAAAACCAGATTAGGAATACCTATTTATGTTGATAAAGGCAGAGTCGTAAAATGCGGAAATTTTGATGATTTAAAAGTTGAAAAAAATAATAAAAATCTCGTTTACAAAATGGATTTGAGTGCAGGCGGAAACAGCAAAGTCCGTTATCACGGAAAGGCTCAGATTATAAAAGAGAACAAATTAATTAAAGAATTTCCGGTAAACAGCAATACAATCAGGGCAAAGGGAATTTTTACGGAAAGTGGAAATCTTCCTGATGATTTAGAAAACGGGGATTATATTTTTAAAGTCATTCTTACTTATAAAAACGAAAAAGGTGAAAATAAAAATTTGATAAAAGAAACACAATTTCACATTAACAATTCAATTTAAAAAGGAGGAAAAATGAAAACACCACACATTCTAGCATCATTATTAGTGCTTGCGGCTACCGGAACCTGTGCTTATGCGGAAAATTATGCAAGGCAGACGATTCAGGCAACCTTGCCTGCTTATGTCGATATTAAGGCGGAAGAAGGCGGTTTGCACAGCAATATAAAACCTGAAACCGGCGAACTCGAGAATACAATCACCTCAAAATTTACTATAAGTTCAAATGATAAATTGAATCTGTATTTAAAGGCTGAAGCCATTGCCGACGGCGGTGCCGCAATGCCGGCTTTTTTCAAAAAGGGGGAAACGGTTTACCTTGTTTTAGCACATACAACAGTAAAACCGTCATCATTTGCCATCAATAATATTACAAGCGGCTCGGCTGATCCCGTAAATAATCCGAATGCAATAGCTTATCCGGTTGCAAATGTTGAACTTCAAGGCAAATATAATACAGATCCGGTATTTAATGATTCCAAAAATCAATATGAATTTGTTGTTGACCAGGGCGTTACAACAGCATTAACAACTATCTCAACTGCCGTTGACAGTACGACTTATTCATTTGACGACAGGGCGGGAAACTATGAAGCCTACATTATTCTGACAGATACAACAACATAGGAAAATCTTCAAATGAAATATAATTTTATTGTATTTTTATTGTTTTTAATCCTGACCGCACCGGCATGTTCCGGTGCGGCTTCCGTTGATGGCACGCTCACGGTAATCGTTCCGCCGGCAGCCGTTGTTGAGGCGGTTCCGTCTGCAGCAAATATTACTGCCATAAATCCGCAGACAGGATTCCACACAGGACTGGAGGCCGTTTTCAATATAAAAACCAATGGCGATGATAATACCTATGATTTTATTCTTTCGAGTTCAATAAGTACGGATGCAGGTGAAAAAAACGGGTATTTTTTAAAAAACGGCGAAATGTATCTTATACTTGCCAATAAAGAAAAACTGCCTGATTTATCTTCTTTGTCTGATATTTATTCCGGTCAGATGCAAAGCAATAAAAATCTGATTGCTTATCCTGTTATTAAAAATACAGATTTTCAAAACGATTATCAGATATATAACGGAAATTTGTGCTGCAAATTTTTAACTGAAGGAAGGCAGGATTTCAATATTTCCCAGCACATTGGAAGTACACCGCTAACCGGCACCTATTCAATTGATGATGATAGCGCCGGAATTTACGAGGCTGTTATTACCCTGAGTATTTACAGGAAACCTTGATGAAAAATTTTATACTGGTTGTTTTTTTACTGTTTTATCCGTGTTGTCTAACGGTGTTTTCTGATGAAACAACCGTCAGCGGAGTTGTTTTGAATAATTCCGTTTATAACGATATAGAAGTCTATATGGATTCTGAGAACAGAGTTTTTGTACCTGTAAAACAAACTGCAAGAATATTAAAAATTCCTCTCAAGGAAAATCACTCGGCCAAAGAAATAACATTTACAAATTTTGGCGGCAGCAGAATAACCGTAAATAAAAAAGGTGTATTTTTAAATGAAAAACTTCTGCAGGCGCAGACTAAATTTAAAAAAGACGGAATTATTGAGATTGATGAATACTATATCCTGCAAGATACCGCATCTAAAATTTTTTTATCGGAAATTGGTGTTGATACGATGTCGCTGTGTGTGAACATTCAAAGCAAATATATAGAAATCCCCGAAAAATCTACAAAAACGGAAGATGAAGCCCCTGTTAAAAATCCTTTGAAACCAAAAGAAAAAGGGAATTTTTCATTAGATACTTTTGAGTTAAACAATTCAATGATGAGTGATTCAACAAAACAGATTTATCTGAATGCAAGCCGGAATAATGTTATGTTTAATAACAACACCAGAATGGGAGTTAAAGGGAAAATATATGATGGCGACTATGCGCTGAACTTTAATACTAATAATTATGCCGAAAGATTTTTTTCGTTCGGTGGGTTAAGTTTTACATACAAAAATAAGTTTAAAGATTACTATTATGAACTCGGACAGGTATCAGGATTGAAAGACAAAAATCATTCAATCGGTACAATGCTTATCGGTGCGCAAATTTCAGATTATAATCAGTATGATAAAAAACAAAAAGATTTAGATGAGATTGAATTTTTGAAAAAAGGAGAATCCAGAAACAGGATTTTCGGCGGAGTTTCAGGATATAATAACAGGCTTTTCAGTTCAAACGGGTACATTTATCAAATGACATCGAAAAAACTTGTCGGCGGTGTAAGCCGTCAATATGGAATATCTGATACTGCAAAACTTGATACTAAGATAATTTACGATAAAATTATACAAAAAAATGATAATGCACTGTTTTTATCTGTATTTAACAACGATTATTCTATTCTGTCTTCCGGTGTGTATAGAAACCCTAATACAATGGAGGGTTTAAGTGTAATTAATACTTTGAATCTGTATAAAAATAAATATTACAAATTAAATGCTCTTGCGGCACTATCAATTATGAAAGATTTTAATTACAGTGAAAATCATTACAGCCCGGGGTATTCACTTTCTGTTGAAAATATATTTGATTACAGAAATTCAACTTTTAAATTTCGTTTATATCAACAATCTCCGGATTATTATGTAGCGGGGTCTGATTCCGGGTTTATATGCGACAGACTCGGTGCGGAAATTGCCGGCATGTACGCTAAAGACAGTTTGAATGCAAATTTGCGTTATACAAGATATTATTCAAATCTTGACAGCAGATACTCAGGCGGTTTAACTTCGTTTGATGAGGCATATTTTAATGCGGGGGCTAAAATTTTTGGTTCTGCCCGAATGCGTTTGAACGGAAATATCAGATACGGTGAAAACAGTATCGGACATAATTTGAATTATTATTACAATTTAAACTTATCTAAAAATATTAAACAGAATTTTTCCGTTGAAGCGGGACATACGGGAAATGCCTATGATACACAGTATTCTTCAAGTTTTAATTCTTCAAACGGATTTAAAAGTTCATACAATTCCACTTATGCAAATTTAAATTACAGACTTCCTAAAAATAAAGGTGCGGTAAAATTGGGACATGACAGTGTTGTTTATAATTCAAACGGAGCGGGAAATAATTACAATATGATAAAACTGAATTATCAGTTTCCCGAATTTAAAAGAATACTTCTGGGGCTCGGGATTGGCTACAAGTATCAGGGATTGGACAACGGCTGCACATATAGTGCCGCTGTCGGATACAGGACAAGAACCGGTATGATTGTGAGTGTGAATTATCAGTATAATACTGCCATGGGTTATATTTTTAACAATATGTATATTCCTGCAAATGCCCGCCATTCAATAAATTTTACTGTTAACGATACTTTTGCGTTTGCAGGGGGCGGATTGCAATCTGTCGGCACGACATCTCCAAATCAAGGTTTTGTGGAAGTCGTTGCTTATATTGATAAAAATAATAACGGAATCTTTGACAGGAAAGATATAAAAGTTTCAAATGTTCCCGTAAAAGTGAGCTGGAAAAGCCGTCCTATAAGAACAAAACGGAACGGTTTTTGTGATTTGCAAAGTGTTGAAAAAGGGGCTTACAGTGTAAGTCTTGATTCGGATAACCTGCATGCGAACCTTTCTGCCGTAAAAAATTCGGAAGAATATATATATGTTGAACCTCAAAAAGTTACACGGGTGGAATTTCCTCTGAAAAGTTCTGTCGGAAATATAACAGGAAAACTGCAAATCACTGATGATTTCAACCGAAAAATGAATATTACGGATTTTATTGTATCGCTTTATGACCAAAACGGAACAGAAGTAGCGTATTCTACGGTTGATGATTCCGGAAATTACTATTTTTCCGGGATTGCACCGGGACAATATAAAGTTATGCTTGATAAAAATTTTATAAATGATTACAGTCTTGTTCCTGATGAACATAAGGGAGAAATTGCAGTCAATATTCCTTATATTTATAAAAATTTTGTGGAATTTAAAGACCAAAATCTTATTTATAAATGTTTTTAATTATATATTTGCTTTTATGATGCCTGTTTCATTGAGATAATGTGCCGGATTTCTTCTTTGTTATCTTCTTCTATAAACCAGTTAATAAGCGGTTTTTTCTCATTAAAATCGAAATGAAAACCGGTTGCAAAATCAGGGTCAGTTAGAAATTCATAACTCGTGTTAAATGCAAGAGGTTCTTCTTCGACATTAAGTTTTCTGTATTTTTCTTCCGAAATTTTTGTTCCGCAATCATCCATAACATTTGAATAATTCAGCCCTTGAAAACAACAGAAAGGTACTCGGATTTTTCCTTTTGCGCTTATATTGAGCAGTCCGAATGAGCGGCAGATGATTCCTCTGTAATTGTAAACGCTGCATTCGTTATTTATTAAAAAAGGACAGTCGTATTTAAAATCTTTTCCCTGATGTTCTGCTTTTTGCTGTTTTAATTTATTTATGTTTTTGGATATTATGCTTTTCTTTTCTTCATCTAATTGCCTTACACCTATCATTAAATATTCAAGTTCAATCTGCGAATACGGGAATTGAGCGTTTTTACAGCATAAACCGCATCCTTTTTTGCAATAGATAAAGGGTTTTTGTTTTGTGAAAAATTTATTTAATTTTTCATCTATGAGTTGTAAATATACAAGATAATTTTCCAGCATAATTTTATTCCAATAAATTAATTGTTCCGCTATTTAAGGTTGTTTAACCATTTGTCAATATCTTTGTCAGTTTCGGAATTCCCTTTTCCATAGATGATAATCGGAGCGAGGACAATCGAACCTTTTGCGAGTTTTTCCATATCTTTATCTATTGTATATCCGCCGCCTCCGCCATGAGTAATAAAAGGAATTATTGTTTTCCCCTCAAAGTTATTATCAGTCAGGAAGGTCTTAACAGGCGGTGCCATTGTGTACCACCACGCAGGAGTTCCGACAAATATTGTATCGTAAGATGATATATCCGTATTTTTTATCGGCGGGTTAATATTTTTATCCTTCTGCTCTTTTGCTATTCCGTAAGCGGTTTCGTTGTAATCTTTCGGATACGGTGTAACCGGTTCGATTCGGAATATATCACCTCCGGTTTTTGCGTGGATTTTTTCGGCAATGGATTTGGTGTTTCCGCTCCATGAAAAATATGCAACTAATATTTTTTTATTTTCTAAAGTCATATTCGGTTCCTCTTTTCTGTTATTGTGTGCAAAAACAAAAGCAATACCTGTACAAATGATAACTAACGGTATAATTATTAATAAAAATTTTTTCATTTATAGGTTCCTTTAAAAGATTAATGCTGAATCAGTTTTACGGGAGGTTGTTATTTCCCGTAGTTTATAATATATTCGACAAATTCCGGATCATAGTGATCTACAAATGCACTTTCTCCTTTGTCGAGATTTCTCAAAGTGTTCATATCATCTTCCGAAATTTCAAAATCAAAGATTTCAAAGTTTTCTTTCATCCGCTCTTTTTTTGTTGATTTCGGAATAACAACGATATTTTCCTGTGTTAAAAATCTCAATGCCACCTGAGCCGGAGTTTTTCCGTATTTGTCACCGATTAATTTTAGTGTTTCGTGGGTGAATATATTATTTTCTCCTCTTGCCATCGGACTCCACGCCATAAGTTGTGTATTATATTTTTCAAGATATTTTCTTGCAAATTTTTGCTGCTGGAATACATGTGTTTCCATTTGATTAACCATAGGCTGGATTTCGACAAAATTTGAAATATCTACAAATCTGTCCGGAAAGAAATTGCTCAGTCCGATTGCTCGAAGTTTGCCTTCTTTATAGGCATCTTCCATAGCACGGTATGTTCCGTAATAATTATTGAACGGCTGGTGAATCAGCATCAGGTCAATGTAATCTGTCTGCAGTTTTTCTAAAGATTCGTCAATAGAGGCTTTTGCCCTATCATATCCGCCGTTTGTAATCCAGATTTTCGATACCAGAAAAAACTCATTTCTTTTTATTCCTGATTTCTGTACGGCATTTCCTACTCCTTCTTCATTAAAGTATGCCTGTGCTGTATCAATCATTCTGTAACCGACATCAATAGCATCCGATACGCATCTTTCGCATTCTTTAGGGTCGATTAGAAAAACCCCGTAGCCTAAAATAGGCATTTCTACTCCGTTATTTAATTTTACAGTCTGCATATTTTCTCTCCTGTATGATTTACCTGATAAAATCTGTAAATATAACTTCTTCTTGTTTTGGAAGTTCAATTCCGGCTTTTTTACCTGCTTCCTGGCATTTTAGATAATAAGCCATATTTCTTGCAAGGATTCGCATATTTTGAAGTCCTTCCAAATCTTTCATTACATC
>CALUYV010000050.1 GCA_944325095.1 Candidatus Gastranaerophilales bacterium | reverse complement strand
TGAATGGTTGAAAAGTTCTTTACGTAAAATAATTTCCCTCTCCCTTGAGGAGAGAGGGAAGAATTTCTTAATGAGCGCAGCGAATTTAGAAATTCGGGTGTGGGTGATTTGTAAGTCAGGTTCTAACAAAGTGACGCGTGAAGGGTGAAGAGGGTTGAAAAGTTGAAGGGTTGAAAGGTTAGTTTTGGCATAAAGGCGATAAGGAGCGCCCCATTTTGTCCGTCATGTCATTCTGAGGGAGTGAAACGACCGAAGAATCTTCTTGCGTTTCCAGAAGATCCTTCGGCTTTCGCACTCGCGGTAAACGGGTACGGCTAACGTCTTTTACCCTCTGCTCGTGCGCCTCAGGATGACATGAATACTTTTTATCACGCCTCACGCGTCACTTTCCTGTCCCCCCCCCTCACCCTAGCCCTCAGCCATACGGCATACAGTCTCACTCGGCTCATTCTTCGCCGGTTCGAACTAGCATCCCACGAGGGGAGAGGGGATTGTTTTGTAGCAATCCGTTCAACCTTTCAACTCTTCAACTTTTTACCTGTCTTCGCCCTTCCCGCTTTTAAAATACCTTTCATACAAGTGATAACACAAAAGGTATAAAAACATAGGAATACTTGTTGCACAAACAACCCCTGCCGCTTCAAAGAAATCTCTGGAATCGGATTTAAATTTTTTTAGAGTAAAAGTATTGCCTTTAAAATTAGTTTTGTAGTCAGGTTTCACAGGGTAAATTTTCATTATTGCCTCCGGAAAAAATTTTAATTTGTTTTGTAAAACTTGCCATTGCGCAGGTGTGTAATAGAGAAAGATGTTATTGAAAGGGACTTATATGCCAAATATCACAGATATTATTAAAAAAATGTCATTTCGAGGGCTTTGCCCGAAGAATCTTTTTTTATTAAGATACTTCGCTAACGCTCAGTATGACGTTATTTTGAAAAAATTTGACAATTTTTTAATAAATAATTAAAATAATCTGTGATGAAAAAGTTATTGGTTATTGGTTTTATATTAGTATGCTTCGCAGGCATGTCATATGCAGATGAGGTTTTGACGGGTGGAGTTAAATATACGACAGACATTGCAAGAGAAGAACTTCTGCAGAAAACACCTCTTAAGCCGGATGGATTGAGCGTTTTAACAAATATTGCCGATGAGAATTATAAAGAAAATAAAACTCTTCTTTTGAAAGGGCACGCCGAAATTAAAGACAGAGTTCTTGCGCAGTTTTCCGACAGTTCATATGCCGTAATGTATTATGACAATCCGTTGTATGTCTGGTATTATTCTCCGGAAGGGGTTTTGACTCATATTGAAATAAAAGACGGTACAAATTACCCGTACAAATCCTACAAATATGATACTGAAGGCAACCTTGTGAATATGGGGTTGAGGGTTTCAAAGGAGGAAACATTTATTTTTGATAAATCCGGCAAGCTTATCGCACACTGGCTCAAAGATAAGGGTTATGATGAAACCGGAAAAGTTATAATGAAAAGACATTATAAACAATAACAAAATTTAATAATCGCTTGAAAAAATTTTTCTTTTTGTTCAAAATGTATCTGGAAAAAATATAAGGACTGAAAATATGCATTTAACCCGTATTCAGGCACAATTTCGTTATGGACGAATGAGTCTGAGGAAATTTGCGCCCCAAAAAGTAATTAAAAATAAAATTAAAGAAACCTCTTTGAAAAAAGTAGTGCCTGCAACAATGCTTGTGGCAGAATCAATGGCATCACTTTCCGGACATGCTCAGGCGTTGAATAAGGTCGCTCAGGATACTATTGACTTTGAACGTTTTGCAATTCCGAGATTTATGCCGAAAGTTCCGAAATTCGAAGAAAAGACACTTCCGTTTCCTTTGAATACAGGAAGATTAAGCGCTTATCCCCGAAATAATTTTAATAAGAGTTCCAAATTTTTGAGAGAAAAATACAAAGGAACAGCAGAAGAACTAAATTATTTTATTGAAAAAATGATTCCGAGCCGCAACGGCAGCAAAACATATAATCCGTTTTACGGCAAAGGAAAAGCCTTTATCGAGATTGGCCAAAAATATAATGTGAATCCTACTTTTCTGGTTGCAATCGGTATGCAGGAATCAGGCAGAGGCACATCTTCTGCAGCTTTAAAGAAGAATAACATTGGCGGTATTACTGTCAAAAGCGGTTTGCAGAAGTTTGCCAGAGTAGAAGACTGCATTCAATCTATGGCGCAAATAATTGATAAACGAATCCGTGAAAATCTTACAACCGTGGAAGCTATCGGTAAATCCGGTAAATATTGCGACAAATCCGTTGGCGATTTGTGGGCTAAAAACGTTATTTATTATGTTAATATGATGTAATTATTTTACAAGAAGGCTGTTCAGTTTGTCGTAACGCTTTTTTATATCATCATCATTTTCAAAATATTTTTTGAATTTCGGATTGTCGTTATCTCCTGAAACTCCTTTTACTATATCTTTAACGAGGTCAAATTTGTCTTCAAGTGTCATTTTCGGATATTCTGTTGCAAGTTTGTCACGAAGCTGCAGTTTTTGTTTAATTTCTTTTGCTCCGGAGGATAATATGTTATGATATGCTTTCATCTGGGTTACGTTGCTGTAGTTGCCGAATTCTGACAATCTGATTGCATAATACAAAGTGTTATAGTAATTTTTGTTTATTATAAGCTTTTTGCCATCCCTTGCTGATTCTAAAAAGTATGCAAAATTTTTGGCATATTCCTTTGAAATTCCATTATAAGGCAAAACTCTTGTCAGGGATATATTAAATATGCCGCCTTTTATCGGGTCAAGCTCATACATTTTTAAGTTTTTCATATATTCCTTGACCCCGTCTGTAAATGCGAATTTGTTTGTTGCATCATCAAGTTTGTCAAGAGTGGCATGTATTTGGCTCATGGTATAAACTTCAGGAAAAGTATCCTGTTTGTTCAAACTCAGAATTCTCTGGTCTGTGTTGAACCAGAGGTGGCCTTTGAACTGGTTTACGGCTTCTGTATCAGACATTCCTGTGGCATTTCTGAGAACAACAAAAGCTTTGTCCAGATCACTCCCCGGAAAAGCTTTCCCAAGTGCAACAGAGCATGTCGGGTCATACCCTGCGGCGATAATTTTCAAGCCGGGTGAAACTTTTGAAATGGAAGAATATACCTGATTAATAAATTCGTTTTCTATTCTGTTTGAAACAGCCTTAAGATCAGGAAATCCCGTAAATTTTTCAAATGCATCAAGAAATTCTTTTTTCATATCTGAAGTCAGATTATCAAGAAATGAAAAGTTCCTGGCGCGAATGATTTTATTTTGCGGATAAATTTTATCATCCAGAGCCTCATAATAAGGAGCAAACCTCATTTTTTCCCACTGGGAAATTACATCTTTTGCGGATTTTATAGGGATTTGCTCAAGAGGGCGGGTTATTCCGGTAAATGAAAACTTTGGTTTTAAGACCGGTGACTGTGCCGGACTTTTTTGGAATATGTCTGTATTTATTGATTTTAAGTTATTTATGTATAATTTATTGTTATTATTATTTTTTAAATGTTCATAGCGGTTATATTTGTTAATGTAAATGTCATTGTTGAGAGTAATATTCATTCTTCCACCTTGTTAATTGTATTCAAATAATTTTCTATTATGATTGTCCTGCCCGCCGAGGTTTAGTAGTCCGAGTTTTTCTGTTTCTTTTTGAAGATTTTCAATATCTTCCGGCCTTATTCTGCTCTGATAGGCCTGATGAAAGGATTCGCTGGCTTTGATGAGTCCGTTCGAATGTTCCATAAAATATTTCAGACCTTCTGCCGGATTGTCCACCCGTTCTGCGTAATAAAACGGATGGGCAAATGCCATAAAAATACCTTTCTCATCTTTAAAAGCATTGATAACTTCTTCAAAAGTATTTTCGCTTGATGCGATAATTTTCCCGTTTTCAACGTGCGGTTCATATTTGTGCATTATATCTTTGAAAGCTTCGGATTCCTGAATATCTGCCGGTAATTTACCATCGTCATGCAGCTTGCCTATTGAGGCGCCTTTAGAATTTTCCATAATTTTAGCATAAAGCAATTCGGGATTCTGGTTCATTCTTGAGGCATGCTGGGTTACGGCATGCTTTGTCTGCGCATAGTGGTAAACACGCCAGTGAATATTCATCAAATTTCCGTATTTTTCAAATTCATAATATTTAGAAAACTCGTCAAAAGAAAATTTTGTTAGCGGACAGGCTTTTGATGCCTCTTTTATGAAGTTATGTATCATATCCGTTCTTTTCTGGCGGATATTGTCTAAAAATTTGTTTACTTTTGGTGAATACGGATTAATTCCATAAACCAGAAGTTCTGCTATTTCACACGGATTTCCTGTTTTTTCGGCCTTGTGTGCAAAACTGACTTCTATTGCAGGAACAAAATTCAGATTATTGTATCTTTCAGGATTGCCTGCCATAATGGTCATTGCTTCTTTCAGACCTTCTACTGTGTCATGGTCGCTGAGAGCATAAATAAATTTTTGTCTGGTTTTATTAAAAAGGACATCTGCGTAGTCAGTTGCATCATCTAGAAGGTTTTTGACAAGTCCTGTGCCGTCAGAATAATTAGAATGGCTGTGAAGATCTGCTTTTAAAATACATTTTTGTATATTTTCGGGTGTTGCTTCATAGTTTGTTTTTGTAAGATGCGGGAGTTTTGTCAATAATTCATCCCCGCTCATAATAGATGCCAGACGTTTTGGGGCAACGGGCTCTGCTGAAATTTTGCTCATTGAATGTGCTATTGATTTTGCCAGTGTTGAGATGTGTTTTGTGTTTAAAAGATATATTACACCGACACCGGCTGCGAGTATTCCTGATGAATAGGTTGTGGCCTTATGATCGTTGTAAAATATTCTGGCCTTGCTCGGCGGAGGTGTAAATGTCCGCCTTTGCTGCATTGCAATGTTTGTACTGCTTGAATTTATCGATGAGACCTTCATAAATATACCCCAATGTTTATATCATTTATTTAATATTATTTGTCTGATAAATTTTTTGCTATTCTTCAATAAGTTACTTTTGATAAGTAACCATATTTCCTATAAAAAGACACACTAGATATAAATTAATAATATTATAAAAATTTTAAAAATCAAACATCTTAATAAAAGTTTATATTTATAAAAGCGAAATTTTAATATTACTTTTTAACGGGATTTTATTTTTTTATTTTTAACTTTGCAGAAAAGTGAAATTTAGAACAAAATTTTAAAAATTTTCCAAAAATTTTTTTGATAAAAAATTGAAAATATAAAACTCTAAAATACAAGTGTGATAATACAATTCAGGGTTTAGGAATATACAAAAATATTAACTTTTTTTAAAAAGTTTTCTTTTTAAAAACTAAGTGATAAATTAACAAATAAGAAATTCCAAAACTTTTACAAATTTGAAATAAAAAATAAAAAAACATTTATATAGAGGATGTCTGAAAAAAGAAACTAAATTATATTTTAAATTACTTACTTAACAAGGAGGTTAACAATGAAAAAAAATTATGAAGAAATTCTCAGCAACTATAACGGCGGTGATTTAGACTTGTCTGGTTGCACAATCAAGCACTTGGAACTCGGAAACATTGAAGGAAATTTGAACCTTTCAAAATGTGTTATTGACAAATTGACAATCGGCTGGGTTAGCCAGGAAATCAACATGGCAGGTGCTGAAATTAAAAACTTTGCTACACCTATTGATGCTGACCGTGTAAATATGGCAGGAACAAAAGTTAAAAAACTTCCTGAACACATCTACACAGGATGGTTGAACATGGAAAAATCAAATGTTGAAAAATTGAATACAGATATCAGAACAAATGTTTTCAACATTTCCGGAACAAAAATTGAACAGCTTCCGAAAAATTTCCACGTAAACACTCTTATTGTTGATTCAAAAGTTGCTAAAAATCTTTCATTAACAACTTTGGCTCAGTGCAATGAACTTGTAATCGACGGCCACAGATACTATGAACAAAACGGTGCTGATTACAATTTCTGCAGTGTAAGTTCTGAAACTAAAGAATTTGCCTGTGTATAGGATTTAATTACACATTGATATTTATAAATTTAACGGCTTTGCGATTAGTGCAAGGCCGTTTTTATATTGTAATATTTATAAAATATAAGTTTGATAAAAATTATTTGTTAATTAACGATATATTTTTCAAGAATAAGTTTTTTTAAAGCTTTTGCATAAATGGCATCGGGTTCAATTTCCAGAAGTTTTTCGAGATATTCAAGAGCGGTATGATACCGGCCGAGTTTTTTGTATGCAGCAGCCATTGCAAAAAGTGCATCAATAAATTTTTCATCAAGTTCAAGCGCCTTTTTTAAATCTTCTATAGCATTTTCTATTTTAGGATTTTCGATATCTTTGCGGCTGAGGATTATGTTGGCGCGGTTGTAATATGCGTCTGCCATTTTGCTGTTAATCTGAAGGGCTTTTGTGTAATCAAGCATGGCCTCATCATATTTTTTCAGCGCCTGATTTGCGACTGCTCTGTAAAAATATGAAATTTCCCAATCATTTTTAAGTTCAATAGATTTGTCTATTTTTTCTATGGCCTGTGAATAGCTGCCGTTATTAATATCCGAGATTCCCTCATCAAGATAAGTTTTGTAATCTGTCATAATTCCATATCTCCTTTTTAGTATGGCCGCATTGATGTCAAAATCAAAAATCCTATAATTGTCAAAGAAATTGTGAATGCAACAAGCATTATTAGCCAGAATAGAGAAATCTTGCGGGTTTTAGCCGATGTGCGGTTTACTTTTAATGTTTTTGATTTTTCCCGGGCTGAAGATTTTTTATCCTTTTTTGTTACAGGATTTGAAAGTTTTTGGTTCTTTCCGGTTGTATTGAGTTGTTTTTTCTTTTCGGTATATCTTTCGCTGAGAGATTTGTTCTTTTTGCCTGTTACAAGAAGTTCCGTATCATATTGTATTCTCAGGAGTTTTTCACTCGGGCCGTTTTTGTAAACCGAATAACTTATTGCGACTTCAAAGGCTCTTTGCAGGCATTCTAAAGCTGTAATCCCGTCTTTTTTGACTGAAGATGAGTGGGTGGACTGGTTGCCTTTGCGTTTTAAAAAGTACAAATCATCCAGAAATTCTTTTTCCTGCGGATTGCCTTCGGCTTTGTCTTTTAGGGTTGCAAGCATGTCATCGAAAGTTTCTTCTGTTGTCCGTCTGCTGCCGAGAACATCTTTGCATATATTTTCAGCAAAACGTCTAGTCTGGGTCATGCACTGTTCAAAGTATTCATCTCTGTAAAGCTTTTCGGCTTCCGTGATAATGTCGAACAGGTTTTTATCGGTACTTTTCAGAAAATCAAAATTTGTGGCCATCCTCATTCTCCGCAAATAATTATCACGTAAAAATATTTTCACGGCAAGTCTTGATTTTGAAACGTTTTTTTGCGTCAAAATAATCTCAGGTACAGGTAAAAGTAAGGTGGTATTTATGGAATTTAGTATTAACGAAAAATGTATCCATTGCGGAAAATGTATAAAGGATTGTATGGGAAAAGCACTGAAATTTGATGAGAACAAAGTTCCTGTGCTTGATGAAACAAAATGTATAAAATGCCAGCACTGTATGGCTGTTTGTCCTGCCGGAGCACTGTCAATAATGAGTAAAAATCCTGACGAATCAGAGCTGCCGGACAATTTGCCTTCTGACGGCGAAATGTTGAATTTAATAAAAAACAGGCGCAGTATAAGACATTACAAACATGAAAACATAGACAGGGAAAAACTTGAAAAACTGAAAAATATGCTTAACTGGGTTCCGACCGGAGTCAACAATCACAGTCTGCACTTTGCATTCATTGATGACGTTGAGGTGATGGATGAGTTCAGGGATTATACAAACGGGAAAATGCTCAGGGTTTTGACCTGTTGCGACAAGAGAAATAAAATTCTGACCGGTATTACTGAACCTGTCGTGAAGTTTTTGACTAAAAAATTTGCCAGATATAAGGAATCTTTTTTGAAAGGAGAGGATATAATTTTCAGAGGTGCGCCTCACATGGTTGTTGTTTCGACACCGGTCAATGCGCCTTGCGCCGATATTGACCCGACGATTGCGCTTTCGTATTTTGAACTTTACGCAAAGAGCCTTGGTATCGGAACCTGCTGGTGCGGGCTGGCTTATGCTATGATTAAGACGTTTCCTGAACTGTGCGAACATCTTGAAATCCCCGAAAATTATAAGCTCGGATACGTGATGCTGTTTGGCAATCCGGATACATCTTACCCGAGAGCCACCCAGCCGGAGCAGTGCAAAATAGTTTCAGTTAAAAAAGGGATTAAAAACTCTACAATTCAGGAAAAAGCCAAAAGGTTCTTCTGGAATTTTGTCAGATAATTTTTTACGGATGAAGGAATGCTCTTACCTGAGTTTTTTCCCTGCTTTGATTAAGGAATATTTTCTTCCTGCGTCAACAATTGTTATGTCAGCGGATTTTTCGATTGCAGGAAGGTCGTTGTTTCTAACGATTATGCGCAAGTTGTCATTTTCAAGAATTTCATCCATCATATCGTAATCGTCCTCTGTAAAGAATTCTACCTGTCCGTCGTAGTAATAATATACAGAATATCTTTTGCCGAATCCGACGGTCATAAGGTCATATCCTTCTGACTTTGCAAATTTTGCCATTCTCATAAGGTCATTTTGACCGAATTTGTAGTCCATATCAAAAAATTTCTTATATCCCCAGCCTGAAAGAATTGCCATAAAAATTACATAAGTCAAAAATAGTCCGGTTTTGTTTTTTTTGTGTAAAAACAGAAAACTTGCGCTTCCTGTGACCAGCACAAGAATTATGCAAAACCATTTTACGGTCAAAAAGTCGCTGTAGATTTGTGCAGGAAGGACAAACTTTGAAAACATTGTCAAAAATCCAGCAAGAATAAAAGCTCCGCCGAACAATTTGAATGAAAAATTTATTTCTTGTTCGTACGTTCCTTTTTCAATGTAATCTTTCCATACAAAACCAAGAATTACGGCGGAATAAGGGTATACCGGCAAAATGTATGTAATCAGTTTTGTGCTTGAGAGTGAGAAAAATAACATTATAAAAACAAACGCAATCCAGTTAAACAGCAAAAATTTTCTGCTGTTTGAAAGTTCATTGTAATTGAAATTTTTAAAAGGATTTAGTTTTGCAATTTTTTCAATAAAATTGTCAACTTCATCTTTTTTAAATTTGACAGCGCTGAATTTCTCTCTGAACCAGCCGCAGACGGCTGCCGCGGCTGAGAACGTCCACGGCAGAATTCCCCACAAATAGGTCAAAAACATAAATATAAACGGCTGTTTTCTTCCTAAATCTTCAGAATTCAAAAACCTTTGCAGGTGGTGTTTGACAATATATTCGTCGAAAAATCTCGGGTCGTGTGTATTGAGCATAATTACGTGCCAAGGAAGAGTTACGAGAAAAAACATCAGGAAGCCGACAACAAAATACTGCGGCTTGAATATTTCTTTGAACTTTCCGCTGACTATAGATACAAAGAACATTACACCAAACGGAATGACAAATCCCGGAATTCCTTTTGCCATAACAGCAAGCCCTGAAAATATGTAAAACAACCACCAGAAATATTTTTTGTTTTCTTCTTTACAAAAATGTGTTATAAACCCGAAAAATACTGAAAATGTTGTACAGGCGGCAAGAACAATGTCAAGAATTGCAAATTTGGAAAGGATTACGAATTCCATACTTGTTGCAAGCAGAAGTGCGGAAATTATTCCGAAGGTTCTTGACACAATTTTTTTGCCCGTAAAATACAATAAAAAGCTTGTCAGCATTCCGTACAATGCAACAGGAAATCTTGCCGTAAATTCATTGATTTTTCCGCCCCAGAAAGCGAAAGACATGCATTCTCCCCAGAAATAAAGCGGAGGTTTTTCAAAGAAAAAATCTCCGTTCAAAAACAATGACAGAAAATCTCTGCTTCTGAACATTTCTCTTGAAATTCCGACATATCTGGTTTCGTCAACGTCCATCAGGGGATAGTTTCCGATATTATGGAAAAATATAAAATAAAACAAAATCAGCAACCCCGTAATAGTAGAGATTTCGGGATGTTGTTTTATATAATTTACAATTTTATTCATATTAATGCTCTCTTTTTCCTAATCACTCGAAAAAGTATAGCATAAATATAAAACTAAATTCTTAGACCCGTAATATCAATATCTGAGAGGAATTTTAGACCTGTTTATAGCTTTTTTGTCATACCCGAAGTTTGATAACATACGGCAGGTGCTTGTGTAAAAAATATTCTCGTCCAGTGTCGGCCCTATGTTTATAGAGCTTACGGTCTTTTTCAGGAACTTGTATTCAATATAAGGAATAAAAAGTCCGTTCTTTTCAAATATTTTTGTCTGCCTGTAAGAATTTGCGCTGTAATGGCTTATAAAAATAATTCTGTACTCTTTTTCATCTTTAAAATACGGATTTTTGAAAAATAAACTCACAATACTTAATATATCAATAAGTTCAAAAAGTATATCCTGCTGTTTTTCGATAGTTTTTTGTGTTTTTTTGGCAGGCGCAAGTTTTTCAAACTGTTTATTCCATCTTTCAAAAATAAGTTTCAGGATAGTAGTTTGTGTTTCTTTTGAGTAGATGATATTGCCGTAGACGGAATGAAAGCCCTGTTTTTCCATATCAGCAATGAGGTCTTTTTTGCAGAACCCGATGTTGTAGCCGGTATAGGTCTGGCCTTTTGAATAGTTGTTCCATAGAGTCAGGTTGTCGCTGTCCGTAGAAAAAGATATTGTGTAATATTCAAACTTGTTGTTAAAATTGTCCTCGCCGTCTACGATGTTTTTATATTTTTTGTAGAAATGCTCTTTAACTTTTAAAAACAATTTTTCGTTAAGCTCCGGCATTTCGTCGATTAAATTCACGATAAGTTTGTATGAATACGTGACTTCTTCCTTGTCGTTGAGGTATAGCGCATTAGAAAACCTTATGGTGCCGGATTCAAGGATACTAAGCAATTTTTCGGGTTTTGTGTAGTGGTAAAGATTGCTGTTAGACCCGTCATCAAGCAGTTTTTTAACCTTTGGAATTTTTTTGAGCAAACCGTCATAATCAAGCATTTTTCGAAAACTCCCAGCCAAATTTACATATATATTATAACATATTTTCAGACGAAAAACCAAAATAAAAACACTGCCCTGGAATAAATTACAAAGCAGTGTTTTCAAACTCAAATTAAAAAGTTGTTTATCTGGAAACTCTTCCCGGAACAACAACTCCGCCTTTCAAATTCTTTTTGTAGAATTCGACGTGCGGTTGAAGAACGCTGTCAAGAACTTCAGGGAAAGCAATTCCTTTAACTGTTTTTTCAACGATTTCCTGATAAACTGTAGCGTAAGCTCTTAACTGTGTCATTGCGCCGGCAGCTTCAGGAGTCAAGCCCATACCGCAGGTGTCGATATGTTCGCAGAAGAATGCACCCGTAACTTCGTAAGATTTGCAAAGCGCGCCGATGTAGCTTTCGGCATTTTCTCTGCAGACTCCGTTGTCATTCGGAACAGTCAGAGCGAAAACAAGTTTGTTTGCAGGGTTAAAATGAGCTTCTGCAGAATGGTGCATTGCATCAGGAACTTTCGCAACCTGTTTAAGAGTGTCTTTTACTGATTCGTTCTGCATCTGGGCATGCCAGTAAACTGTGTTTTCAAAAATCGAACCCATGTACTGATGTACGGAAGCTTCAATACCGTTTAACTTGGCATCTGCCCAGAAAATCCCTTCTTTCAAGGCTATGTTTTTGTCGAAATCTGCTGACAGAGAAATTGAAGAAACTTCTTGAGCAGCTTCAAGCATTTTTACCATATCTTCTTTTTTCATGCCTGCGTATGCAAGTGCAAAAAGTGCGTGATCATCAAAAGCAGAAAATCTTCCGCCGACATCGTCATGGATATACAAGTCGCCGAGCCAGCCGTTTTCGTTGGAAGTTCTTCTCAATTCGCTTTTTTCTTTGTTTGCGTCAGTAACAGCGATAAAGTGTTTTGCGGCAAGTTTTTCTGCTTCGGCTTGGGAATTGCCCTGAGATTTGTATTCATCAATTAACATCTGCTGAATTCTCAAAAATCCGTCCTTTGTTTCGAAAGTTGAACCTGATTTTGAGGCAATCATATAGTTTGATGAAGTGACTTTATTTCCCATTCTGTATAAAAATCTCTCAAAACTTGCAGAGTCAACATCAGAATAGAATGCAATTTTGTCGCCGCAAATATTCAGGCCGTTGATGCTTAACATATGTTCGACAGTATGTTTTGAACCGCCGATACCCATTACGCTGAGTCTTTCGCAGCCTGTCTGC
Source organism: Candidatus Gastranaerophilales bacterium (assembly GCA_944325095.1). Taxonomy (GTDB): domain Bacteria; phylum Cyanobacteriota; class Vampirovibrionia; order Gastranaerophilales; family Gastranaerophilaceae; genus Zag111. The sequence continues at coordinate 2,314 of CALUYV010000050.1, read as the reverse complement.
GCTTTCAATTTTTCTGCCAGAGTATAAATTTCGTCTACTCTTTTAATCTGTTCCTGCGGAAGATTTACCCAGTTTAAGAACTGACCTTTTTGGTTTGCTCTTTTTGAAAATTCCGATGTGAATTTAGATACGTTTCCTTCGTATTTTGAAAAATCAAACCCGAAGAAATCACAGGTTAAACCTGATTTACAAATACATGCCTGAGTCATTTTGTACTCTCCTTATATTTTTTAAACTTTTCCACTAATACTCTAGCATGGAAAAAGATGTTTTTAAATTCAAAAATAGAGGGACTTATATAACAAATTTCACTGATACAATAAAAGCCCGTCATTCTGGGCACTAAAGTCCGAAGAATCTATAAATTCAGGATGACTATTTTTAAAATACGTCTGTTTTAATCGGGTTTTTAAATTTGGTAATATTACCCTGAAACAGCAGTTTAACCGTTCCGACAGGGCCGTTTCTGTGTTTTGCGATAATAATTTCCGACTCACCCTTATTCGCTGCCTTGATGGATTCATCCTCTTCACCGTCGGCTTTTCTGTAGTATTCATCACGGTAAATAAACATAACAATATCAGCGTCCTGCTCGATTGCGCCGGATTCACGAAGGTCTGAAAGCATCGGACGCTTGTCTGTTCTGGATTCTACTGCACGTGAAAGCTGTGAAAGCGCAATTACCGGAACATCAAGCTCTCTTGCAAGAGTTTTCAATCCTCTGGAAATCGCCGAAATCTGCTGCATACGGTCTTCTCTGCCTGAACTTTCCATCAATTGAAGATAGTCAATTACAACAAGTCCGAGGTTTTTCTCTTCCATTTTCAAACGCCTGCACTTCGCTCTTACATCCGTCAAAGTACAACCTGATGTGTCATCAATATAAATAGGCGCCTGCGCAAACGAGTTCATAGCATCTGCAAGCTTTTCCCAGTCTTTGCTCTGCATATGCCCTGTCTTAAGCCTTTGCGTGTCAACTTCTGCCTCTGAACACAACATACGCTGAACAAGCTGTTCCTTTGACATTTCAAGAGAAAATATTGCAACAGGGGTTTTTGCTTTGATTGCGACATTCTGCGCAATATTCAGGGCAAAAGCCGTTTTTCCCATTGAAGGTCGCGCTGCAAGAATTATTAAATCCGATTTTTGAAGCCCGCTTGTCATTGTATCCAGTTCGTAAAAATTAGTCGGAACACCGATTAATTCATCCTTGTGCTCGTAGCGGTATTCAATCTTTTCATACGTGTTTAGGACTAAATCTTTGACATGGACAAGGTCGGTTGTAGCCTTTTTTGAAGCGATATCAAAAATCAGTTTTTCTGCCTGATCCAGCGACTGGTCAATGGGATTCACGTCGTATCCAAAAGATACTATTTCACTGCCGGCATTTATCAGGGCTCTTTTGATTGCTTTTTCTTGAATAATCTTGGCATAATATTCAATATTTGCCGTGCTTATTGCATTCAGAGCCAAATCGTTGATGAAAGGGCGCCCGCCTACTGTTTCCAGTTTGGAATTGTAATCCAGAACGTTTGAAACCGATACAATATCAATTCTTTCATTTGAATTAAACAGCTGAAGCATGGCCTCATAAACATATCTGTGCGCAGGTTTGTAGAAACTTTCCGGCTTCAAACCCTCTACAACCTTTGTTATTACAACCGGATTCACCAGAATTGCCCCTAAAACCGCTTCTTCGGCCTCCGTATTCTGTGGGATAAGGTGTAAATCTTTATTATTTGTACTTTGTGAGCTTTTTTCTCTTGTAACAGGCATGCTTTTTCCTCCCGCTTTTCCTCATGATATTACAGGCAGATGCAAAATTTAAACACCTTGTAAAAAAAATTAATACAAAAAGATACTATGGCACTAAGAGGTTACGGATAAAAGACGTTAGGACGTTAGGACGTTAAGGCGATAAGTTCAAAACAAAGTGAATAGGTGAATAAGTGCGTTACGTAAAAAAGGCGATAGGGCGATAATGCGATAAGATCTTTACATAAATATTTTCCCTCTCCCAAAGGGATGCTAGTTCGAGCCTGCAATATAATTTTCCCTCGCCCTGCGGGAGAGGGTGACACGAAGTGTCGGGTGAGGGGGCGACAAAAAGTGACGCGTGAGGTGTGATAAAAGTATTCATGTCATCCTGAGGTGCACGAGCAGATGGTAAAAGGCGTTAGCCGTACCCGTTTACCGCGAGTGCGAAAGCCGAAGGATCTCCTTTAAATACGTTCGGGGATTCTTCGGTCGTTTCACTCCCTCAGAATGACATGACGGACAAAATGGGGCGATTTCTTATCGCCTTTTTCTGAAA
>CALUYV010000049.1 GCA_944325095.1 Candidatus Gastranaerophilales bacterium | reverse complement strand
TGCGGATTGAATGGAGGATTTTATTATTGAAATATTTGCGGATTAACTGTATATTTGATTTATGAGTTTGGCAAAAGAATTAATTAAATATTACAGGAGTTTGGGGCTGGAAATTCATACTTCAACAAAAGCCCGCGGTCATCAGGGGTTTTATGTAAAAAACAGGATTGATATATCTAAAAATATTCCTGAAGAAAGAATTGTTCCGACACTTTTACATGAATTTGCCCATTATATACATTCGAAACTTGAACCTAAAATTTATACCGGCGGCGGGTCGCTGGAGTTGCTTTTTGATTTGAATACACCTGTACAAATATATGAAAAAGAACTTATTGAGGTTACCGGTCTGGTTGACAGGCATGCAAAATTTGAACTCCTGAAATCTCATAAGCAGTCAGTGAAAAATAAACTTTTAGAATGTGAAAGTATAATAAAACGCAAGTATCCAAAATTTTTGCGGTCTAAAAAATTTAAAGAGTTTGACAGATATATAAAAAAATCCGATGCAAGATATCTGCTCAAGTATGACAGAGTGCAGCTTGTGTCAGGGTGGTTATTCAAGAAAACCCGTATTATATCGGTTGAAAATATTGAGCGGGATTTCAGGGATATGCCTTGTGAATTTTGCGCTTATATCAGATTAAAATCATACCAGAGGCGGCAGAGCAGAATTTCCGGTAAAATCAACCGGTTGAAAAAATATTATTCCAAACCTACGGAATTATTTGCCAGATTTATAGAGGGGCTGTATTTATACCCTCAACAGGTAAAAATTACTGCCCCTCTATCTTATAAACGATTTTATGAACTTTTAAATTCCGGTTATTATATGGAATTGTCCGATGTTTTTCAAATATTACATGCCCATGATTTTGTAAAATAATTTTTGGGTTGCTGTACGATTTTGGATAGCTTCCGTGTGCCGTTTGTCAACTTCATCCAGTTCTTTGCCGACAGTTGCATATACATATTTGAGAATGTCAGCATCTCGTTGTTCATTATTTTCGTATTCTGCTCTTATTTTTATTAATTCTTCATTATCAAGAAATTTTCCGCCGCAGACATAGCAGTCGTCAACTTCTATTTGTTTGTGGATGCTTGTACTGTTTTTAACCATTTTAGCACCGCAGTTAGGGCAGATTCTTTCTTGAGTCGTATCCACTTTTTCAAAAGTTTTTCCGGCAAGACTTTCAATAATTTTTGTTATATCTTCGTGTTGTTCGTCAAATTCTTTAAATTCTCTGTTATCAAAATATATTCCGCCGCAACCTTTTGTGCAGATGTCAAGATTTATACCCTGTGACGGGATGAAAACTTTTTCCATTTCTTTTCCGCAAGCCGGACATATCAAAGTTTTAAGTGTGTCTGCCATATTATTAACCTTTCGTTTTAATTTTATATATCACCATCAGAATACCATTTTACAGCGGTTTTTCATCATCTGATTATATTATTTTCTGTAAAGAAGATAAAAAATTTTGTATTATTTTGAAAACTAGTGTACAATATAATAAAGGTGTAAAATGGCTGAATTTATAAATAATATTGAAACAGTAGAGAGTTTAATATTTGAGGCGTTGAAAAATCTTGATGTAAAAGATTATCAGCAGGCCCGCATAAATACGGATAAAGCAAATACTATATCCCGTAATATCCGCTATATTGAGGGTTTATCAATTTGTCTTAGTATTGTTGCGCTTTTAGATTATACGGAAGATAAAAATAATAATTACGAAAAATCTATTGAACTTCTTAAAGACGGTGCGTTTATGGCAAACAGAGCAAACAGCATAACTGCTCTGCTTATAAATGAACTAACTCTGGGAAATATAAATTTTTCGGAAGAAAACAGAGATACTGCTTTGATGCATTATAACAATTCTTTAAAACTTGCAAAAGAAGAGGATAAATACCTGCTTGCGGATACTATAAACACCAGAATCCGCCAATTGCAGAACAATATGGATTATTCTCTTCCGACAAAAAGCGATCCGCTTGTTTCTCTTGTTAAAATCAGCCGCTCTATTACGGCATTGACTGATATTGATGAACTGCTGAAAGTAATAGCGGAAGAAACCAAAAATGCGATGCAGGCAGACAGATGTACCGTATTTTTGTGGGACAAAGATACCGATGAACTCTGGTCAAAGGTTGCTCTGGGTCTTGAAGAGAGTAAAGAAATCCGTTTCCCTGCCGATAAAGGGCTTGCGGGGTATGTTGTTAAATCGGGCGATACCGTAAATATTGTAGATGCATACAAAGATTCAAGGTTTAATCCGGAAGTTGATACAAAGACCGGATACAGGACAAAAACAATTTTGTGTATGCCGATAACAAATAATAATAAAGAAATTATCGGTGCTATTCAGGTATTGAATAAAATCGGCGGAGTATTTACCGCTAATGATGAAGATTTGCTTATCGCAATCGGAGGCAGTGCAAGTATTGCATTAGAAAATGCACAATTATTTGATAAAATGCTTCAGATGTATCACGAACAAAAACTGATGTTTGACAGTTTTATTGATACTCTTGCAATGTCTATTGATGCCCGTGACAAAATAACGGCAGGTCATTCCGCAAGAGTCAGAATGTATGCGGTATTGCTGGCGCAATTTATCGGAATGAGTCCTAAAGATATAAGTCTGCTTGCAAAGGCTGCAACACTGCATGATATAGGTAAAATAGGCATCAGGGATTCTGTTTTGCAAAAAGAAGGTAAATTGACGGATGAAGAATATAAACATATTCAAGAACATGTCCGGATTACCCATAATATATTGAACAGAATTTATATGTCGCAGGATTTCAGAATTATTACTGAGATGGCCTGTTCACACCATGAAAAATGGGATGGAACAGGTTATTGCAGGCATCTGAAAGGGGAAGAAATTACACTCGGCGGCAGAATACTTGCCGTAGCGGATGTTTTTGATGCTATTACTTCAAAACGGCATTACCGTGATAAAATGCCGATTGTAAATGTTATTGATATTTTGCTTAAAGGTGCCGGCTCTCATTTTGAAAAAAGACTTGTCGATGAATTTTTAGCAATACCTGTCAATAAAATTATCGGTGTGTTCCTGTCCGAATCTCATGGTAAAATTTCTCGTGAACATGAATCGATATTGAGTCGTTATAATTTGATGAGTATATATAAAATCGGTTCGGATGAAAATGCTTCGCCTGAGGACAAAGAAATTTTCGAACTGTTTAATTACTATTATACGGGTATTAGTGCCGAAACAGGAGCTGCGCAAAAATGATAAAGAGAAAGTTTATAATTTTGAATATGCTGTCGGCTTTTCTAATAAGTCCTGTTTGGGGATATGATCTTCACGGAATTGCGCCGATTAACCCGCTTGATAAAAGAAGTGACACTTACCAGCAGGAGGTTGTTGTCCCTACTTATAATTTGAAACGCGGTACACTTACTAAGAATACGATTAAAAATCAATATACAATTGCTATGGATAAATTTATGCAAAGTAATGTCCGTGCATCTTATCAGGATTTTAAATTGTTGATAGATAATGTTGTTCCGAATGATTTTGTTTACATGAGGCTTTCGCAGGAAATGGCTGCTATTGGATTTTTTACTCTTGCCGAGTTGTCATTGTCAAAAATTAATGACAGTGAAATTTCATCATTGATAGAAGAAGATGTAAAGAATTATTATTTCCCGAATTATACACTTACATACAAAGATCAGATTTATTTAGCGGAAATATATTCAAATATTATGTACAATGACCAGAGCAGGGAGTGTACAAATGAGTTATTGAAGCAAAGCGGTCTTTTGGCTGATTCTGATTATGCAAATTATATTGTAGCTGTAGGAAGCATGAAAAACGGTGATATTAAGCAGGCAGAAAAATCTATCAGTGCAGCGATTGCCAAAAATCCGGTAAATATCAATTATAAGCGTCTGAAAGCCGAGATATATTCACAATCGGAAAAACCGAAAGACGGTGTTAAATATTTGGATGAATTAAAATCACAAAAGATTAATACCATAATTTTTGATAATGAATTACATGCATCGCAGCAGTATATTTTGTACAAGGCTGCAAAGAATGAATACTGGAAAAAATATTATCTGGCATATTATTATTTTGATAAAGGAGAATATAATAAAGCCCTGAGAGTTTTGCAGACTTCAATTTCCGGAAAGAAAAATATAAATAAACAGGTTTTTGCACTGACAGCGAAAGTTTATTACGAATTGAAAGAATTTGAAAAAGCTCAGGATTACGCACTGAAATCACTTGCAATTGATAGTTCTTCATGTGATTCTTTGATTATTCTCGGAGATATAGCAAAGCGGAATAATGAAATCCAGCAGGCGGAATCTTATTATAAAAAAGCAGCATCAAAAGATGATACAAATGAAGCAGATATCAAACTCGCTGAAGTTTATCAAATGCAGGATAATATAAAAAAAGCAAAAGATATATATGCAAAAATCCTGAAAAACAGTTCAAAAGCCTACAAGGCATATTATCATATGGCACTTCTGGATAAAGAAAGAGAAGAAACTTATTTAAAAAAAACAGTAGCGATAAATCCGGCATTCGGCGCAGGCTGGGTTGATCTTGCCCGGCTTGAGATTGATAAAGATTCTTACGAGCAGGCACTGTCTTATCTTGATATTGCAAAATATATCGGCGATACGGATTACAGATATTATTATTACCGCGGGCTGGTTATGAAAAATAAGGGTCTGCTTACCGAAGCCTCAAAGAATTTTGAGAAAAGTTATAACTTAAATTCTAATTTTGATTTAGTAAAGAAGGAACTGGAGATATGAAGATTAATATATTGATTGTTGAAGACCATGAATTAACAAGATTCGGTTTGAAAACCGCATTTGAAGATATTGATTTTATAGAAACAATATACGAAGCCTCTTCAGCGGAAGAAGCTCTTGAAATATTCAAGAATAATCATATTAATGTTGTTATCATGGATCTTGGGCTTCCTAATATGAATGGTATTGAAGCGACACAGGCTATCCATGATATGGATAATGATGCAAAAATAATTATTTTAACCTCTCACAATGATGAGAAAGAAGTTTTAAACAGTTTAAAAGCGGGTGCAAATGCGTATTGTTCCAAAGAAATCAATTTAGAACGATTAGTTCAGGTTGTTCAATCTGTAGCAGACGGTGCGGCATGGTTTGACCCGAGCATTGCACATGTCGTATTGCAGGCAGGGGCAAATTCTCAATCGCAGGAGCAGGAGTTAAAGTATAAAGATTATGATTTAACGGCAAGAGAAGCACAGATTTTGAAACTTATGACAGAAGGCCACAGCAATATGGAAATTGCCCAGAAACTTGTTATAAGCGTTAATACAACAAAAGCTCATGTTGCAAGTATTTTGCAAAAACTTGAAGTTGATGACAGATTGCAAGCTGCATTGAAGGCTTTAAAATATAAAATTGTTTAAATAACGGCTGGTAATTATGACAGATTTATGCAAAGTTCTTTTAGTGGATGACAATCCGAAGTATGTGAAAGATGTTCTTCCGTATTACGGCTATGATGTTGTCTGTGCTGCAGACGGCAGGAGTGCTTTGCAAATTCTCGATAATGATAATTCAATTGATATAGTTCTTTTAGATGTCATGATGCCTGAAATGGACGGCTGGGAAACATTGAAGAGAATACGAAAAAATCCTTCAACGGAAAATATACCGGTGATTATGGTAACTGCTGTTAATGAAGATCAAAAAATGATTTCCGGATTGAAAATAGGAGCGGATGATTATATTGTAAAACCTTTTATTCTTCCTAATCTTTTGGCAAGAATAGAGGCTGTATTGCGCCGCAGCAGACGGAGTTTTAAAATTCCTGCACAAAACAATGTTACAATTAATAAAAATAATCAATTTAACTCCTTGACTAGAAGGGAAAAAGATGTTTTATTATTAGTTACACAGGGAGAAAATAATAAATCCATTGCGGACAAACTGGTTCTTAGTGAGGTGACAGTGAAAACTCATTTAAGCAGTATTTTTAAAAAATTGAACGTAACTAATCGTACCCAGTTAGTGCTTTTGGCTATGCACGTGAATTTATTAGAAGAAAAATAATATTAAGGAGATATGAATGTTAGATTATACAAAAGATGAATTACTATCAATGATTCAAAACACCCCGGAAAAATTTAACGAGTGGAAAAAAGAAGCGGATGAAGTAGATTTGAGCGAAGTTGATTTTTCCAACATGACGCTTAATGAAATCGATTTTTCTGATGTGGATTTAAATTCCAGTTCTTTTGCGGATTCTGTTTTATCTTCAGTAAATTTCTACGGTGCCGATTTAACCGCAGTTGATATGACAAGAGCGGTTGTTACCCAGTGTGATTTTACCGAAAGTATGCTTGTCGGCGCAGATTGCAGTTATGCAGAAATGACATATTGTAATTTTACGGATTGTGATATGGCAGGAACTGTACTTGCGGAAACAGATTTGTCTAATTCAGAGTTATCATCTTCTATAAATCTCAGTTCTGCCAGATACGATAACGATACTGTCTGGCCGGATGATGATATGCTGCCTGCAGATTTTGATATGGCATGTAAAGATGATTTGTCATCTCTAAAAGATGAAGATGATGCAATAACGGAAGATTATTAATTTAAGGAGTTTTTTATGATAAAAGTTGCTGTTTGCGGTGCCTTTGGGAAAATGGGGCAAGAGGTTTGTCATGCGGTTGAAGCAAGTCAGGATATGGAATTGGCTGCAAAAATTGATATAGCAGGTGATGTTTACAAGACTATTGACGAAGCATACAAAAATACACCTTTTGATGTTGTCATTGATTTCACCCAGCCGAAGGCAATATATGAAAACGCTAAATACTGTTTGAATAACAAAATAAAAATTGTAATCGGCACAACAGGATTGAAGGATGATGAAATAAAAACATTAAAAGAATTGTCAGAACAAAATAAGACAGGCTGTTTAATTGCTCCTAATTTTTCGACAGGAGCAGTCTTAATGATGATGTTTTCTCAAATGGCAGCAAAATATTTTGATAATGCCGAAATTATTGAACTTCATCACAATCAGAAAAAAGATGCTCCGTCAGGTACAGCAATAAAAACGGCTCTGATGATGTCTGAAGCGAAAGCAACTTTCAAGAAAGGCAATTGTCCGGAAACTGAAACAATTGAAGGCGCAAGAGGCGGCACTTCCTATTCTGATATCCAGATTCATTCTGTCAGGATGCCCGGATATATTGCATCTCAAGAAGTTATTTTCGGTTCTTCCGGTCAAATTTTTAAGATTAGGCATGATTCAATGGACAGAAAATGCTATATGGACGGAGTTCTTTTAGCAGTCAGACATGTTGCCGCTGAAAATGACTTTATTTATGGACTTGAAAATATTTTATAATTTTCATTACAATTTTGTGTAAAAAAAAGCCCCGCTGCTGCGGGGTAAATTTCATTTAGGAATTAGGAATAGGAATTAAAATCTCTCTTGTCTTTATTTAAACGGTAATTAATTTTCTCTCTCTTAGTATCGCTCTGTTTATTTGTTGCTTATATATATAAAGTATATATCAAAGTATCTATTTCATATATAAAGAAATTTGTTACATTTCTTAACTTAATTTTTAGAATAAGATTTGTGAAGATATATATCTGAATTTTAATATTTCGAAAATGCTGAAAAACCCGTTGTTGATTGTGTGTTGCCTGTATTTTTTGCGAATATTATGAAAATATGTGATAAATTCTTTGATTTTTTTGTTATTTGATGAAAAACATGATACAATGTACAGACAATATGGTTTTCCAATTTAATTTTTGTAACAATATTCTGCTAACAAGACTGCTGAATGTGTAAGTTCTGCAAAATTTTTGCTATAATGTTCAGTGGTACTTATAAATAAGTGTAAGAAATACAATTAATAATATTACGGGGAGAAAGATATGGCTCAGACAATGGAGAAAACTAAATATTCATCAACCGAGTTTACCGGCGGCAGATGGCAGCAGGAAATAAATGTAAGGGATTTTATTCAAAGAAACTATACTCCATACGAGGGTGATTCAAGTTTCCTTGCTGCTCCGACACCTGCAACCGAAAAATTGTGGGCTGAATGCTGCGAGTTGTTTAAGAAAGAAAGAGAAAACGGCGGTGTTCTTGATATGGATACCAAAGTTGTTTCATCTATTACCTCTCATGGTGCAGGTTATATAGATAAAGATTTGGAAACAATAGTAGGACTGCAGACGGATGCTCCGCTAAAAAGATCTATGCAGCCGTTCGGCGGCATAAGAATGGCTGAGGCATCCTGTCATTCTTACGGTTATAAAGTCGATCCCGAGGTTTCCGAAATTTTCACAAAATACAGAAAAACTCATAATCAGGGGGTTTTTGATGTTTATACTCCGGAGATGCGAAAAGCCCGCCATGCTGCAATCTTGACCGGACTTCCTGATGCATACGGCAGAGGCCGTATTATCGGTGATTACAGAAGGGTTGCTCTTTACGGTATTGACAGATTAATTCAGGATAAGAAAGAGCAGCATGCATCATTAGACGGTGAAATGACTGCTGAAAAAATCCAGTTAAAAGAGGAAATTGCCGAACAAATCAGAGCTCTTCAGGAGATGATTGAACTGGGTAAAATTTACGGCTTTGATATTTCAAAACCTGCAAGAAATGCAAAAGAAGCTATCCAGTGGCTGTATTTTGCATATTTATCTGCCGTAAAAGAACAAAACGGCGCAGCAATGAGTATCGGCAGAACTTCAACATTTTTGGATATTTATATTGAAAGAGATATCAAAGACGGTATTATTACAGAATCCGAAGCGCAGGAAATGATTGACCATTTCATTATGAAATTGAGATTGGTCAGATTTGCAAGAACACCGGAATATAATTCTTTATTTTCCGGAGATCCTACTTGGGTAACGGAATCTATCGGCGGTGTCGGTATTGACGGACGTCCGCTTGTTACAAAAACTTCTTTCAGATATCTTCATACTCTTGAAAATCTTGGCACCGCTCCGGAACCTAATTTGACTGTTTTATGGTCAACAAGACTTCCGCATGCTTTCAAACAATATGCGGCGCATATTTCAATAACAACATCATCCATACAGTATGAAAATGATGATTTGATGAGAGTTACGCACGGGGATGATTATGCTATTGCATGTTGTGTGTCATCAATGGTTGTCGGGAAAGAAATGCAATTTTTCGGAGCCAGAGCAAATATTGCTAAATGTCTGCTTTATGCTATCAACGGAGGTGTAGATGAAAGATTGAAGGAACAAATCGGGCCTAAGTACAGACCGATTACATCAGAATACCTTGATTTTGATGAAGTTATGGAAAGATACGACGATATGCTTGAATGGCTTGCAGGCTTGTATGTGAATACACTTAACTGTATTCACTATATGCATGATAAATACTGTTACGAAAGATCTCAGATGGCACTTCATGACAGAGATGTAAAAAGGTATTTTGCAACCGGTATTGCAGGGCTTTCAGTTGTTGCGGATTCTCTTTCTGCGATTAAATATGCAAAAGTCAAAACAATAAGGGATGAAAACGGCATAGTTGTTGATTATGAAGTTGAAGGAGATTATCCTAAATACGGTAATAATGATGACAGAGTTGACCAATTTGCTGTAGATCTTGTTAAGAAATTTATGAATATGATTAGAAAACATCATACATACAGAAATTCAATCCCGACAATGTCTATATTAACAATTACATCTAATGTAGTTTACGGAAAGAAAACAGGAAATACTCCGGATGGAAGAAAAGCCGGCATTCCGCTTGCTCCGGGTGCAAATCCTATGCACGGCAGGGACAGCAACGGTGCTGTTGCCTCTTTGGCTTCTGTTGCTAAACTTCCGTTTAGTGATGCGCAGGATGGTATTTCTAATACATTTTCAATTATTCCTAACGCATTAGGCAAGGATGAAGTTTTTATGGGCGATTTGGCTATCAATCTTGATTGCGGTTGCAGTGAAGGTTCGTGCAGTTAGTTAGAATAAAGTTATTCCTAAAAGAAAGGAGATGAAATTATGTCAGTAATGCAAGAAGAAAATTTAATAAATTTATTGGATGGATATGTTGAAAAAGGCGGCCATCATCTGAATGTAAATGTATTTAACAGAGAAACTCTGCTTGATGCACAGGCTCATCCTGAAAAATATCCTCAATTGACTGTTAGGGTATCAGGATATGCGGTAAACTTTATCAAGTTAACAAAAGAGCAGCAGGATGATGTTATTTCAAGAACATTCCATTCTTCAATTTCGGGATAAATTTTGAACTGTTGTATCTGGTTCAAAAATCCCGTATGCTGAGAATAAACCGGTGTGTCAGTATGGCACACCGGTTTATTTTACACCTGATATTGTTAATAGCGTGGTTGGAGTTGTAAATTTTATTTATCTTGCGCAAACGGCTTCAGGTTCATCATCTTCAGAAAAATCTCTGTCCATTGAGCGGATAGAAACTCCTATTTTATCCCCGAAATTCTTTTTCAGTGCATTTACCAGATCATTTGATGAATTAACCCAGAAAATTGATGATGCTAATATTTTAACAGGTCCTGTCAAATCAGGAAGTTTGAGCATTACAGGATCCGAGCCTGCATACTGGCAAAGCATTTGTTTTAAATATACAAGTTCCTCAAATGCTAATTCTTTCTTTAAATTTATTGTAAATATGTTTGAATTATCGACTGTTTTAACCGTATCAATTAATATTGCAGGCGGATCATTTTCGTTTCTGCGGTTTATTTTTCCTGAAACAATAACTCTCTGTTCAGGCTGTAAGAAATCGTTATATGCGGCAATTTTTGAATTGAATGCAATCGCATCTGTTTTGCCCGTTAAATCTTCAATTGTTACAAACCTGATAAATTTAGACGGATCGTTTTTTGTAGGAATTTGTTTTATTCCGGTAATAAGCCCGCAGATGGTAACGACTTTGTCATTCGGTAATTCCGGCAGTTCTGTAATCTTATGTGTCATTAGAAACGGCAGTTTTTCACGAATTGTGGAAAGCGGATGGCTCGTTACATAAAATCCGAGAAATTCTTTTTCAAATATTTGAATCTGACGCGGGTCAAATTCTTCATCTGAGCCGGATAGAGTAAATTTTGCGCTGTCAATAGAATTTGCATCTCCAAGCATATCAAAAAGGTTGCCCTGTCCGGATTCTTTTTGTTTTGCTTCTTTTGCGGCAGTTGCTGTTATATATTCAATATTTTCAAGCAATTGTTTACGGCTTTTTTCAATAGATGAAAATGCGCCTGCTTTAATCAAACCTTCCAATGCTCTTTTATTTGAACATTTAATATCAACCCTTTTAATGTAATCGTAAATTGATTTAAACTCACCGTTTGCTTCTCGTTCTTTAATAATTTCTTCACAGACAGATTCGCCGACCTGCTTGATAGAAGCAAGTCCGAATCTTATATTATCTCCGTCAGGAGTGAAAGATGCAAGAGAGTGGTTAATATCAGGAGGCAGAACTTTTATGCCTTTTTTCAAACATTCTTCTATATATAATTGGGTTTTTTCCTGTTCTCCCGCTACACTTGATAAAAGTTCCGATAAATATTCAACAGGATAATGACATTTCAAGTAAGCAGTTTGATATGCAACAAAAGCATAAGCTGCAGAGTGCGACCTGTTGAAACAGTATGATGCGAAACTCAATATCTGGTTGAATAATACAGTAGCATCTTCGGAGGTCATTCCGTGTTTTGCCGAGCGTTCGATGAATTTATCTTTTTGTTTCTCCATTTCATCGACTTTTTTCTTACCCATCATTCGGCGCACCATATCTGCTTGTCCGAGTGTGTAATCGGCAAGAACCTGAAATACCTGCATAATTTGTTCCTGATAAACAATAGTTCCGTAAGTGTCTTTAAGTACAGGCTCTAGCAACGGATGAGCGTATGTAATAGGTTCTTCTCCGTGTTTTCTTTTTACAAAGACATCTACCATCCCGGAATCAAGAGGCCCCGGTCTGAATAGCGCAACAAGAGCACCCAAATCTTCAAATACGTCCGGTTTCAGCCTTTTGACAAGGTTCTTCATTCCCTGAGATTCTAATTGGAATACTCCGTCCGTATCGCCGGCCATAAGCATTTCATAAACAGGTTTGTCATCTAACGGAATATCATTTATTTTAATGTCTATTCCCTGCCGTCTTTTTATTGTTGCAACGGTTTTGTAAATTGTAGTAAGGTTGCGTAGTCCCAAAAAGTCCATTTTTAAAAGACTTAATACTTCCGTAACGGCATGAGGCGGATAACCTGTTTGTATAATACCGTCCTTTGACGGCTGAACCGGAATTATCTCATCAAGCGGTTTCGGTGCTATGATTACCCCTGCAGCGTGAGTACCGGTATTGTTTTTTATACCTTCAATTCCTATTGCAAGGTCTATCAATCGTTTGATTCCGATAGTTTTTCCTGCTGCAGCATCAATGACAATCTGCTCGTCTTTGTCATACAGTGCTCTCAGTTCGGAGCCTTCATACTGCATTGCCATTTTTAAAGTTTTTGCCTTATCATTCTGGGAAAGCGCAAATTCTATTGCAGGATCAATCAAAGCGGCAAGTCTGTTGCTTTCGGAAAACGGAACACGCATAATTCTGGCAACACCTTTAAATGCGGCTTTTGCAGCATAAGTACCGAATGTAATAATCTGGCAAACTCTGTCTTCGCCGTATTTTTTAGCAACATAATCAATTACTTCTCCTCTTCGTTCAATGCAGAAATCAATATCAATATCAGGCATTGTAAAACGTTCAGGGTTTAAAAATCTTTCAAACAAGAGTTTGTGCTTAATCGGATCAAGATCTGTGATTTCAAGTGCGTAAGCAACAACAGAACCTGCAGCAGAACCTCTGCCCGGTCCGACAGGAATCCCGTGAGTTTTGGCATAGTGGATAAAATCCCATGTCAAAAGGAAATATGCGGCAAATCCCATTTGATTTATAACGCTTATTTCGTATTCCATACGGTCTTTTAATTCTTTGGTCAATTCGCCGTATCTTTTTTTCATCCCGCAGTGAACAAGATATGCAAGATAAGTTTCATTAGTATAGCCGTCAGGAACAGGATAATTCGGAAGCGGACTTTTTCCTATGCATAATTTTTCGCATTTTTCGGCAATTTTAACGGTATTTGAAATGCAGCGGTCAAAAGTTTCACTGTCCATCCATTTAAAAGAATCCCTCAATTGAGATACTGTCTTAACATAAAATTCATTATTAGCAAAATGGAATCTGTTAGGATCGTCTTTATCACTGTTTGTATTCATACACAACAATGTATCGTGCATATCGGCATCTTCCATACGCAGATAATGGGAATCATTTGTAATAACCATTTCAATTCCAAGTTCCTGCGCAATTTTAATCAAATCAGGATTTGTTCTTTTTTGATCATCCAGTCCGTGATCCTGTAATTCTATATAGTAATCTTCTCCGAACAACTCTTTAAATTTGCGGGCAACTTCTTTTGCTTCATCGTAGCCGGATTTCATAAGAGTTTGTAATAATTCGCCGCCAAGACATGCGGAACAGCATACAAGTCCTTCGTGGTGTTTTTCAAGAAGTTCCCAGTTTATACGGGGGTGAACATAACGGCCTTTGCACCAGGCAATTGAAACAAGTTTAATAAGATTTGCATAACCTGTTTTATTTTTTACAAGTAAAACAAGGTGATAACAAGGGTTGTTGTTTTTATCCCGTTCTGTAATATCTCCATTATGAACATAAAATTCACATCCCATAATCGGCTTAATTTCTGTGTTTTCAGCCAATTCCTGCAATTCCATATCTCCGTACATTACCCCGTGATCGGTTACAGCAACGGCAGGCATGTTGTTTTCTTTGCAAAAATCTATTAAATCCCTAATCTTTATCGCCCCGTCCAGAAGAGAGTATTCTGTGTGCAAATGCAAGGGAACATATCTTACATCACTATCCATTCTTCAATTTTAGCAAAACAAAAAAATAAAAGATATAAATATAAATAAATATGAATAATTTTAATAAAACTTTTGTTTGAACCGAAAATCCAACCTGAGCGACGATTTTCTTTTTTTGTCACCCTGAACAGCACGAGTAATTTTTTATTTGTCACTCTGAACTCGATTCAGAGTCGCATAGTTGAACACCTTGGAAGGGGCAGAATGGTTTTTAATTGCCCCAGTGCAGGGGATTCTGAATCACGTTGCGCTCTGCTCCGCTGTTCAGAGTGACGACAAGAAATATTCCCTTACGGGAAACTCCCCATCCCAACCTTCCCCAATCAGGGGAAGGAGCCTAGTCCCACCCCAGTGAAGGGGACTTCGTATCAAGCACGGAGTGACGCAATAAAAATAAGCCCTTGCGGGACACTCCCCATCCCAGCCTTCCCCAATCAGGGGAAGGAGCATTCTGTCGGTTTCCTCTTAACTTGGGAAGGGGATTTGCAAGATACCCTCCCCAACTCGGGGAGGGATAGGGTGGGGAGCAACCGCTTCCTTTGTCATTCCGGTTGGAGGCGATGAGTGAGCGAATGCGAACCAAGCCCGTAAGGTGGAGGGAAACGATGAGTTTTCCGACAACCCGAATAATCCAAATGCGACCCGGAATCTCATAGTTGAACGGATTGTGAAGGACTAAATAATTTTAAAAGTGACGATAGAATTAACCCCTTGCGGGATACTCCCCATCCAGACCTTTTCCAATCAAGGGAAGGAGTTAATGTTTTGGATATCAAAAATGA
>CALUYV010000048.1 GCA_944325095.1 Candidatus Gastranaerophilales bacterium | reverse complement strand
AGCAGTTTTATATATCCTTTTCTCCTCGGAGTAATATTTGCTCTTATCGGAACACCGTGTTCAACTCCGATTCTTGCTGCAATAATGGGATTTGCATCAATTTCTGCCAGTATCAGCCAGGCCGTTATAATGTTATTTCTGTTTTCTGTAGGACAGGGGCTTATTTTTATTGCCGCAGGGTTTATAACATCGAAATTAAAAACTTCAAAAAACTTCTATAAAATTTCGGAAATTATTATGAAAATTAGCGGAATTTTATTGATTCTCGCTGCTTTATATATTTTTTATAAGATTTTTGGCGGTGTTATTGTAAAATAACCTTAAATATTGTAAAATATGGCATATAGGATATGTGAAGGAGCAGAAGGTTATGAGAACAATAGAAGGTCAACTGACAACAACAAATGAAGACAGATTTTGTATAATAGTTTCAAGATTTAATGACTTTATAGGCTCTAAATTATTGTCGGGAGCAGTTGATGAACTAAAAAGACACGGTGTAAATCCTGAAAATATAGATATAGTAAAAGTTCCCGGTGCTTTTGAAATTCCGGTAACGGCTTTAAAATGTGCAAAAACAAAAAGATATGATGCTATTATTACGCTCGGAGCAGTAATAAAAGGAGCAACTCCGCATTTTGATTATGTATCTGCAGAAGTTTCAAAAGGAGTTGCACAGGTAAGTCTGCAAACAGAAGTACCTGTAATTTTCGGAGTATTAACAACAGACAGCATTGAGCAGGCTATAGAAAGAGCAGGAACAAAAGCCGGAAATAAAGGGGCTGATGCTGCTAAAGTTGCAATCGAAATGGCGAATTTGGTTAAATTAGTGTAATACAAAACCTGAAACGGTTTTGGAAAGGAGTTAGTTATGACGGAAGCAATCACCGAGTACAGAAACGAGAACACAAAAGACATTGATCTTTTATCAACGATTGACATGGTCAGAAAAATGAATGAAGAAGACCAGATTGTAGCAAAAGTTGTCGGAGATGAAGCCCCGAATATTGCCGCAGCAATTGATATGATAGCAAAAGCATTTTTAAAAGGCGGCAGATTGTTCTATTTTGGAGCAGGAACCTCCGGAAGAATAGGAATCCTTGATGCTTCCGAATGTCCGCCGACATTCAGCGTTGACCCTGAAATGGTGCAGGGGATTATAGCAGGCGGAACAGAAGCAATGCTAAAAGCTGTTGAAGGAGCAGAAGACAGTTTTGAAACAGGCCGAAAAGATGCTGATATTTTAACGGATAAAGATGTCTGCGTCGTTATATCGGCAAGCGGAAATCCAAAATATCTGTTAGGAGTTCTTTCTAAAGCGGATGAAGCCGGTGCAGCCACAATTGCCGTAACCTGCAACTCTCAAGGTGCAATAGCATCAGAAGCAGGTCATGTAATATGCGCGGAAGTCGGGCCGGAAGTTATTGCCGGCTCCAGCAGATTAAAAGCAGGAACCGCTCAAAAAATGATTCTTAACATGCTTTCGACAGGTGCTATGATAAAGATAGGGAAAACTTACGAAAACTTTATGATAGACTTGAAAGCAGTAAACGAAAAACTTAAAGACAGAGCTATCAGGATAGTTTCTCAAATTGCGGAAGTTACACACAGCGAAGCACTTGCATGCCTATTGAAATGTAACTGGGAAATAAAAACAGCAATTATCATGTTGAAAATGAAACTTGATACTGAAAGCGCAAGATTAGAATTAAGAAAACACGGAGGAGTCTTAAGAAGGCTGATTAAAGCCGAAGAGACCGCCGTATAAGCAGGAGGAAGAATGAAATTAACAGTTCTTGGGCCGGGATGCTGGGGGTTGACTTTAGCGTGGCTGTTAACAAATAATTTTGAAAATATTACGGTATGGGGAAGGGAACAGGACTTATCGCAAGATTTGATAGAAAACAAGCACTGTTCCAAACCCCTTGAAGTTCAACTGGATAAAAAAATCGAAATTACATCCGATATGAAAGAAGCAATAAAAGATGCCGATATAATATTATCGGTTATTGCAACCTCCGGAACCCGTGATGTCTGCGAAAAATTGAAACAATCAGGAATAAAAAAAGAACAAATACTTGTCAATGCTTCAAAAGGTATTGAATTGCCATCACTTATGAGAATGTCCGAAGTAATAAAAGATGTACTTCCTGACCAAAAACTGGCAATCCTCTCCGGCCCGACACTTGCAAAAGAAGTTCTGCAAGGAAAACCTACAGCAGCATGCGTTGCCTGCGAAGATATTGCAACAGCGCAATTTGTACAACATGCCTGCAATGTTCCTAACAAATTCAGGCTATATACAAATACAGATGTAATCGGTGTGGAACTCGGCGGGAGCCTTAAAAATGTAATTGCAATAGCCTCCGGTTTTGCGCATACAATGGGGCTGGGAGATAACTGCTCGGGGTCTTTGCTTACAAGAGGAATGGCTGAAATTGTCAGAGTAAGTATTCAACTCGGTGCCAATCCATCAACTCTGTACGGTTTATCTGGCATGGGAGATTTGATTGCAACATGTTCTTCTCCTATGTCCAGAAACTATACTGTAGGTTCAATGCTTGCAAAAGGTAAAAAAATAAATGATATTCTTGCGGAACTGGGTTCTGTAGCAGAAGGTGTAAAAACATCAAAAGCAATTTGCGAACTTGCAAAGAAACTGGATATAGAAGTACCTGTATCAAACGCTATATATGAAGCAGTTTACACGGATATTACCCCGCAGGAACTGCTTGCAAAACTGATGAATAGAAAGTTGAAAGAAGAAGAAAGATACGTATAATGAAATTTGCTGTAAGATACCTCAAAAATACATATTATCCGATAAATATACCTGAGGGAGTGACTCTGAATTGCGGACAAATGGTGCTTGTCAGAACAGAAAAAGGCGAAGAAGCACTAAAAGCATTTCTGGTAAATCCCGAAATAGAAAAACTATGGGAAAAATCAAAAAATAAACCTGAGCCTCTGCCTTTTATAAGGGTAATGTCGCAAAAAGATTTGCAAACCCTTGAAGATATAAAAAAAGAAGAGGTTGAATCTTTTTTCAAATGTCAGGCACTTGTAAAACAGCACAAACTGGTTATGAATCTTGTTCAATGCAGAATAACATTTGACAGAAGAAAAATAACATTTTACTATACAGCACCGGAAAGAGTAGATTTCAGAGCACTGCTCAAAGATCTTACTCAAACCTTTACCCGTGTAAGAATTGACCTGCGCCATATAGGAGTGAGAGATGAAACCTCTATTCTTGAAGGTGTCGGTATATGCGGACAGCCATTCTGCTGTGCCAGTTTCTTGAGAAAATTTGCAACAATAAATGTAAAACTCGCAAAAGATCAGGGTATGCCTATTGCTCCCGGAAAAATATCAGGAACATGCGGCCGTTTGCTTTGCTGTCTTACTTATGAATATTCAAATTACATTGACGCAGCAAAAGGAATGCCGCCTGTAGGAACATCTGTTATGACAACGGAAGGTCTGGGCAAAGTCTATTATCTTCAATTCCTGAGCGGCAAAGTTGCCGTTAAACTTGAGGATGGAAAAACCAAAGAGTTTGATAAAAATGATATTGAAATCGTAGATGCAGATGTTAATGTCGAAATTGATACCCCTGTTTTAAATAACTATGCAGACGATGACGGTTCAAATATTGATATCAAGCAATTGGAAGATGACAAAAACAGTTCAACCGGCAATATTTAAAAAGTATTAAAAGACCTGATTTCAAATATGAAATCAGGTCTTTTTTCTTCTGTAAAGAGTTTCAATTAAGCACTAACTTTTTTAATTGCAAGAACAAGTCTTGATTTTTTTCTTGCAGCGGTATTTTTGTGCAAAATACCTTTAACAACAGCTTTGTCGCATAACTGATAAACTTTAGAAATTGCTGCATTCAATGCTTCTTTATCTTCACCGGATGCTAATTCCAATGCTTTTTTAACAGCAGTTTTGATTGAAGATTTGAAAGCAACATTTCTTTGTCTGTTTGCTTCAGCAATTAGTACTCTTTTTTTAGCAGATTTAATATTTGCCATAATTGAATTTACCTTTCATTTTACTTTGTGCAATTAATGACTTTGCACGTACTCATACAGAGGATGTGAGTAATTATATTAAAACTAAAAAAAATATTTTTTGCAAGAGAAAAAACTTTATTTGACTTACAAAACTTAACTATCAATTATAAATTTTCCTTGTCAAATCTGCTTTTCTCAGTCTTATATTCTGCGGAGTAATTTCGACGAGTTCTTCATCTCCGATATATTCCAGAGCCTCCTCAAGAGAAAGAATTTTCGGAGCCTGCAAAGTTACCATAACATCGGCTGTAGAACTTCTCATATTTGTTAACTTCTTTGTTTTGCAGATATTAACAACAATATCTTGAGGTCTGTTGCATTCCCCGATAATCATCCCTCGGTAAACTTTTGTTTTCGGAGTAATAAAGAAAACACCTCTGTCCTCATACTGCGCAAGAGCATAAGGGATTGCTTCACCCTGCTCATGAGCAATAATAGAACCGCTTCTTTGTCTTGGAATATCACCGGCATACGGTCTATAGTGAAGGAAAGTATGATACATTATACCTTCACCTCTTGTCATTCTTATAAATTCACTTCTAAAGCCAATCAACCCTCTTGCCGGAATATGGAAGGTTAAAGTTGTCCTGTTTTTAGAAGTCTGCATATCTTTCATCTCGGCTTTTCTGCCTGAAAGACGCTCTATTGCCCCGCCGGCATATTCTTCCGGCACATCTATTATTAAATTTTCATAAGGTTCGCAAAGTTCACCGTTTATGTTTTTAAATATAACTTCAGGTTTTGACACTGCAAACTCATAACCTTCTCTTCGCATTGTTTCAATAAGAATACTCAAATGAAGTTCGCCTCTGCCTGAAACTTTAAATCTGTCAGTTGAGTCCGTATCTTCAACTCTCAAACTTACATTTTTTTCAAGTTCATCATACAATCTTTTTCTAATTTGTCTTGATGTAACATATTTTCCTTCCTGACCGGCAAACGGACTGTCATTTACGGAAAAATTCATCTGCAGAGTAGGTTCGTCAACTTTAATAAGAGGAAGTGCTTTCGGATTATTGATATCACAGATTGTTTCACCGATTTGAATATCTGAAAAACCTGCAATTCCTACAATATCACCTGCTGAAGCCTGTTCAATTTCAACTCTGCCCAAATCTTTGAAACCAAAAAGTTTTACAATCTTGCCTTTTTCCTGAGAGCCGTCTGCGTGAATTACACAAACCTGCTCCTGAGATTTAACTTTACCGTGAGCAATTCTGCCGATTACAATTCTACCGACATATTCGTTATAATCTAATGTTGTCGCTCTGAATTGGAAAGGTTCATTTTCATCACCTTCAGGCGGCTGAATATTATTCACAATACTGTCAAGCAGCGGAACCATATCTTTTCTTTCATCTTCCAGATCATTTATAGCAAAACCGTTCAGACTGCTTGCAAAAATAAACGGAAAATCAATTAAATCCTCTCTATCCGTCAATTCTGTAAACAAATCAAAAACTTTATCCAATGCAGTCAAAGGTTCTGCTGCAGGTTTATCAATTTTATTTATGACAACAATAATTTTTAACCCTAATTCCAGTGCTTTTGAAAGTACAAATCTTGTCTGCGGCATCGGACCTTCTGCAGCATCAACGATAAGCAAAGCCCCGTCAACCATCCCTAATACACGTTCTACTTCACCGCCAAAATCTGCGTGTCCCGGAGTATCAACTACATTTATTTTTGTACCTTTATAATTTATGGAAATATTTTTTGCAAGAATTGTTATCCCGCGTTCTCTTTCCAGATCATTACTGTCTAATACCCGTTCTTCTATGTGCTGGTTATCTCTAAAGACTCCGGCTTGTTTTAATAAACAATCTACAAGAGTTGTTTTGCCGTGGTCAACGTGTGCTATTATTGCTATATTTCGTATATTTTCATTACATGTCATACATATCCTGCCAATCGTAATACTGTTTAGTGTACTTTTTACACTTTTATAATAACCCAGAGAATTTTTATTTTCAATATCTTTAATAAGATATTAATATAATAGCGAAAAAATTTTTTAAGCAATAAAACAATCGGATTAAACATTTTCTTTTCGAGGTTTATAAGCGATAAATGCACAAATAAGACAAATTATGCCAAAACCTATACCAAAACACATAGTCCAGTGATAGGAATTTAAAAACGCTTTTTGATAATGAACTCCGTTATGAATCTGCATATTACGAAAACTGTCGAACAGGGTTATCGTTAATGCAACCCCGAGAATATTACCAAGATTTCTGGATAAAGATAAAATACCGCTTGCAATACCCAGTTCACCCTTATGGACGCTTGTTATAATAGCATTATTTGAAGGCGATTGAAAACAACCGTTGCCTATTCCCATAACAACAGAAGCAAAAACAACTTCCCACATAGGAGTTTGCGGATTAAAGGTAGTAAAAATAATCAGAGCGATTATATATATTGACGGGCCGACAATCGTCAGCAGCCGGCTGCCGTTTTTGCCTGCATAACTTCCCGCAAACGGGGCAACGGCAGATGAAGCGATAGAATACGGTAAAATCAACAAACCTGCAACAAACGCATTGTAATGTTCTATCTCCTGCAGAAAAAACGGCAGTAAAACCCCGTTTGTAAACATACACATATAAGACATCATTACCGCAATATTGCCGAATGTAAATGTTTTTATATGAAACATATTAAAATCAATTAACGGATAATTAATTTTTCTGTCACGAAAATAAAACAGCGCACCGAATATAAGAGTCAAAATACCTAAACTGATGATTTTTAAAGATTTCCAGCCCCATTCGTGCCCTTCAGAGATTGCCAGCAGCAGTGCAAACAGCCCGATTGTAAAATAAATAAAACCCTTATAATCGAACTTAAACGGTTCCTGTTTAACATAAGAAGGCAAAATTTTATAAGATAAAAATGCACAAATTAATGCAATCGGAACAGACGGTAAAAATATTGCATGCCAGTCGAACAAATGAATTAAAAAGCCTCCGACAGCAGGCCCGCTCATTCCGCCGACAGCAACAATACAAGCATTTATACCGAGTGCTTTTCCTCTGTCTTCGCCTTTAAATAAAGTTGCAATTGCAGCCGGCCCGTTTGCTATCATAATAGAAGCCCCGACAGCTTCTATACAGCGGTATAAAACCAGAGTATATATACTGTTTGCAGTGGAACTCAAAAAAGCCCCTATAGCAAATATCAAAAATCCTGAAGAATAAACCTTATTTTTCGGAAAAATATCTCCGATTTTCCCAAAAAAAGGAAGCAGGATAGTCAACACAAGCATATAAGCAATAATTACCCACTGCACCTGAGAAAGTGAAATTCCCAAATCCTGTGAAATAGGATACAATGCAAGATTCACCGAACTTGAATCCAGCATTCCCAAAAAGTTTCCGATTATAATCAGGGTACAAAGTAACCAGGTAATTGTTTTTCTGCTCATAAATTTATCTTATCATGCTTTTTCGGGGTTACACAAATATCCAATAAAAATAATATACAAAAAAGACGCCTGCATAGCAAGCGTCTTTAATTTCGTTGTAAAAATCATCTAGCAGCTGCAGCCGCA
This sequence comes from Candidatus Gastranaerophilales bacterium, assembly GCA_944325095.1. Taxonomy (GTDB): domain Bacteria; phylum Cyanobacteriota; class Vampirovibrionia; order Gastranaerophilales; family Gastranaerophilaceae; genus Zag111. The sequence goes on along the minus strand of CALUYV010000048.1, from coordinate 7,224 downwards.
GGAGCAAAGTTGAGATTTCAAAAGACTTGCTTTATCCGTATGTTCCCAAGGAACATCAATATCAACACGTCCCATATGTCCGTACGCTGCAAGCAATTGATAGAACTTACCGCCGTTTTTGGACGGAAGATTTCTTAAATCAAACTGTTTGATAATTGCAGCCGGTCTTAAATCAAAGTTTTTGTAAACCAGTTCTGTTATTTCATCTTCAGAAATTTTACCGGTGCCGAAAGTATCAACCATAATTGAAACCGGTTCTGCAACTCCGATAGCGTATGCTAATTCGATTTCACATTTATCGGCAAGTCCTGCAGCGACAATATTTTTAGCAACATATCTTGCAGCATAAGCAGCAGATCTGTCAACTTTTGTAGGATCTTTACCGGAGAATGCTCCGCCGCCGTGTCTTGAATATCCGCCGTAAGTATCAACAATAATTTTTCTGCCGGTCAATCCGGAATCACCTTGAGGCCCGCCGATTACAAATCTTCCTGACGGATTTATCAAAATAATTGTATCATCATCAATTTTAATTTCTTCTTTTGCAAAAACTTCATCAATAACAAGTTTTCTCAAATCTCTGCTTATTATATCCTGAACCTGCTGATTATCGGAAATTCCGTTGATTACAGGATTGTGCTGGGTAGAAATAAGAATTGTATGTATTCTTGAAGGTTTGCCGTCAATATATTCAACCGTAACCTGAGATTTTCCATCCGGACGGAGATAATCAACAAGCCCCTGTTTTCTAACCTGAGATAATCTGTATGAAAGTTTATGCGCTAAACTAATCGGCAACGGCATAAGTTCCGGAGTTTCATTACAAGCATATCCAAACATAATACCCTGATCGCCTGCACCGATTTCTTCGGTTTCAGTTGCAGATGTAGCAGCATTATTTTCTCTTGATTCAAATGCTTTATTAACTCCGTTGCCTATATCTGTTGACTGTTCGTCAATACTTGTTAATACTGCACATGTATCAGCATCAAAGCCGCCGGCATTTGAACCGACATAGCCTATATTTCTAATTGTTTCTCTAACTACATGAGGAATATCAACATAACAATCAGCAGTAATTTCTCCGCAAACAAGAGCCATACCTGTTGTAACCGTTGTTTCTGCAGCTACACGTGATTGTTTGTCTTTTGTTAAAAATTCATCAAGAATTGCATCAGATATCTGATCGCAAACTTTGTCGGGGTGACCTTCCGTAACTGATTCGGAAGTAAATAAAAATTTCTTTGGTGTCATATTTTTCTCCTTAATTTATTTTCACTGCCGGTAAGTCTTTTAATTCCAACCCGGCACTCCATTGAGCAACAGTGTAGTTCAAAGCATATCCTAAATCAAATTATTAATGCATTTTTTATAACAAAAGTTAATATATTAATGGTTTTACTGTGCAAGTTTATTTTATTTTTGTGCTATCCTTGTATTATATGTAAATTAAGAAGGGGATAACATAATGACCACAACAAAAATTGAAGATTTACCTACAGTTTATAATGCAGCAGAAACAGAAGAGAACATATATAAATTCTGGGAAGATAATAATTTTTTCAAGGCTGATGCGAAAAGCCCGAAAAAACCTTTCTCAATAGTTATCCCGCCGCCGAATGTAACCGGTGTTCTTCATATGGGTCATGCTCTTGACGAAACTTTGCAGGATATTCTGGTAAGATATCATCGTATGAGCGGATACGAAGCCTTATGGATTCCGGGCACTGACCATGCCGGACTTGCGACACAGGCGGTCGTTGAAAAACAACTTGCAAAAGAAGGTCTTACCCGTCAGGATCTGGGCAGAGAAAAATTTTTGGAAAGAACCTGGAAGTGGACTAACGAACATAAAGGTGCAATTCTTGACCAGATGAAACGGCTCGGAGCATCTTTTGACCGAACAAGAGAAAGATTCACCTTTGATAAAGGCTGTTCTGATGCCGTTAAAGAAGTTTTTGTAAAACTCTATGAAAAAGGACTTATATATAAAGGTGCGTATATTGTTAACTGGTGCCCGAGATGCCAGTCTGCAATTTCTGATGTTGAAACCGAATACGAAACCGAACAGGGGCACTTATGGGAAATTTCATACCCTCTGAAAGGTGAATCCGGAGCAATCATTGTTGCGACAACAAGACCTGAAACAATTTTTGGTGATGTTGCAATTGCTGTAAATCCTACCGATTATAAATATTCGGAACTCATCGGCAAAACTGTTGTAATTCCTCTGACAGGAAGAGAAATACCGATTATTGCGGATGAATATGTTGATAAAAACTTTGGAACAGGTGCCGTTAAAATTACCCCTGCTCACGACCCTAACGATTTTGAAGTAGGAAAACGGCACAACTTCAAGCCTATCTGGGTTATTGATGAAGAAGGCAAAATGAAAGCCTGCGGTGAGGTTCCGTCCAATCTTCACGGGCTTGACAGGTATGAAGCAAGAAAGCAAATCATAAAAATGCTTGACGATAATCACTCTCTGCTCAGAGTAAGAGAGCACGAACACAATGTCGGCAAATGCCAGAGATGCAACACTACAATTGAGCCGCTGCTTTCGGAACAATGGTTTGTAAAAATGGAACCTCTTGCAAAAGAAGCAATTGCGGCAGTAAAAGACGGCCGAATTAAATTTATTCCGGAAAGATGGGAAAAGAACTATCTTGGCTGGATGGAAAACATCCGTGACTGGTGTATTTCCCGTCAAATCTGGTGGGGGCATCAAATTCCGGCATACTATCACAAAGTAACAGGAGAAATGGTTGTTGCAAAAGAAAATCCTGATCCTGAAAATTATGTTCAGGAAACAGATTGCCTTGACACATGGTTTTCATCAGGTTTATGGCCGTTCAGCACAATGGGATTTCCTAATGAAGAAACTGATGACTTTAAAAAATTCTACCCGACATCAGTTCTTGTGACGGGTTTTGATATTATATTCTTCTGGGTTGCAAGAATGATTACTATGGGACTTGAATTTACCGGAAAGGCTCCATTTTCAACCGTATATATCCACGGGCTTATTCGTGATGAAAAGGGTCAGAAAATGTCTAAATCAAAAGGCAACACAATTGATCCTGTCGTAATCATCAACAAATACGGATGCGACGCACTGAGATTTACAATGACATCACTTTGCACATACGGCGGACAGGATATCAAAATAAGCGATGAAAGATTTGAATACGGAAGGAATTTTGCAAACAAAATCTGGAACGCTTCCCGCTTTGTATTGATGAACCTTGACGGTGTTGATAATAACGAAATAGACTTTTCAAATCTTACAATTGCGGATAAATGGATTCTGGATAAACTGAATAATGTAGCAAAAGAAGTGAATACAAACATTGAAAACTACAGAATAGGTGAAACCGCACATATTCTATACGATTTCTTCTGGAATTCATACTGCGACTGGTATGTAGAAATTGCAAAAGTCCAACTGCAGGATTCTGAACTAAAACTTAATACACAAAGAGTCCTGAGATATGTGCTTGATATGTCATTAAGACTGCTCCATCCGATAATGCCGCATATTACAGAAAGAGTTTGGCAATTAATTCCGAAAAAATCAGAGTTTAAAGCAATTATTGTTGCTGATTATCCTGTATATAAAGAAGAACTCTCATTCCCTGAAGAGGCAAAAGAAATGGAACTCGTTTTTGAAACGATAAAATCTTTAAGAAATGTCAGACAGAGTTTCAATATCCCGATGGGATTGAATTTCAATATAATTATACACGCTGTAGAAGAAGAAAAACCTGTATTTCAGGCTATCGAAAGTTACATAAAAAGAATGGCAAAAGTCGGAGAAATTTCTTATGCTGAAGCATCTGAATCTACAGCAAAAAAATCGGCTTCTGCTGTTGTTTCGGCTTCAAAAATTGTAATTCCGCTTGAAAATCTGATTGATTTCAATGAAGAAATTGCAAGACAGGAAAAGAAACTTGCTAAATTAGAAGGTGAAAGAAAATCGCTTTCAGGCAGAATAAACAACCCGAAATTTGTAGCAAATGCAAAACCTGAAATTATCAACCAGACAAAAGACAGAATTGAAGAAATTCTTATTCAGGAAAAAGCAATAAACGATTTGATTGAATCGTTAAAATCATAAAATAAACTTATCCATACCAAAAGCGGAGCAATAATTATATTGTTCCGTTTTTTTTTGCAATATTAAATATTATTCAAAAAAATCTTTTATATTTATATTGAAATACGAGGATATTTTATAGAGGGTATCAATTGTAATGAGATTTTTACCCCGTTCAAGGCAGGAAATATGTTCTCTTGAAAGCCCGACAAGTTCTGCCATTTTTTCCTGAGAAAGATTATTTTCTAACCGCAAACTCTTTATTTTCCTACCTATTTGGTTTTTTATCTTGCGAATACCCATTTTTTTATTTTGACATGTAATAAAGATATTACTGTAATAAGTAGATTACAAAATAAGGCTATATTCATGACTACATGGGGTTTACAAGATTTTATTTTATATTAGAATAGACATGTTTTTATTTAAGGGAATTAAGATAGTGACGGTAAGTCTGCCGATAAAAGATATTTATACAATTGAGAAAATCAAGGACTTGTATATAAAAAAGAACAGTCCGAGAGATTTGCTGCTGTTTGAACTCGGAATAAATACGGGCATGAATTTAAAAACTCTGCTTAAACTAAGGGTTAAGGATGTCAAAAATAAATATTATCTGACAGACGGAACCAAAACTTTCCCGCTGAACGACAGCATAAGAGAGTTGATTGCGGAAGTTATTAAAAACAGAAATACGGAAGAGTATTTGTTTCAATGCAAAGCAGGGAATCCGCTGGACAGAAGAACAGTATTTTATTTATTCAAAGAAATTTGCAGGGAACTTGCGCTGCCCGAGGAGATTTCGGTTGCCTCGTGGCGCAAAACTTTTGCTTATCATCATTATAAAAAATACAAAGATTTATCTTATCTGCAGTGGCTGTTCAATCAAACAACTATTGGCGTAACACTCAAATTTATTGATGTGCAGGAAAATATAAACCTGCGGTATAGAGAAGGAGTTGTTTTGTAGGATATGGCTAAAGTATCAATAATAATGCCGACATACAATGTAGAAAAATATTTCAGGCAATGTTTGGAAAGCGTGATTAACCAGACACTAGAAGATATTGAGATAATCCCTGTCGATGACGGCTCGCCGGACAATTGCGGAAAAATTATGGATGAATACGCCGCAAAAGATTGCCGGATTAAACCAATTCATCAGCAAAACGGAGGGTACGGCAAAGCGGTCAATGCAGGCATTAACGCCGCAACCGGCGAATACATCGGGATTGTTGAAACTGATGACTGGATTGAACCCGATATGTATGAAAAATTATACACACGAGCAAAAGAATTAGATGCAGATGTTTGCAAATGTGATTTCAGTTACTATTTAGGAAAAGGAAAACTAAATCCCTGCAATGCCATAAAAGAAATTGCTCCGGAAAATGTTGTCTTTACCATAAAAGATAATCCTTTTATTATGAAATATCATGTAAGCATCTGGTCTGCAATCTATCGCAAATCTTACCTTGATAAATTCAATATAAGGGTAGAAGAATCTCGCAGCGCAAGTTATCAGGATATGCCGTTTGCCGCTCTTGTATATGCAAAAGGTGCAAAAGTTACACTAATTCACGATCATTTAATAAATTACCGTGCAGAAGAAGGTATGGACTCATCAACCCTGAGGACAGACAGCAGATTAAAAATGATGCCTGTAATGTGCGGAATTGCAAAAGAAATTTTCAAAGAAAATGACTGCTGGGAAGAAGTAAAAGAAATTGCATACTGGCATTTTTACAATTGTGCTGTCGGAATGTGGTTTCAGACTGATGAAGTGAATAAACCCGCACATTTTGATGAATTGCACAAACTTTTCGGAAATATTCCGAATGAAAATATTAAATTCAAATACCTGAACAGACAAAAAAGAAAAGTTATTAAGTACATCATAAATAACGATTATCAAGGATTATTGAAATATTCAAAATTCAAAGCCTTCAAAGCAAATTTGCGCAAATTCAGACAGAAATTAATAAGTATCAGATTGAATAAGAGAGAGCAGAAAATAACTATATTAGGATTATCATGGAGGAAAAATTAATGAGCAAACCGGCTGTTTCTGTAGTTGTACCTGTATATAATGTTGAAAAATATTTAAGAGAATGTCTGGATAGCATTGTTAACCAGACCTTGAAAGATATAGAAATAATTCTGGTTGATGACGGAAGTCCTGACAATTGCCCGCAGATATGTGATGAATATGCTGCAAAAGACGCCAGAATAAAAGTCATACATAAACCAAACGGCGGCTACGGCAGTGCGGTAAACAGAGGAATCGAAGAAGCAATCGGAGAATATATCGGGATTGTCGAATCCGATGATTGGATTGAACCTGATATGTATGAAAAATTGTACAACAATGCGAAGGAAAATAATACAGATATCACTAAATGCGCATTCTTCTATTACAATTCAAAAGCATCTAAAAATGACCAAGACAAAATACCGCGATATGTAGATATTGCTTTACTGAATTTCCCACACTCAAATGTATATAAAATAGAAGAATATCCTATTAACTTACTTCCGCATTCTTCTGTATGGGCAGGCGTCTATAGAGCAGATTTTATAAAAAAACAAAAAATGATTCCAACTGAATCGTATCAGGATATCCCTTTTATGATAGAAGCATATTGCAGGGCTGAGAGAATTTCTTTCGTGCCTGAAGCATTACTGCACTATAGAAAGGAACCTGACCAAAATCAATCAACAGCAGCAAAGGGGAAAAAACTTTTAAAAGCATTTGACACTAGATTGGAAAGCATAGATATTTGTAAAAAATATGACAAGTATGAAAAAGTAAAAAATGAGTTATTGTATAAACTTTTTGACGGAGCATATTTTGAATTTAACAGAATAAACTGGAAATACAAAAGAGAAGCTTTTAAACGACTTCAACTTATATGTGCCGATATAAACGAGGATAACCCATACCTTAATAATGAACAAAAAGAAATAGTAAAACAAATAAAAATGGGACAGTTCTGCAAATGTTCGTCTATAGAAGAGAAAATTAAACGAGAAATTAAAAGGCTATTTTCCGTTTACAATCAAACAGAACCTACTATATATCCTCATAAAGTTTTTTGTATATTTGGAATAAAATTAAAATTTAAAAA
>CALUYV010000047.1 GCA_944325095.1 Candidatus Gastranaerophilales bacterium | reverse complement strand
AAAAACGAGATTAAAAAAGATTTCCTTTCCCTTTTTCCTATTGATTTTCCAACGACTTTAATGTCGTTTTTTTTTGCCTTAATTTAGTTATTAAGTATTAATGACTTTATTTAAGTTTGTTATATAATTTATATACGGTGAAAGAGGTGTTTATATGTCTATAGATAATGCATTAGTTATGATTTTAGCAGGCGGAGAGGGGAAAAGACTTTACCCGTTGACAAAAGACAGGGCAAAACCTGCTGTTCCGTTCGGCGGCCGTTACAGAATTATAGATTTTGTAATAAATAATTTTATCAACTCCGGATTTTTCAAAATAAAAGTTTTGACCCAGTACAAATCTGATTCGTTAAATAAACACATAACCCGCGGTTGGGCTTTGTCGCCGTTTTTAAACCAGTATGTAGATCTTGCTCCTGCCCAGATGCGTACAGGAAACGATTGGTATCGGGGAACTGCTGATGCAATTTATCAGAACATATTTCATATACTGGATGAAGATCCAAGATATGTCTGCATTTTTGGAGGCGATCATATATATAAAATGCAGGTTGCCCAGATGCTTGATTTTCACAAAGAGAAAAAAGCGGATTTATCTATCTCCGGGATTCCTATTCCTATTGAGCAGGCATCTGAATTTGGAATTATGGAAGTTGATGACAATTGGCGGCTTATAAATTTTGTGGAAAAACCTCAAACTCCGCCGAAATCTATTCCGGGAAATCCGGGGATGTGTCTTGCTTCTATGGGAAATTATATTTTTGACAAAGAAGTTTTGCTAACCGCTTTAAATAAAGATTATAAAAACCCGAATTCTCAGCATGATTTCGGCAAAGATGTTATTCCTATGTTGTTGAATGAAGGTAAAAATATCTATGTGTATAATTTTGCATCAAATTCATTCCCCGGAATTACCGATAGCGAAAGAGGATACTGGAAAGATGTCGGCAGTATAGATGCATACTGGCAGGCAAATATGGATTTGCTTGCGCATACTCCGGAGTTAAATCTTTATTCAAAAGAATGGCCGTTAAGAACATTTAACTATAATTATCCTCCTGCAAAATTTATATGGGAAGAAGGCGATAGAGTCGGGATGGCTACAAATTCCATGGTATCAGAAGGATGTATTATTTCAGGCGGCGGGCTTTCTCGCTGTGTATTGTCCCCGAAAGTCAGAATAAATAGTTATGCGAGTGTAACTGAAAGTATTTTGATGGAAAATGTTGAAATCGGCAGGTATTCTCAAATTAGAAAAACTATTATTGATAAAAATGTTGTTATACCGCCTTATACAAGAATAGGTTTTGACAGAGAAGAAGATTTAAGGCACGGTTTCCATATCTCGGAAGGCGGAGTTACTGTTGTGCCTAAGGGTTCTATTTTGTAATATATTCTGTCAGCCGGTTTGAGTTATTGTTTTTTTGAGGTACAATCTTTTTGTACCTCATTAATGTGTAAATTTTTGTGAATAAACCAGCAAAAAATAGCAATTTCAAAGTTTTATATACGTTGTTGCTTTTGGGTAGGAATTTATGTCGAGAATATACGGTGTAAATTTAATAAGTCGTATGTCCGGTGCCATAACTGACACTATAGTTTCTGCTATCCCGAAAACAACAATTTCAGGTAATAAAACCCAGAAAAGAATAGACTGGATAGGAGAGAAATTTTCATCGCCTGAGAACAGGCTTATTCTCGGTGTTTCTGCTTTAATGACCCAGCCGTTTATTGATGCGCAGAACAAAAAAGTTGACGAAGAAACAAGAAAGGTTTCTGTTGCAAGAACGGTTGCCAAAATTATCGCAGGTACTTTGACGGGGTATTATGTGCGTGCCGGCTGTATAAAACTTATTGATGAAATGACTAAACTCCCGTCTGAAGTTAAAAATCCTAATTCGTTCGGCGGTAAACTCAGAATGCTGTTTACTCCGGATGACGCCAAAACAGGGGCTTTAAAATCTCTGAAAAAATATAAAAATGCCCTGGGGACTACAATTTCTCTTGTCGTAATGCTGTTTACAAACTTTTTGATAGATGCTCCTTTGACCAAATATTTGACAAACTTGTTTACGGATAAATTTATCAAGCCTAAAGACCAAAAAGGAGGTACAGTAAATGAGTAGTGCTTCCTTGTTTGACGCTTTTAAAAACTATATGGCAAAGAATTACGGCAAAAGCCACGGGAAAATGCTTATCCATACGGGTGTTATCGGTTGGATTTTGTCTGCTGCAGCGCAGGTTATGGCAATTGTTACCAATGATAAAATCTCATATAAGCAAAAAATGTATCTCATTCCTCAGGAATTGGCTGATGCGGCAGTTAATATTGTTTCGTTTTATTTGATTACCCAGACATTCAAATCTGTTTCGACAAAAGCTGTTAATTGCGGTAAACTTCTGAATAAACCGGTACGGGAATTCCTTGAGAAAAATAATATTAAAAATGTCGGAAAGAAAACATTTGATGTTTTAAGAGATGGTAAATTGCCTGCTGATTTGACTGAAAAATTTGAATCTTTCAGAAACGGTGTGGATTTTATAGGTACTACTGCCGGCTCTATACTGTCTTGCAATATTGTTACTCCGATTATAAGAAATGAAATTGCTACCCACAAGCAGAAAAATCATATTGCAAAAATGGAAGAATACAATATTTCTGTGGCGAACCCTGCCAGAAATTACTTTGAAAAACCTTCTATTCAATCTTTTCAGGCAAAAGCATACTCTTCGTCTTTAAAAATATAAATATAAAAATCCGCCGATTATTGTCAGCAGCAGTGCGGAAAATAGTATCATCAATTTATAAAAATATGTTGTTGTGTATTCTTTGCCGTCGTGCAGTCTATGTAATATTTCTTTTGAATAATCGTATTTAAAATCATTTTTTGTTTTATTATATGCATTTCCGAGAACTTTTTGAAATTTATACATTGCTTCAAGTTCTCTTCTTGCTCCGGGATTTGAGATTGTCATTTTTTTCATCATTATATTTTCGCGGGAATTTAATTCATTATCAACATAAGCAGATAATTTATTTTTAAAATCATAACTCAAAATTTCTTCATTCTCTTGTTTCGGGGGTTCGTTTGCCGTTTTTGCTTTGTATTTAGTCAGAATATTATTCAGGTCATTTATTTTTTTTCTGCAAACGGGGCATTTTGCCAGATGCAGGTCAACATATTCTTTTAGTTTCGGATTCAGTTTACCTTTTATATAAAAACTAATCAGTGCGGAAACCTGATTGCAGGTGAGTTCTTTATTCATAATTTACTCCTTATATATAATTTTTTAAGACTTCTTGCAGTTTTATCCTTGCTCTGGCAATTCTTGATTTTACCGTGCCTACGCTTGTATTTGTTGTGCGTGCGATTTCATCGTAAGTTAATCCCTGAAACTCTCTTAATATAATTGCGATTTTAAAAGGTTCCGGTAATTGGCGGATTGCTGTTTTTATCATATTTTCGCATTCGGATGTAATACATTTTTCAACCGGTTTGCCTTTTGTATCAGATATTTCGATTTTTAAGGAGAAGTCCGGAGAGTTTTCATCACAGTCCAGATAGATGAATTCAGGTGTCTTTTTGTTTTTTCTCAAACTGTCATAATAGGTGTTTGTAATAATCTGATTAAGCCAACGTTTAAAACATTTTGGACTTTTCAGCGAGGTGATATTTTTAGCGACTTTGAGCAATACTTCTTGAGTAAGGTCATATACATTTTCATCATTTTTTGCAAAATATGCAAGGGTTGCATAGACTTCTTTTTGTATTCTTTTTAAGAGTTCTCCGAGTGCTTTAAAGTCGTCTTTTTGAGATAGTACAACAAGTTCCTCTATGGACATTTTTTTATAGAGCAACTTATTTTCAGACATGAATATTCCTCCTTAATATTATATTAAAGAGAAATATTTTTATTAGTATCAGTCTTATGCCGGACTAATCAGGCAATATTCAAAATTCTATAATTAGAATTATTACTGATTTATCGGTTTAGTTTTCTTCTGACAACAGTATTGCTGCCTTGAGATGAAATAAACAGCATTCCGTTGTTTATGTACAGACAGTACGGGCTTTTGATATCCGTGACAAATTCTGTAATTGTACCGTTAGTGTCAACTTTGAGGACATTGTTTTTGTTGTAATTCGCAATATAGATATTATTGCTGTCATCTATTGCAAGCCCTATCGGTCCGTCGATTTTTTCACTTTTTATATAGACAATTTTTTTATTGTCCGGCCCGATTTTAAAAATAGTATTTTCTGAAAATCCTGCAATATACAGGTTTCCGTTTTTATCGGTGACAAGTCCTGTCGGGCTTGAAATATCCTCATACATCCCGTCTGTTAATTCTTCTGCCTGCGCTTCTTGTTCCTGTGCTTTTGTCTTTTGCAGTTCAGTTAAAGTTGTTTCCATTTCGGCGGCCAGTTTTTGCGCCTGTATTCCGACTTTTGAATTCGGCGGGATAAGGGATAAATACATTTTTGCTTTTTCGTATTCTCCCAGATTTTTGCTTAACACAGCCGTTTTATAAACTGCTTCATAATCCTCCGGTTTGCGCAGAATTATTTGTTTAAACACGGATAATGCTGCTTCCTTCTGGTTCAAATATTCAAGTATTGAACCAAGGTTATAATATGCATCAATGTAGTTTGGATCTAAATCAATTGCTCTTTTAAAACAATTTGCGGATTCTTCAAACTGTCCGAGTTTATAGAAATCAATACCCTTGTTGTATTGAAGTTTTGCATCGGTTGCAATCTCTCCGAAGGAAGCGGTGGTTGCCGCCGCACAAATTAAACCCGTTAATAATAGTTTTGTAAGATTATATGATTTCATCTAATTCCTCAATGATTTCTTTGTTTGCATCAGCAAACTGAGTACCTCTTGCAATGATTGCTTTTTTTAGAATTAATGGCAGGTTTATCGGCTCCATATTTTCAAAGTTGTCAGGAAGCCTCAAACTCCAGTTTTTGTCGCCTGATGTTCCCGGAACATTGTATGTCTGCGGAATATTGAAATAATCAGTGAAAAATATCTGGATGTTTTCCGCTTTGCAGGCAAATAATTCAACCAGTTTTGTTTCGGTTAAGAAATCTGCATCATTTGTCATTTTAACAATTAGTGCATCTTTATCCTGAACTTCGGTGAATAAATCCTCTACAAGATTTTTAACATGGAGATACCCTTCATGGGTGTGTACCATTGATTTTGCCCATAACGCTACAGGCTGATTGTCGTGTGTGCCGACCATAGCCCAGCATCTTTCGGTGATATTTTTGCATCTGTACGGGTCTTCTTCTTCTGTCGGTACGGTAAATTGAGTCAGACGCATTCCGAGTAAATCATACTGCTTCATAACGGCAGCAACAGGGTTTGTCAGTGTGCCTAAGTCTTCGCAGACGATAGAATCCTTTGTCAAACCTTCTTCTTCTGCGGCTGCTATAACAATTTTTTCAATTAAGCGTCCGTAAAGTTTTATTTGTTCTTCCGTCAATGATTTAACTCTTTTTTCTTTATCGGAAGTTAAACTCATATCCAGATCTTCAATTTTTGCGATTGCATATTTTTTCAATTCAGGATGTTCAGGTGATGAATACAATCTTCCTGCTCCGTGTTCCGGCATAGGTTTTTTGCCTGCTTTATACACCCACGGGTCAATAAGCCCTACGATATGGTCAATTCTTACACCGCCAGGGTTTTCTCTGAACATTTTTTTGTATAGATTTTTCATCAAAATTCCGGCTTCACCTAAAGAACCGTCATCATTGTACAATTTTTCAGGATTTATAACAGGGAATCCCCATGCCTGCCCGTCTTTTGAGAAGTAATCCGGCGGACATCCGAGGCTCCAGCCTTCTAAGAATAATGATTGATATGCCCAGCAGTCACGATCCGAGAATGCGACCTGTCTGTCGGCAATCATTTTTACACCTTTTGAAGCCGCATATTTAGCGGTTTCTAAACTTTGTTTATACAAAATAAACTGTATGAATTTGTACTCATCAATTTCTTTTGAATATGTTTTTGAAATTTCTTCAATTCGTTTTGCATATTGCAATTTTTCTTCAATTGTTTTCGGATTGAATAAATTTTTATCTACATCGCTTTTCCAGTTAGGCCAGAAATCTGTACCGTGAGCAATTGACAGTGCTTCATAAAGACTGTCTTTGTCAAGCCATATATCGTTTTCGATTTTATAGGCTTCAAATTCTGCCATTAATTTTTTATCATTTAAGGCAACGAAATTCTTATATGCTTCGGAAAGTGCAAGCGATTGTTTTTTTGATATGTAAGAGTAACTGGTTCTGTTTTTACCTTTGTTCGGGTTGTTTGCGACTATATCGTTAAATGTTTCTGTTGATAAAATACATCCCCATTTTTCTGTAGTTAATTGTTTTAAATCAATAAATAAAGGGTTATTTGAGAATATAGTTCCCGTATATGGAGAAGAATCAGAACTCTTTGTTTTTCCTGCCGGGCCCATTTGAATAGCATCAAACAATCCTGCAATGTAATCAATAAACCTGTGGCCTGCAGTGGAATTTATTGTGCCAAAACCGGTATTTTCTTCCGGCAAAGAAGGGAAACTCCCGTTATGCATAATAAATACAAAGTTCTTTTTCCCGAGAACTTTCAAGGCTTTTTTGACAATACTTACTTTATTGTTGTTAAGTGTACATACCATGATGAATTACCCCTCTTACTTATTATTCAAACTAAAACACTAATTTTTATAAAAATGGGCCCGGTGGGACTCGAACCCACGACCAATTGATTAAGAGTCAACTGCTCTACCAACTGAGCTACAAGCCCATTTTGATATAATTATGTTAACATAAACATTCTTTATGTAAAGCAAAAAGATTTTCATTTTTGATAATTGTCCTTCTGTATAAATCTTTGTCTAATAGTACATCCGGCTCTTTTTATTTTGTTTTTTACACACAAAATATTGCATAAAATTTTATTTGTTAAAATTTTATATTCAGGATGCTCCGGCTTTTATTTTGAAATTTTTTTTCGACCATTTTATGTGCTGTTAATTGTATATTACATCTGTTTTTTATTTTTTACATCGGCTTTGTGAAGGAGTTTGTGTTATGTAAACTTTTGTTACAGATTTTGTAATCTTTCGTGTAAAAAATTAAAGAAATCTGCTGATTTTGCCGTAAACATAGTTACGATACGAAAATTGTTGAAAGGAATTATTAAGCACTATGGGAATGGCAGCATCACAAGCAAGATTATTAACAATAACTGCACGGCTTTCCAATAACGAACAGGAACAGCAGTCTGTTGCTTATTCAAAACAAAGACTTGCCGAAGATTCCAATCAGATAAACCAGCAGTATCTTGATGCTATGAGCAAAACAAAATATCAGATATTAACCGGCTATAACAGTTCTGAAGCAACTTATGCCGATTTGACATACAATCAGATTACCGGATTAAATTCTGTTGCTACAGGCAAACAGTATATAGTTAAAGATAAAATGGGAAAAGTTCTTGTAACTTCTGCTGTAGCCAAGGCTTATGAAGAAAATAACGGTGATTTTAACAGATTTTTAAGAGATTTAGGTTATACACAGGCGGATGTTGATGTTACTGATTACTCCGGAACAGAAGAGGCAATTCACGAAGCATGGGATAAATATCTGGCATCAGTCGGAAAGAGTATTGATAATTATGAGGACGGCCAGCATATTTTAGGCTTTGATTACACTTCATTCAGCAGTGATTCATTTGACGGTTATCCGACTTATAATACCGCTTATGCTTCTGTGAGCGAAACGGATAATTATTCAAGCATTTTTAAAGACAGTAACGGATATTACAAAGAACGTTATCTTGTTCAGGCTATTACTGATGACACCGGTGCACAGTACTGCGGATATCAGACAGCGGAACAGGAAGGTTCTGATGAATGGACAATTCTGGATAATGTTACATACAACACCGAAACAGAACAGTTTATGTATCAAAACCTTGAAGGCGAAATTGTTTCAGCCGATACTGTATATGCAGATCCGGAAGAAGATTTAATCAGTGAAAATTATAAAAATTACCTGACCCCGAACGGTGAATATTATATTTCGGAAGGCGGAACCGCTTATGATGTTTATAAACAGTCTGCCGCACTTAATTTTGAAGGAACTACAACAGCACAAAGAGAATTGTACGATTATGCTGTAGCAATCACCGAAGCATATTACAATAATAAAACATCAGCAACAAGCCAGACTCTGACTTATGATGCACAGGTTGTTAATTATTATAAAAACATTTTCAATCAGATGAGAGAAACCGGTTATACTACAACTCCAAACGAAACAAATCTCAAAGAAAACAGTTGGCTTGTTAACCAACTGAAAGCCGGTGAACTTGTACTTGCATACTATTCAACTGTAGAAAAAGGCTTTGTAAATACCACTCTTGATGATGATGAATCTATTGTTGAAAAAGAAGATTCTTCCGCAATGGCTATTGCAGAGCAGGAATATCAAGCAAGAATGGATAAAATTGAAAGCCAGGACAAACAATTTGACCTTCAGTTAAATAAATTGTCAACAGAACATAATGAATTGCAGACAGAATATGATGCAGTTAAGAAAGTAATAAGCAACAATGTAGAAAAATCATTTAATATATTCAACGCATAAAAATAATTTATTTAATATTTCCCCTACTAATTTTCGTAACTTTTCCCTGCCGCCGGTATTAAACCAGAGCGGCATTTTTTTTATTCTTATTGTTAACTCCGTAGCCAAACAGTGCAAAATCGTATTTGATAGGATCTTCCGGGCAGTATTTTTTCAGATTTTCCGTTAATTCTATTACTGCCTTAAAATCATTTGCTTTTCTTGTCAAAAGTCCGGTTTGTCTTGATATATTACCAACATGAACATCAAGCGGAATGTATAATTCCGATGGCTTCATAAATTTCCAGATTCCGATATCAACCACGCTTTTCCTTACCATCCACCTGAGCAGCATGCACATTCTTTTCATTGCACCGCCGTTTCGCGGATTTGGAATCATATGGTAGAATCCGTGTCCTGTTTTTTCGTCTGTTCGTTCGTAAAAATAATCCGTAACGGTTTCAAATAACTTACCCTGTGAGTAGCCGTGGGCAAAAAGTTCCTCGAGTCCGCCCGAGGTGTTATATAATTCTTTAAGGGTATTAAATATACAGACAAAATCGTCCGGTTTGCCGAATCGATAGTTGAAATCACCGATTAGTCCGCTTTCAAAATTTTGAATAAAATTCAAAGGTTCATCCTGTGCGATATCAAGCAGAAGATTTAATTTCCCTATAAATTGTTTTCTGCTTCCGTATGCAAGTAAAGAAGCAATAAAAGATGCGATTTCTATATCTTTTTTGTCTTTGTACCTGCGGGCAAACTGCACCGGATCATCTTTGATGAACATTTCGGTTTCGTATTTTTCAACTAACTCATCCAATTCTTCTTTTGTAATCATAGAAGAATTATTGCACAATCATTTAATAATTTCTACAGATAAAATCAGTCGGTAATAACAATTCTGTTATCTTCTTTTATTTCAATAGGCTGTTGAAGTTTTTTGATATGTTCGCAGGCTAATTTATCTTTATCAATAGGGTATTTTTTCAAAACTATTTCATCAAGATTATCAGCTTTCAAATAACCGTTTCCGCCCGTTGCATAAAAATCATCACAGGCAACCGTATATTTTTTGTTGTTGTCAGGATTGTTGATGTCTATTTTGTGGGTTTGATTATTTTTATCAATAAATTCCATTTCAAGGAGTTCACCCTGTTTGTTTGCTTTGTATTTCAATCCGGAAACATAAAGAATACCCGGCTTATGAGTTGGTGTGGTCAGTGATTTTAAGCCGACCTTGACAGAATCCACTATTTGTTTTTCCGTAAGACTTAATACCCACATTTTATCTTCAAATGGGGTTATGTCTGAAATTAACCTTGTATCAATCGGACCTTCAGAGAAACTTCCCCGGATATTTCCGGAATTTAAAATTGAAATATCTGTTCCAAGTTCACTTCGCATTGCATCCGCAATTATGTATGCGTGAGGATTGCTCTCGACAAGCCTGTTTTCAGGCGGATGAGGTGCAGATTTTACTTTCCCGATGGTTTCAGGTTTTCCTAAAATACTTTCAACTGTATCTTTGATATACAACGGTCTGTTAAAAGTTCTGGTTTTTATTATATTGTTCTGGGCTTTTTTGATGACTCCGTTTTGGTCAAAGTCAACATTCAAAATTCCCATTGCTTCTCCGTCCTGTCCTGCCTGTGTGATAATAACAGGTTCTCCGGTTTTTGAATAGAATAAATTTTCGCCTTCTTTGATACCCGTAATCAATTCGTGTGTATGTGCACCGAATATTAAATCTACACCCTGAACTTCTTTTGCTATTCGTTTATCGTTTTTGTTTCCGCTGTGTGAAAGAAGTGCAATGATATTTACACCTTGAGATTGAAGATTTTTTACTTCATCTTTTAGCAATTGAACGGTAGTATCCAGATCTTTTATAGAAAATTCTTTTAAGGTTGCATTCATTTTTCCCCGCTCAAGCATATCTGACGGAGAAATTCCTATCAAGCCGACTTTTTGGTTTCCGCAGTTTACAATCATTGATTTTTTAATTCTGCTGTACATCGGAGAATTTTTATCTACTTCAAGATTTATTGATAACATATTACAGTTTGCATCATCTATAAGTTTTGCAAGATCATCCGGCTTTGCAACATCAAGTTCGTGATTGCCGATTGTTGCTGCAATAAATCCGGTCCAATCCATAAATTTACTTGCAACTTTGTTATGCAGATAGTTTGCACCGAGTATAATATCTCCCGAGGCAACTTTAAACTTGTGAACCGGTGAGGTGATGTTCTTTTGGGTGAAGAAATTTGCGCTGTAAACTTCTGCAGGTATTCTGTCAAATTCCTGGGCAATATTGTGGATTCTTTCCATATTGGTCATTTTCCCGTGAATATCATTCACATATAACCAACTTGTATGTATCGTTGAGTCCGGTTTTGAATATTTGGGAGGGGTAGTTAAAGTTTGAGTATGTGCCGGAGTTTTTGCTGATGTTTGAGATTGGTTAACCGGCATGGACTTATTTTGCGGCTGTACGCCTGTCTGATACTGCTTAAAATATGAGTTTATACCTGGCGTATTAATCATTTTTAGTTTTCCCTTTGTTAATTTTAAAACACGTAAAAATAAAATTTGCTCTTTTTTTGAACTTTGTAAAATTTTTGTAATATTTAAAGTTCTTATGCCGCATTTTTCATCTGTTTATACATATTTAAACCTTCAATCCAGTTAGGAACAATATCCATATCATCTTCAACAATGTGTTTCGGAAGTGCTGCGTGGTGAATTTTCGGCAGCAGATAATCTTCAGAGTATTCTATCGGTTTGGATACATTGTCATCCGTATCATTACAGAGGAATATTATTTTGCCTTTATCATCTGTTTTGTAGCCTACAATGGTTATTTCGTGCCCGTTAACAATAATGTTGTTGCTGTCAGTTTGAGTGTAGCCGATGATAACATTTTCATGTTCATTAAGAGCCGATAAAATATGTTTTTTCATTGTGCCTAAATCAGTTTCATATCCGACTAATCTTGCGTTTTCGTCAACAGTTTGATATGTGACAGATAAAATGTTTTTATCAAATACAACAGATTCCGTGAAAGTTTTTTCAAATTCAATCAATCCTTTGTCATTCTGATTGAATTTGCCTGTTCTTTTATCCGTAATTGTGTTGTAGGATTGTTGTGAACCTATCTGCATAAATGTTGACTGCATCAATACATCAAGAGGTGTTCTTTCAAGATTATCTTTGTTTGTTGTTTGGATTATTGCTCTGACTATAGCATTTTTGTCCGGAGCAAACTGCATTACGGCAGTATTTAAATCTTTGGTTTCCCATGGAATTTCGAAAGAATTTAAAAGCCATATTGCACTCAGTGTATCATCTGCAAGATTGTTCATTTTTATTGTTTTGTTAACATACATTTTAGGCGAACTTAATTCCTGCGCAAATCTTGCAAATTCTGCCGGCTGCTGATTTGCCAGTTTAAATTCCATACTTGCGGCAACACATGTGCCGGAATGCAGAACATCAATATCCTGTTTCCCTTTGTATATTTCAAGCAGGTTAGTTTTACCTTCGTTATTTGCCTGAATTACTGCATCTCTGTATTCTGCCGGAATATCTCCGAATTGCTGGGTAATCAAAAACGGATATGCAATTGTTGCAATGGTATCTCTGAGCATTGTTTTGGCATTAAGCCCCTGTGCTCTCGGAGTCGTTATCATTTTGTAGAGGTTATCAAGAACCGAACTTTTATCATTTGAATTGTTATTTAATAATATTCCTGATTTAAGCAGTGTTTCCATAATCTTTTTGCCTGAACGGTCGAGATTTGATAGAACTTCGGAATACATTTGTTTCTCTTCTTTTGTGCTTAAAGATGTTCTAAGATTAATGTTTTGCGCCGGAGCAGATACAGCATTGTTTGAAACAATTTTTGAAGTCTTTGCCGTGAAACTCGGTTCGGCAGACATGCCGGAGGTAATCTTTTCCGGTCTTTTTGTCCGTCCGGAATTTTGTATTGTGTTATAATTATTTTGTTGAGTAAAGAAACCGATTTTTTCTACCATACTAACTCCATATATATATAAAAACTAAAAATTAGAAAAATTGCTACTTACGTAAACAAATATTAATGAGGAACTAATTGAAGATTTCAAAAATCAAACCGCTAACAAAAGAACAACTGATAATTTCCGTTGACAGACTGACAAGATTTAAAGATACGGAAGTTAAATATCTCAGGGTCTTTTATGATATTTTGCTATCCAATTTATTAGAACCAAGATATAAAAAAACGGAGTTGGAAAAATTTGATTATTCTGAAATTACATCGGGTGCGGAAAAGATTATAAATTATTCTCTGCAGGTGCTCGGTTATCCTGACTCCGGAGATTATACCGTTAATGAGCGGATATTTGATTATGAAAAATCAGTATTTCATATTGACGATAATACTTCAGTTCTTTTAAACAATAAAATAAATTTTGACGGCTTTATTAATCTTCTTTCAGAAACAGAAGAAGCCCCTAAAAACCTTCAATGGCTAAAATATCTTAAATCGAATGAAAATATAACCAAAATTCGCTATGAAAAGGCCTTGAAATATCCGGTTGAAAAACTCGTAATTGTGGAAGGTGCAACAGAGGAAACCCTGCTTCCGGTGTTTGCCGCAAAATGCGGCTGCGATTTTGATAAAAACGGGGTTTATGTCCATTCTGCCGGCGGTAAAAATCAGGTTGTGAAATCATATTACAGTTTTGCGGAAAAGTTAAAAATTCCGATATTTGTACTGTTAGATAAAGATGCAAAACAAAATCAGGAGTATATAGAACATAAACTCAGGACTCAGGATGTTATTCATTTACTTTCGTGCGGCGAGTTTGAGGATTTGCTTCCGCTGCAGCTTATTAAAAGGACTCTTGAGTACGAATTGAGTAATATTTCAATTCTTGAACAGGATATGCTGATTTCTGATGAACCTATGGTAAAAAGGCTTGAGGAAATATTTAAAACCAGAGGCATGCACGAATTTAAAAAAGTTGAATTTGCTCAAATGGTAAGCCGGAATATACTTCAAGACACGGATATTTCGGAAGAAATAAGAGAGATAATACACGGAATCAGAGATTTGAAATAAAGCAGTTGACATTTAATTTTGTTCAATATAAAATAAGTCTCGTAGCGAAAGTTCAAGCCCCCATCGTCTAGAGGCCTAGGACAACACCCTTTCACGGTGTAGACAGCGATTCGAATTCGCTTGGGGGTACCATATTATTATAAGACGCCAATGAGGCGTCTTTTTTTATATAAATTCCGGGATGTTTTTTACAAGCATATAATTGACTAAAGGCTTGAGATAAAGTAGAATAAGTAAGTGGTATTAAGAATAAATAAGATGAAAAGAGCCGGATTTACGCTTGCTGAAATAATAATAACCCTCGGGATTATCGGTGTTGTAGCAGCGATGACAATGCCTGCGCTAATGGGAGAGATTAATGATCGCAAAGCGGTTTCTATTTTAAAACAGGATTATTCCATATTATCTCAAATGATGCTGCGGGCAAATGATGATGGAGCGGTAGCGGCACTATCTTCCCACAATGATTTTTCGCAGATGGAATATGTTTTTAAAAATTATTTTCTGCCATACATAAATACTGTCGAAACCTGCTACGATACGGCAGGCTGCTGGTCGCAGAATATTACAAAAAAGTTAAACGGTTCAAACGCAACACATTTTCAGGCAGGGAAAGTCGGGAGCGGAGTGATTTGTTTTTCTATAACAAACGGCAGTAATGTATGTTTGGATGACTATTCAACAGAGGAGGCATGGTCGGATTTTGGTGTTAAAATTGACGGAGCATCTTCGGATACATATACACTTGTAGTTTTTGTTGATATAAACGGACATAGGATTCCGAATGTTCTCGGGCGGGATACATTTGTGTATGTGCTGCGGGATAATACGCTTGTGCCTGCCGGATTTGACAAGAATGATGATGAACTCCGCAGTGATTGTAAAATGTCCGGAACGGGAAACTTTTGCGCCGCTTATCTTGAGAAAAACGGTTATAAACTGGATTATTAGTTATTGTCGGAAAAACTAAACTGCATTTTATAATTCGTTGTCATATTAAAACCTACTTGCAGTAATTGCAGTATAAGTTCATTTTTAAATAAAAAATCATGGGTATTGATTTTTGATTTTCAGCATTTAATAATTGACATGCGGAAGATGTATAATTCATTTTCATGCTTGTAAATACCACAGCGATGTGCAGTGCCGGTATCAAGGAGAAAGATGAGTTACATGTTGTCCGAAATTCGGAAAATTTAATAACGCGGGATGGAGCAGTCTGGTAGCTCGTCGGGCTCATAACCCGAAGGTCGTTGGTTCAAATCCAGCTCCCGCA
>CALUYV010000046.1 GCA_944325095.1 Candidatus Gastranaerophilales bacterium | reverse complement strand
AGTTAGTATCTGTCAAGGTTTATGAGGCTGTTTTAACCTGTAAAAATTTTTTCATTGCGCAATATTTCTACAAAAAAATTTTTTATATAGGAGTAAGTAAAAATTCTTTATAAAGAAAGTAGAAATTTTAAAAGGTAAACAGAAAGGAAAGGTTTGTTATGGGTTTATTTTCAAAAATCGCATCAACTGCAGCAACTAAAGGTGTGCAGGCATTCAAAGGAGCAAAAAAAGTTGTAGGTTTGACACCAAAACCGGCTAACAAAGTACTTATTATGTCAGATGAAATTACAAAAATTCCGGGAACATTAAACTTGACAACAGGAACAAAAACATTTAAAGATATCGGCGGAGGCATAAGGGTAGTAATGCCGGGAGAATCGACAAAATTAGGCAAATTAGGTGTTGAATCAATAACAACATTCCCTAAAGACTACTTTACCAAGAGTTCAGTATTGCACGCAGTAAAATTCAAAGGAGCCAAAAAGCCGATGCCGGCAATGACAGCAGAAGAACTTAAACAATTCTGGCCGCTTATGCAAACATTGAAAGATGCAGCAAATCCGTTAAATAAAGCAGCAAATGCAGTTAAAAATATGTTAGGATAAGAATCAAAGGCGGCAGGTATAAATACCTGCCGCCTGATTCCGTGATTAAGTGTATATTTATCGACTATGGTTTTTGTCATTAAGGCAGCACAAACTAACCGCCTGTTTAATAAGCGTACATATAACACTAAACTAACCGCGAAAACGACCCTACACTTACCAGTTTTGCCAATTTCCGTTCAGGGATTAACTTTCAGCGGTTAACTCTTCCCAGATACTCGGCACAACAATTAATGCAGTGTAAACGATGAAACCGAATAAAATTAGATTAATTGCCATGATAACCTCCTTTGGTTACATGTGTATTAATCCCATTTTTTGCGGTAAAATGACATTAATCATTATATTATACGACAACCTTTACAAAACTTAATAAAAATGAAGGATAAAAAACACATACCGGACAAGTTCATAAAACCCTTATTTGCCGGGCTTTGCTGCTCCCGATGCAAAAACGATTTTTCCGAAAATTCTTTTGAAATTTTGAAAACAGAAGGAGATATTTTTATCTGCCGTTTAATTTGCGAAAAATGCGGCAAAGATTTTGGAGAGATTATTTTAAATATAAACCGCCATTCCCAAAAACATTCAGCACTTGAAATCATTGAAGGCCCGCCGCCTATCAGCTATGATGATGTAATTGATGCCCACAGATTTATAAAAAATAAACTTCAATAGCAAATTTTTCTGCAATTCTGTTTTTATATGAACAGTAAGTAGAAATAGGAGTTATATATGAGTTTTTATCGTTTATTTTACAAAGCAACAGGTCTGATGCCCCGGAAAGAAATCCTCAAAACCTGCCGCAATATCGGGGAACAAATGGCAAGAGAACTGCAGCCGGGGGATAATATCGATATTAAAAGATTTAAAACCCTGTTAGAAAATTCCATCGGGAAAAAGAAATCGAAAAACATTGTCATTGCGGATGATTTTGATACTTTCAAAAAGTATGCAAAAAATGTAGGACTTGATGACTTTAGCACAGAAATGTTTTTTCAGAATTCAAAATCAGCAGTACTTACAAACCCGAATGATAATACCATATTGCTGTCATTGCGCACAGCAGGCGAAACAACCGCCAATGCGCTAAATCTTGCATGCCACGAACTTGAACATGTTTTGTTTAAACGGCTAAGCCCGCGCGCAGCTATGGAAAGACTCTATTTGAAAATCCGCGGTAAAAAGTTTTTGCAAAATTATATTCAAAAATACGGAAATATTTTAAATGAAAGCAGCCTGAATCTGCAAAGAAAATTACTGCTAATCAGTAATATGGAAAACGGAAATGCCACCGGCGGATTTTCAAAATTCCCGCCAAATAAACAGGGTCTGCTATCCCAATTAAAACTGCAGGATAATGAATTGCTGCAAAAAACTCTAGATACCATAATAGAAGAAATAACTACAGGAAAAGACAAAAAACTATCTCTGAAACTCTTAAAAGCAGCAAAAATTATTCTCAAAGACGAATCAAGAGCGTATAAAACAGGCGGTGCGGTTGAGCGGTATTATGCGGATATAACAGGGCACTCAAACCCGAATGCTACAAAATCCGAAATGCTTGCAATGCTTTATGACGAAACAATACAAAGTATAAAATCAGAATTAAAAAAACAACAAATAGAAAGATTTAAAAATATATTTAAAATCAAATCAAAACCTGCTAAAAATGAAAATATTTAATAATTGTAAAACCTAAAACATAAAAACTCATAAACAAAAAAGCCCTTATAAATAAGGGCTTTTTTGTTACGAAATTTATGAATATAAAAATTACAAACCTGTATGTTCATCAAGTTTCAACTCATCAACAATCTGCAAAACAGAAATTATTTCATCATAAAGCTGCATAAATACATTTGAATCAGATTCTTTAAAATCTCCACCCATAGAAAACATATCTCTTCCTGTATTTATAGCAAGAGTTAATTTATTGTTCATAAAAGAACCCCTAACAGATTTTGCCTTGAATGCAAAAGATAAACCTTCAATTCTTTCCATCATAGCTGTAGTAAGCAAATATCTTGCCTCAATTTGATTATCCGAAAAAACTTGATATTTATCAGAAAAATCAGATTTTTCCAACATTACTGCAGATACTTTTTTCTTGTCAATAGGAATTTTATTTGCAGTAATAGATTTTTCAAAGAAAAAAGTATGTCCTGAAAATCTTTTATTCATTTCTAATACAACTATCACACCACGGAAAGGTGCATACTGATATATTTTTTTAGAAAAAACTATCAGCAATATAATAATTATAGGAATAAGTAATATATTTAATATAAAAGAACAAAATCCCAATCCTATTATTAGAAATACTACAGAAACAGTATTTATAATGCAAGCATTCCCTTCCACAATACTAACTCGAACATTTTTAAATTTACCAAACATAATATCATCATAAAATATCCAAGGAAAAGGATTCATAATATTTTGGGCTCTCAAAAATTTTGTCCTGTTTTTCATATCCTCTTGGTGTCTAATTGTTTCATTTGAATATACAGGGAACCCATCTTTATCCACTCCAACACTATCTTCTATAGTTAGCAATGCTCCTCTATACCACTTTGCATCTTCCAAAAATATACCAACTAACTCCCACATTAGTTTGCGTTTCAATTTACCTTCAAAATCATTTTCTATTCTGACAGCACCTCTGGAATCTTTTTTATCATTCCTTGTAAGATAAAGAAGAGATATCAAACAACTAATCCAAATAACAATAACTATACCCAAAAATATACTATATCCCGCACCATTAAAAACTCTACCCAACTGCAAGACAAACCAAATAAAAAAAACGCCACCAAAAACCATCCAAAACATAAATTGTTTCTTTGCCGCAATTTTTCTATTTCTTTCATATGCTGGAAGAACTTTCAGAACCTTATTGTGGTAAAAATATGTAAACTCTCTTTTTATATCTTGATAACTTTTTTCGCCCATTTATCTCTCCTATAAAAAAGCCCCATAATGTATGGGGCTTTTTATTATTTTATTTATAAAGTAACCCTTATTTTCCTAAATTAGCGGTACTTTTAATGTGCAATTCTCTTAACTGCTGTTCTGAAGCAAGACCTGGAGCATCACTCATAAGGTCTTTAGCACCGGCATTTTTAGGGAATGCAATAACATCACGGATTGAATCAGTCCTTGCCAACAGCGCAACAAGTCTGTCAAGCCCGATTGCAAGACCCGCATGAGGAGGCGTTCCGTATTGCAAAGCATTAACCATAAATCCGAATTTTTCTTTTGCTTCTTCTTCGGTTAAGCCAAGTGCCTTAAATATTTTCTTCTGAACTTCAGATGAGTGGATTCTGACAGAGCCGCCGCCGAGTTCTGTACCGTTATAAACGATATCGTACGCAATAGATTTAACATTGCCAAGATCTCCGGAATCCAGTTTATCCAAATCTTCCAAATTAGGAGATGTGAACGGATGGTGCATTGCCATAAATCTGCCTTCTTCATCTGACCATTCAAACATAGGGAAATCAACAACCCATAACAGGTCATGCTTAGAGTCATCAATAAGATTTAATGATTTACCAAAATGTAATCTCAATCTGCCCATAATGTCATAAACCAACTTAGGTTTATCGGCAACAAAGAAGATAATATCGCCAGGCTGAGCACCTGCTCTATCCTGAATCTGCTTAGCCTGTTCTTCTGTCACGAACTTGAGAACCGGAGATTTTGCAGTTCCGTCTTCGTTATAAATAATATTTGCAAGTGCCTTAGCACCGAATGAAACCGCAAGTTTTGTAATATCATCAATTTCTTTTCTTGAATATTTAGCACCGCCCGGGATTCTTATACCACGAACAATACCGCCGTTTTCAAGAGTATTTTTAACAATCTGGAATTCGGATTGAAGAATAATATCCCCAATATCAAACAATTCAAG
The DNA here is from genome assembly GCA_944325095.1 of Candidatus Gastranaerophilales bacterium. Classification (GTDB taxonomy): domain Bacteria; phylum Cyanobacteriota; class Vampirovibrionia; order Gastranaerophilales; family Gastranaerophilaceae; genus Zag111. The sequence continues at coordinate 10,613 of CALUYV010000046.1, read as the reverse complement.
ACCGAATCTTGTATCAGGTTTATCAGAACCGAATCTGTCCATTGCTTCCTGCCATGGAATTTGTCTGAACGGAGGTTTTACATCAACTCCTGCGGCTTTGAATGCCTCAACAATTAAACCTTCAACAACCCTGATTACATCCTGCTGCTCAACAAATGACATCTCAATATCAACCTGAGTAAATTCAGGCTGTCTGTCGGCTCTCAAATCCTCATCTCTGAAACATTTTGCTATCTGGTAATATCTTTCAATACCGCCGACCATAAGCAACTGCTTGAATATTTGAGGAGATTGAGGAAGCGCGTAGAATTTGCCTTCCTGAACTCTGGATGGAACCAGATAATCTCTTGCACCTTCCGGAGTAGTTTTAATCAAAATAGGAGTTTCAACTTCCAGAAAATCAAGCCCGTTCATATAACCGCGGATTGCCTGAACAATATTATGTCTTAGAACGAGTTTTGATAACATCGGCTCGCGTCTTAAATCAAGATACCGGTATTTAAGCCTGATATCTTCAGAAACATTGTTATCATCCAGCACAAACGGCAATACTTTTGATTCTGAGAGAACTTCTATTTTATCAGGGTACATCTCAACCTGACCTGTAGGATATTTCTCATTATATGTTTCTTCCGGTCTTTTAGAAACTTTGCCTGACACAGTAATTACATACTCTGATCTGACTCGTTCCAAAACTTTATGAATCTGCGGATTTATCTGAGGGTTCGCAACGATTTGAAAGAAACCGCTTCTGTCCCTTAGTTCTACAAATAAAATACCGCCTAAATCACGAATACAAGAAACCCAGCCTGATAAAGTGACTTCTTCTCCAATATTTTGCATATTAAGTCTGCCGCATTCGTGATCTTTGAATTTGCTCTTAATCATCTCTTGTTTTCCTTTATATCTATTTATATTTTCAACATTATATTAGCAAAAAAATTTTAAAAAATCACAATATGTTTCTAAAATTATTTATCTTCATCATCAATAATACGGCATGATTCAACAATATTAAGGTTAATGTTGTAGCATTCAACTCGTTCCGGAATATACTCAATTGTATCTTTTGTAGTAATTATACAATTTCTTAAAGTAATAAACATATTACCGCAATTCAATACATAGAATAAAAGATTTTCCGGAGTCGGATTAGCTGCACCGGTATTTACAGGCAGGCAAAGGTTGCCTTTTACCACATAATCTCTTGTTGTAATCATTACATATACAGAATTACCGAGAACCAATCTGCCGTTTTCAACAATTTCAGTGTCTTTTATGCTGTTATTTTCTTCCATCTCTCCAACTTTCTCCAATCTACAATTATAAGAATAGCATAGAAATTAAAAATAGACAATATATTAAATTTTTAGTAATATTAAAAGGTTATGATAACATTTGACGCCTTAACACTAAAAGCCCTGACTACAGAATGGGCAGAGTTTCTTGACGGTGCGAGAATTTCCAAAATCCAGCAGCCGACCAGACGTGATTTTATATTTACATTACGAAATTTCGGACAATCAAAACTGTTTTATGTAAATATAAATCCTCAATTTTACCATGCCTGTTTTTTGAATAAAACTAACTTTGAAAAACGGGTGCTTGAAATTCCGCAAAAACCGCCGATGTTTTGCATGCTTTTACGAAAATACCTTGAAAACTCAAAGATAGCAAGGATTAATCAGCCGCAAAACGAACGAATACTTGAATTCTATATTGAATCCTACAACGAACTCGGCGAAAACATATATCTCTGTCTGGCTTTTGAATTTATGGGCAAACATTCAAATGTCATATTATACAACTATGACACAAATATAATTATCGGCTGCGCCCATAATGTCGGGGCGGAAAAAAGCAGAGAAAGAGAAATTTACGGTTCTTTGCCTTATGTATATCCCCCGAAACAGCAGAAAACAGATTTGCTTAACTACAACGGAGAAATAAATTACCAGACATTATCAGATGATTTTTATATGATTTCAAAAAGTTTTGCTGATTTATGCGCAGGAAAACCCGCCCAGAAAATAAAAAGTTTTATTCGCCTTGAAAATTTATCACCGTGTATATCTGCAGATTTTAAAACATATTCGCTTTTTAAAGAACTTCTGCCGCCGGATGCAGAAAAATACAACTCCGTTAATAATATGATTGATGATTACTACGCTTATTACATAGGGCAGAATAAATTTGATGCGCTTAAAACCCAATATAACTCTATAACATCACAAAAACTTAAAAAAGTTATTAAAGCCCTGAAACAAATGGAATACAGTATAAATTCAGGAGATAAGGCTGATAAATACAGATTATACGGAGATTTGCTTATGGCAAACCTCTATCAATTAAAAGATTATACTGAATCTGCAAGTGTTTATGATTATGAAAACAATCTTCAAATTGTAATTCCGCTTGATAAATTAAAAACAGTTAAAGATAATGCTAATAATTTTTACAAATTGTACAACAAAGCAAAATCCGCAAAATCAAAACTCTCAGAACTTATTGAAGAATATAAATCCCGTAAAAGTTATCTGGAACAAGTTTTATATTCAATAACTTCCGCTGATAATATAAAAGATCTGCTTGAAATCAGCGACGAGGTTCTTGAAAATAATGCTGCAACTAAAAAGAAAACAAAAATTAAACTTCCGGAAATTATGAAAATAACACCGGATGATTCAACAATCATATATATCGGGAAAAACAACAAACAAAATGATTATATAATCTCTAAACTGGCAGATGAAAATGATTTGTGGTTCCATACACACAACTGTGCCGGCTCGCATGTACTTTTAAAAACCCAAAACCTAACCGATGAATTGATTTTAAAATGCGCAAAACTGGCAAAAGAATATTCAAGTGCCAAAAACTCTTCCAAAATCGGAGTAATTTATACAAAAAGAAAGTATATAAGAAAACCTCCCGGAGCCAATTTAGGATATGTAACCTACAAAAATGAAAAAGAAATCATTTTAGATTGATTATTTTCGAGAGTTATTAAATATCAAAGGTTTTCATTTGTGTTAAAATCTATCTAGAAAAAAGGATTATTTATGCCGCATTTTTTTATAAATTCAAACCAAATAAATAATAAAATCGTAGAAATTTCAGACAAAGAAAACTATAATCATCTGGCGCGCTCGCTTCGTTCGCGCGCCGGAGAAAAACTGTTATTAATAGACGAAAACCAAATTCAATATGAAACAATTATCACCGAAATAACAGGAAGCAAAATTCTCGCAAAAATTGAAAAATCTTACCCGTCTAAAAGATATTTAGATTTTGAACTTTACCTCGGACAAAGTCCGCTGAGATCGGATGCTCAAAATTTATTGATAGAAAAAGCAACAGAACTCGGGGTAACGGGAGTTTTTCCTGTCATAACAGATAACTGTGCGGTTGCAAAATCCGTTATAGAAAAGAAAATACCTAAATGGCAGAAAATCATGTATGAATCTTCCAAACAATGTGAACGTTCAAATATTCCTGAATGTTTTGAATGCACAACACTTGATATACTGCCGCAAAAAGAGGATTTTGACAGGATTCTCGTCTTTTGCGAAAGAATTGCCACAAAAACAATCCGTGACATATTTGAAACAAAGCCGATAAATAAAGGTGACAAAATTCTTGTTATTGTCGGCCCCGAAGGAGGCTTTTCTCAAAAAGAATTTGACTATTTCAAATCAAACCGATTTGAAATGCTCACGCTCGGAGATTTGATACTTCGTGCAGAAACCGCCGTCATAACAGGATTAGGGAACATAATTTATGAATACGCAAACTTTAACAGACAACATAAAAAATGATGCCTTACTTAATAATATTGCAAGTTTTTTTGACAATGAAATTTATCTTGTCGGCGGATGCGTACGGGATTTTTTCCTCGGGAATATTTCTTATGACAGAGATTTAATAGTTCTCGATGAAGATGCAGGAAAATTTGCCCGTAAATTAAGTGATTTTTTCAACGGAAAATATATCCCGCTTGATGAAGAAAATAAAATCTACAGAGTCGTACTTCCCGACAAAATTAACTATTTTGATATAACAAATCCCGTTGAAAATTCACTTGAAAACGATATAAAAAGAAGAGATTTAACAATAAATGCCATTGCCGTAAATATTAAAACCGGCGAAATACCTTCATTTTGCCTTGGCGGTATTGAAGATTTGAACAAAAAAATTCTTCGTGAAATTTCTGAAAAAAATTTTACGGACGACCCGTTAAGACTTTTGAGAATATTCAGGTTTTACTCTTCTCTCGGGTTTGAACCTGCAGAAAATCTCATCCATATTGCCTCAAAATATTCAAATCTGATAAATAAACCCGCAAAAGAACGAATTGAATATGAACTTATGAAACTTTTTAACGGAAAATATTGTGCAGAAAGTCTGATTTTAATGGACAAAACAGGCATTCTGGAACAATTATTTCCTATTGTGAAAGAATTAAAACAGATACCGCCAAACCAGCACCATCATCTGGATTTGTTTCACCATAGCATTGAAACAGTCAAACAGGTGCAGATTATATATGAAAATTCTTCCGAAGAAGTAAAATCACACATGGATAGAACAGATTTTGGCGGGTTTCCGAGAATTACCCACCTGAAACTTGCCTGCCTTCTTCACGATATCGGAAAACCGTCAACATGGACAATTGAAGAAAATACTCAAAGACACCGATTTATTAAACACGATTCGGAAGGCGAAAAACTATGTGTACCAATATTGAAAAACCTCTGTTTTTCAAACAAACAAATTGAATATATTTCATATATTATCAAAAAACACATGTATCCTTCTGCTGTTGTTTCCGCACCGGATATGAGCGAAAAAACAATGATGAGATACCTCAGAAAATCGGAAGATAACGCTATTGATAATATTTTAATCGCTCAGGCTGACAGATTATCCGCACTCGGGCCTGAAATTACCGGAGAAATAGTTAACAATAATATAAACGCACTCAATAATCTTATGGATTTCTGTATTGAAACCAGAAAGAACATCAAACCGCTGCCAAAACTATTGGACGGAAATGAAATCATGCAGATATTAAATATAAAACCGTCGCCAAAACTCGGTGAAATACTTGATACTCTCAAAGAAGCCCAAATTTCCGGAGATATTACAACAAAAGAAGAAGCGGTAAATTTTATTAAAACCTTAAAATAAAATTATATAAAATTTTTAGCCCCTATCCTATGTTTTACAGGCCGGATAACAAATTTACCACAAAAAATGGCGGCCCCGGCGCGATTGGCTTACTCGCTCGCTTTTAACAGGTCTGCGCTTACCGGCTTTATACCTTTTTATATCCGCCGGTAAGGCTCCGCCTTCAGCTCGCTCCCGCTCGAACGCATTTTGCGTTCTCATCGCTGCCTGCTTTTTTACTCTTATACTACTACAATATAAAAATGGCCCCGGCGCGATTCGAACGCGCGATCTTTGGTTTAGGAAACCACTGCTCTATCCTGCTGAGCTACGAAGCCGCGTATATCGTTAGTTTATCACACTGCAAAATTTAAGTCCAGCAGTAAATAAAAATCCACAGATAAATCTATACTCTATTATCACGAAAATGAACTAAATATTTCCGGTTATTTTTTAAATAAAATCGTGATTAATCGGGTAATTGAACGGTTTAAAATCAAATGCTCTGACAGATGCAATCACAGAAACAATAAGATTAAACACCAATAAAAAAGGACATGCCAGCGCACAAATCAAAGTTCCGAAAATAGGAACAATATTTAAAACAAACAGAAACGCCGCAAAACACAGTATTAATATCTGGAAGTTCAACATTTTTTTAATATGATAAACCGCCCCCGGTGATAATTGATCTTTATAAGACAAATATATAATAAGCGGCGGAATAAAACCAAGAACAGCACCCAGCAGTGCTATTCCTACATATACTTTATCTTTCTGTTCAAATGTATAATCAATGTTGTTATCGTTTTCTTCCATTTGCCAATTCTCCGTTTTCAACCAATATTTTAGGCATACAAAGCATAAAAGTCAAGAATAGTTTATGTAAGAAAAATATAACAAATGTATTTACAATCAGAAATTCTTTTAGTAGAATGGAATAAGATAAATATAGAGAGGTGTCCGAGCGGCTTAAGGTGCAATCTTGGAAAGGTTGTGTGAGGGTAACTTCACCGTGGGTTCGAATCCCATCCTCTCTGAATAAAAAACGGATAAGAAATCTTATCCGTTTTTTATTATTTAATATTTTATAATATCTAGTATCGTTGTATTTGTAATTTAACGACCAAATTGATTTGTACGGATAGATTGATATTTTTGGAAAGTCCGCTTTGTGTGGGCTTTTTTAGGTCGGAATTTTAAGTATTCCAAAAAAATCAAACTGCCGAACTGGACTTTTTTCGGACTGTACGGATAGATTGAGATTTTCTTAATATAGCTGAATTACGCACCGATTTTGAAGTGTACGGATAAAATGATTATTTTGGTAAAGTCCAGTTCCGTTAATATTCAAAATTTACAAGCATACTTATTTTAAATATTTATCTAGAATTGCTTGTTTTTTAGTTGGTATTGAATCAATTTCTTTTTGTAATTTTTCTATTTCATTTTCTAATGGTACTAGCTCTGCAACTATATTTTTTTGTATATTATAGTCTGGAACAGGAATTTTTATTGTTTTAATTCTATCAATCGATGCACGCTTTTCTCTTGAAAATCCATATTCTATACCAGCTTGTTGAAGTGCGTATGCCACATATTTTTCAATAAATATATTTTCTTTTTTTAATCTCAAAATTCCACAGTGATCTGTAGGATAAAATAAAATGTTTTTATCAACAGTATTTACCAACCAGTCGCCATCAATTCCCCAAATTACTGATGGTCTATTAAAATCTTCAAAAAGTAATTTATCTATATATCCAAAAGGTTTAAATACATTTGCACTGTATACAGGAATATTACCATTTTGTTTTAATTGTTTATTTAAAACGCGTTTACCAATAGATAAATCAAAAACATTTTTGTCTGACAAGCGCATATATTTTTTACTCAGGCTATGAAGATGTGCATATTTATCCTTTATTATTTGTTTTTTTGTTTCCATACTTTTTATATTATTAGATAATATATCATTCAAAGGTTTTATTTCATTAATAATTTCTTCTTGAATATTGATTGGAGGAAGTGGAAGTTTTATTAAGGGTATGGTTTTTGAATTTAGTGTACAACCAAAAGTTTTTGAAGATACTTCTAAAGGTACATATTTATTCGCAATTATGATTTGTAAATATTCTTGTTTTATTAATTCATTTGGTATTAATGCTGCTATCGCTTCATTTGTATATAAGTCCTTACCTGCAATAGCTGTTTTACCAATGGTTAATTTAAAACTAAAAAGAAGTGTTCCTGCTTTCACAAGTTTAACATTTGAATTTTTTACACCTAAGTCGTTTATTTTTTCCTTTGTATCATTAATTATATTATTATTCATTTCTTTTATTGATAACCACAAATGATTACCATCTTGATAATATTCTCTTTTGTTTCTATCAGGAGTCCCACCAATAAAAATATTTTTGGTAACATTACCTAATGTTGTAAGAGGATACTTACTTTCAATTTTTAGTTTTTTTTTAAAGTTAAGATTAATTTGTTTGTCAAATGTTTTTAAATCAAATGACATTAAATCAGATAGGTTGATATAATCAATATGATTTCTCAGTGGATGGTCTTCTGATTGTTTTATATCATTAATTATTTTTTCTGAATTCAATCCTTTAAAATTATTTAAAATATAGTAGTTAGCTTTTTCTTCATCATAAAGATTTTCAGGATTATAAAGTTTGCTTTGCAAAACTCCGTCTTCATCTTTATAAATATGAATTCCTTCGTGCCCTTTTCTATTAGAAAATTCATAGCCATAAAATTCTTTTTCAATATCTTTTTCTAATGAGTCGCTTAAAATAATTTTTTGAGAATATGAAATTATAAAATAGACTAATTTTTCTTTCTCTATTTCAAGTATTTTTTCAATAGAGTAGTCTTTATATTCGCCCAAAATTTCACTTTTTCTTGCTTTTTCGGTTGGATTATCTTGTAATATACTTATGTAATCCTCAAATGATATATCTTCAAATACATTATTAACATAGGTAGAAAAAGCATGTTCAATTCCATTAATTGTAACATCTTTAAAATCATTTAAAAATTTATCAACCAATTTTTCTATATTAGAATATGCTAAATTACTTTTTCTTCTCATAAAAAGAATAATTGTTTTAGTTCCCGTTGCCATAAAGGCATTATCGCCGAGCTTTTGAATTGCAACAACGTCAAAGTTTTTTAGAATTAATTCTCTTGTTTTTTCATAAATTCCGCCATTTGTTAAAATCGATACAGGAAGTATAATGCCAGCAACGCCATTTTCTTTTAATAATTGAATAGCGCGTTCCACAAATAAACATTCAATTTCAGAACTGTTGTCTGTTAATCTTTTATACAAATCAAAACATTTTTTACCTTCTTTTAATGTCGTTCTAAAACCACTTATTGAATATGGTGGATTTGCAACTAAAATATCAAATTTGGAATTATTTTTTTGTAATTCCTCTGTTCTTAATATTCCTTTGTATTTTTTATCATTAAATGGTGCTAATCCATCAGCTGCCATTACATTTGCATCGCCATCCCCATTTAAAAAGGAACTCACTTTAGATGTTTTTACCAGTCTATAATCTTTTTCAATTCCATATACATATTCTTTTGACCATTTTAAATTATTTCTTAGTGACTCAAAGTTTTCTTTTGCAATTCTGGAACCTTTAATATCTTCTGATTTGAAATCTTTAACGTATGTGTCAATTTCATCCATAATTTCAGTTAAGAAATGCCCACTCCCACAGGCATAATCAATAACGTAAGGTAAGAAATTGTCATCTCTTTTATTATTTTTGTCCTCTATAATTTCTTTTATTGGAATTGACTTACAAATAAATCTTGTAAGCGGTATTGGAGTGAAAAATTGTCCTGCCTCTTGTTTGATACCTGTATTTAACAATAATTCAAAAAAATCGCCTAAATATTGATGTTTTTGAGAATATTTAATTTTATAGCCTTGCAAAAGTTTAACTATTTCTTTTACAATTTCAGCATTTTCTTCAAAAGTTTCTTTATTATAAACCTCCTTAAAAGAAAATTCTTGAGAACTCCTATAATATCTCAATTCATTAAAAGTTTTTCTTAAATGCTCATCTTTTTCATCAGCAAGCTTTAATAATTCATCAAAATCATCTTGGCTTATATCTGGTAAATCAATATCAATATAATTTTTATTGCCTCTTTTGTATAAGTTATTTAATCTATCAAAAAAACTTTCATAAGTGTCATTGCATTTAAATTGAAATTTTAAATCAGCGTCTTTACCATAATTATCATCTTCATCTTGAATTTTACAAATAAAAAGATTAAACATTTTATTAAAAGCATTTGTTTTATCAGAAACAATATGTTTTCTTAAAATTTCTGCAAAATGATTAAATATTGTTCCGCCATCCGTGTCTTTTAAATCTTGTAAATCTTCATAAATTAAGCCAATATTCTTGTAATCATAAGCGTTTATTTGCTTTTCGAAAATACCTTTTTGATAAAAAGTATTATCCCAACTATCAAACAATTCTTGTACATTATTTCCGCTTAGTTCTTTTGTATCTATAATGTCATTTCTGTATGAAATTTCATTATTTTCAATATGAGATGCATATAAACACAAAGCTTTACTATTTTTATCTTGGTTGAAATAACTTAATAATTGCCCCCCATCTTTAAAAATTTGATTTTTTTCTTTTTCGTATTCCTTTCCCCAAGTTTTGCATTCAATCATCAAAAATGATTTATTATCAAGATCTTTCACTAATATGTCAAGATAACAATCCTTATGCCCAGCTTTATATGGCTGTTCCAATACTATGCTGTTTGGATTGTATCCTTTTTCTAGTAATCTATTCACACATTCTAAAACAACAAAAGATTCATTTTGAGAAAAATTGCTTGTTGTTTTTCTTCCACATTTTATATTTTTACCATAATCAATATTAGATTTTTCAGGATTAGCTTCATTATAATCGATATTTATTTCATAAGTTCCAAATTTTTTGAAATAAACATTGCAACACCCATCTTTAGGCTTAAAACCTAAAGCAATAATTCCTGATTTTATAATATCATTCATCTTACTCTCTCTTGATTTTGATTATAACTAACCAATATAATTTTCTCAAAATGTTAAGAAATGTAAATCAAACTAATGGTGTACATTGTCAATAAAGTACCCTATAAATATATTAGAAAACTATATAAAACATGTGGAATTAAAAAATTTTTCTTGTCCTGTTTCGGACAATTTATGAAATAGACTTGATATTCGGAAGAAATGAGTTATCATTAAAAATGAAAGGGTTCGGATCCCACCCTTCCCGTATCAAACTACATGTACAAAATAGTCAAACCAAGTGTTATTTTTGTAGTATTTTAATGTTTGATTTGTTGTTTGTATAACAACCAGATAGATTGTGACGGCTTAAATTGCCCCCTGCAACCTATCT
>CALUYV010000045.1 GCA_944325095.1 Candidatus Gastranaerophilales bacterium | reverse complement strand
TTTTTATATTTAAAATTGCAATTACTTATGATAAGGTTCGTTTTTGGCAATTTTAAAGGCGCGGTATATTTGTTCAATAAGTATTAATCTTGCGAATTGATGCAGAAAAGTCATTTTTGACATACTCATTTTTAAATCTGCTCGTTTAGATACATTCTCTCCTATTCCGCAGGAAGAACCTATAACAAATACAATCTCGCTGATTCCGTCATTTGTAATTGATGTAAGTTTTTGAGAAAATTCTTCGCTTGAGAATTGTTTTCCGTTGATTTCCATAGTGATTACATAGTCTGACGGTTTAATTAAAGAAAGTATTTTTTCTCCTTCTTCTGTCAGAATTTTGTCTGTCAGGTTTTCGTCTTTTATTTCAATAGGGGTTAATTCGACAACTGAAACGCAGGCATAAGGTGTTAATCTTTTTAGAAATTCATCTATGCCGTCTTTTAAAAATTTTTCTTTGATTTTTCCTAATGCAATTATTTTAATTTTCAAGTTTTGTATTATCGCTTTCTATATAAATTGAACGGGAAGGGAAAGCAAAGTCAATACCTGCTTTTCTGTATTCTTTTACAACTTCTGATAAAAATTCTCCGCGCACTCTCAAAAATGTATCATAAGAGCCTGATTTGACATAGCCCCTGAATCTTACATTTATTGAACTGTCGCCAAGATCGTGCAGACATACAGTAAATTCATTATGAATTTCTCTGTGGTTTATTGCTATTGTTTTTAGGATTTCCTGAGCAAGTGCCAGATGCTCATTATCAGTTGAATATGTAAGTCCGAATGTAATATTTAAAAACCTTTTTCTTGCGTTTGAAACATTTACAACGGTTGCATTTGCTACAACATTGTTAGGAATACTTGTTAAAAAGTGATCGAGGTCACGGATTTTGGTTGAGCACATGTTTATATCTTCAACATAACCTTCTATTCCGTTGATTTTTACATAATCTCCGATTTTGTATATACGGTCGGAGAGAATGTTAATTGTTCCGAAGATATTGGCAAGAGCATCTTTTGCCGCCATACCTACCGCAATACCTCCGATTCCGAAACCTGCAAGTATGGAGGATATGGAGTAGCCCTGGCTTTGTAAAAGTCCTGTCAGGGCAATAAACAGAATTATTGCTTTGATTACTTTTACAATTATCGGAAGAAATCGTAATAAAGGAGTATCATCATCTTTTTCCTGCAGTTTTTTGATTAGTTTCTTATCTGCAACATCTATTATTTTAAAAACAATTATAACAAATATGATGTTTATTACTAAGGCTATCAGCCCTACTTCCCACTTTGGCATATTCTTTCTCCTTATTACTTCCGATTATAAAATAGAAAAAGTTTAGTTTAAATAATATGTAAATATTTTATAAAAATTTTTCTTTGTTAAAAAAAATTGTTAAAATATTGTCATGTTTAGTTCCAGAAATATAGTTGCGGGGATATTTATTTTATTACTCTGCCTTGGTGTCGGGGTAACTTTTTCAAAAATATATCAGCCGGAAGCAAAAAACATAAAGAATTACAAATTAGCATTAACGGATTACGAAAATAAAAATTATTCAAATTCGTATTTTCTGTTTTCAAAAATAGGCGCACTTTCATCTTTAAAACCGTCTGCATTGTACAGGCAGGCGATGTGTGCCAGAAAACTCGGGGATAAAAAATCAGAATTAAGAAGTTACCAGCAGTTAATAACATATTTTCCGAATCATAAATTGACTGATGATGCCCGTTATTATGCAGGACAACTGCTTATAGATGAAGATCCGGGGCTTGCATACAGATATTTTGATGATGTATCAAAATCTGATATGGAAGAAGATTATATAATTGCCTCGGAATCGTTTAAAGCTCGAATTAATGCAACAAAAATCCGTTATTCAGGCAAAAAACCGTCAGCCAGAAAAAAACAGCAGATTGAACAGGCTTTTCGTACTTACCTTGAAAAGTATCCGGATGGCAGACTTGCTGCAAATATCGCCAATACATGGATAAAATTCAATGAAAAAGAAATTTCTCCAAGCGATTATTATTTGATAGCAAGAGCATATTTTCGTTTAAAAATGTACAATGAGGCTCAGAATATAGTTAACAAAGTAAAAGACGGCGATATCTGGGCAATCAAGGCTCTGCTGTTATACCGGAAACGGGATTACAAAACTGCCGACAAATTTTTGCTTGAGCAAATAAAGAATAATAATAAAATTCTAAAAGATGATTATGAAAAATTGATAGATGAATATACTGAAATCTATGAAACCAATAAATTAAAATATGATAAATTATCGGCTCTTTTAAATTCTGCAAAAGGAAATAACAGAGATTATATATGGAGTTTGAAGTGTTCGTATGCGCCCGAAAAAGAAAAACAAACCTGCTACAGCAGTTTGTATTCGGCATATCCGCACGGTGAATATGCGAAAAATGCGCTGTTTCAAGACCTTGTATTATCTCTGGAGTCTAAAAACTACGGCAGAACCAGACAACTGTGCTCCGAGTATATGAAGAAATTTGGTGATTCAAAAGAAATCCCTATGATTATGTTCTGGGCGGCTAAAATAGACAACAGCAGTGTTATGCTGAATGAAATTATTAAAAAATATCCGGATTCATATTATGCTTACCGTGCATTCTGGATATTGCGCAATATTAGTGCTGCGACAATAAGTTCGCATCTGAAATTTAAACATGTTGTTTATCCTTACAGACTTCCGGATAGAAAAAGTCCTCTGTATTCGCTTTTGCTTGTAAAAGACTATGAAATGATAATGAAATATACAAATGATAAATTCATAGAAAGCTGGGTTGAATATGAAAAAGGTAATTATGCGACTTCAATGATTATTGCAAGAGATGCGATGGCAGAAATGGAAGTAAAGCCGGGCAAGTCTGATTTGAGATGGCGTCTTGTTTATCCTCAGAATTATTTTAAGCAGGTAAGAAAATATGCTGATGAATATGCTAATAATGAAGCGTTAATAATGGCTATTTTGAGGGAAGAAAGTTCTTTTAATACTCAATCTCAGAGTAATGCCGGAGCAATGGGGCTTATGCAGCTGATGCCCGGAACTGCAAGAGAAATTGCAACCCGCAGCAAAATCCCGTTTGAAACACTATATCTTCTTAATCCGGAGATAAATATCAAACTCGGTAATCTTTATTATTCAAACTTAAAAAATCTGGTAGATAAAAATGAGGTTATGGCTGTTGCCGCATATAACGGCGGAATAGGAGCTGTTACAAACTGGAGAAATAAACTATCTTATGCGGATATTGATGAATTTATTATTCAAATTCCGTACGAAGAAACACAGTATTATATTGAAAAAATATTTGGAAGTTACTGGAATTATACGAGAATATATCAAAGGTAAATTTCATATAAATGAATTATTACAGGAAAGGATGAATCAGGTAAAATAGCAATATGAAGAAAATAATACTTATACTGGCAATACTTATATTCAATTTTATAATGGCTGCCCCGGGGTATGCAATAAAAATAGGGTTGCTTACACAGGTTGATGAAGCCGGTGTCGGAGTGAATGTTAACGGCAGAATGATTGATGTTTATACAAACAAAACGGTTTGTACGGCTGATGCGATGAAAGGTTATGTACTTGTTCCGTATAACAACGAAATTGCCGTGAAAGCAGGCGGGAAGGCTTATACTCTCGGAACAGGCGCAATTGTATTAAGACCTGATAACGACGGTTATGTCAGCGCAAAAGGCAAATGGTATCACGGCAAACTCCTTATTAAAAATATGGGCGGAAAACTTACCGTTATTAATGATATAGATTTGGAAAATTATATTAAAGGGGTTGTTCCGTCAGAAATGCCTGCTTCCTGGGAATATGAAGCTTTAAAGGCTCAAGCCATTGCATCAAGAAGTTTTGCTCTTGCAAACCTCGGCAAACAGGCAAAATACGGCTATGATCTTAAAGATAATACTGATGATCAGGCATACGGCGGAGCATCATCAGAAACCAATATTACAAACAGAGCGGTTGAAGAAACCCATGGGCTTGTTTTGACTTATGACATGAAAATAATTTCAGCCTATTATTCGGCATCGGCAGGCGGCATGACTTCAAATTCAGTCTGGGGCGGTTATGCACCGTATTTGCATTCTGTTCCGTCTTTTGATGATGCTGTCGGTAAAAAGGGGCATGGTGTCGGCATGTCGCAGCATGGTGCAAATAATCTGGCAAAACAAGGGTACAATGCATATCAAATATTGCAGTATTTTTACTCAAATATCAAATTTGCTAAACTCAACAAAGAAACATAATCCTTTATTCATAAGGGTTTGAGGATGATATATCTTTGTATATCCTTGCTATAGTTTGATTCAGCCGTATAAATTAGCCCAAACCCCTTGACAGTATAGCACTGAATGATTATAATAAGTGAGTCGATACAAAAAAATTCTGCGGAGTTGGTTAAATTTTCGTAGGTTTAAGGAAGAAGGAGGTTCAGAATGAACAAAGAAGAATTAGTAAAAGAAGTATCAAAAAAATCAAAAGTATCACAAAAAGTTGCAGCAGATATTTTGTCAGCAACATTAGAAACTATCCAAAAAACAGTTTCTAAAGGTAAAAAAGTTACATTGGTTGGTTTCGGAACATTTGAAGCTCGCAAAAGAGCTGCTAGAACCGGAAGAAACCCTCAAACCGGTGCTACTTTGAAAATTGCTGCAAAAACAGTTCCTGCATTTACAGCTGGTAAAAAATTCAAAGAAATTGTTAAATAGTCAAAAGTTTGAAAACTTTGAAGCCGGTAATCATTTTGATTACCGGCTTTTTTAGTTCGGGATTGAAACCGGAAGATAAATAAAATTTATTCCGGAAGTCTTTTTGTTAAGGGTGCGATTGTACGCTGCAAATTTTGTTTATAATCTTTAAATATTTATTATGCTTCGTAACGTTTGAATGATTTTTCTATGGCTTTAGATATAATTTGTTTGGTTGATTCATACTCGGTTGTGAGGGAAGAAATTTCTGTATCAAGATTTTTCATCTTCATATCAATAGTATCTTCTTTATTTTCTATTTTTGTTTTTTCAGTATTATATTTTGCTTCGGCAACCGCAATTGCATTCTCGTCACTGACTTCTAAGATTGCTCTGTCTGTCGAATACGAACCCTGATAATAATATCCGTCCTCTGCAATTGATGATATAAAAGCGAGTCCGTTTTTGAATAAATCTGTCATGTATTCAACATTTTCAATCTGTGAATTTTCAGTCCAGCCGTTCATACAAATCTGGTTGAATAATGAATCATAGAAGTTTGCATACAGGTTATCTTCATCGCTTTCAACTTCTGTCTGACCTGCTATAGTGAATGTGAAGTCGCTTCTATTAGGGTCATACAAAATACTGGAAGAAAGTTTTCCTTTATTATATGAATATCCTTCTTCTAATCCTGTTAAATAATCAACATATGCAGTTAAAAATACTTGAGCAATATTGTTTAAACTGATGGCGACACAAGAACCGTCATTATCTCTTGAGTGAAATCCTTTTTTGTGTTTGTTACCATAATATGCCATACCGATATAATTTATAGCCTCAGAAGCAAGGCTGTCTTCAAACCTTTCTTTGCCTTTTGTAGAGTCAACTCTGGTACCTACTGTATCCATAATCGGATCGTCACCGGAGCCTCCACCGTTTCCATAACCGTGATTATTATCAGCAGTTTCACGCAAATCTGAATTAGGATAAAGTAAATCATATATAGCGTTATAAGCGTATTGCAATGCACTATCATTGGATGCAGTACCGCCAAGGACAGCAGAAAATTCTCCTAAAATCCAATCTAATATGCCTCCTTCTCCATCTGATCCTAATATATCAGTTTGGAGTTGTGCGGCACCATCAATTGCATAGGCATTTAATTTTGAATCATAGCCGATTACATACTCCATATCATTTGATAACAAATCTACTAAAGATACTGACATCCCTGTAGATTGATCAACTCTTGTTCTATTTCCGTTACTGTCAATAGTAAATAACAGTTGAGATCTTTCATTTGCGGAAGCACCACTCTCAATTACATTCGATGAAAGTCCCAATGTTTCGGAATAGGTGCCGGAAACAGTAAGCATATCCAATAATTCTTCATAAGTAAGATCAACATATCCATAAGTAACATTTGTTGTTGAACCCAAACCGAGAGTATTCCCATAGGTTACTGCTTGGATTGCAGCCGCTTTGGCAGGGGTAATTACACCGGCGCCGGCGAGTGCTTCAATAAATGTATTACGAACATTGCTTGACGGAGTTCCTTCAAGACCTTCAGCAGGAATTCCTGCTGCTCTTGCCGCTGCCGCAAGTTGGGAATTCAAAATTATACGGTTGTTAGCATCTGTAACTGTTTTCGGATAATAATCGTTATAAACGGACGGGGTCATAAGTAAATCGTAATCGAGTGCCATAGTTGTATCACCCGTTCCGTAATAGTCATAAACTAATTTTGTCTGGCTCAAAGCGTTTTGATAATCATTAGATACATTTTCCATATCACGGGATAGCGCAAGTTTCTGATGAGATAACGTCATTGACGCAAACTCACAATCTGCCTTGCGGGCAGTTATGGTTAATAATCTCGCTTGTGATGCTGCTAAACCCATTGTTTTCCTTTCAAGATATTTTTCGTAACTTATACTTTGAGATATACATGTTGGTTATCGGCATTATTACTTATATACTTTAATATTTTAATGATATATTGTTACAAAAATTAACAAATTTAACTATGTTATGTTTGGGGTATTATAGAAATGGCGCATGTGTATATTATGCGCATATAGAGGGATTTCTCCACAGGAGAATATACATAATTTGAAAAACAAGAGGATAAGGATATGGGAAAAAGAATCGGAATTGATGTAGGCGGTACAAATGTAAAGATAGCATTGGTTGATGATAAAGGAAAAATTATATATTCCAACAGTGTTCCGACATACGCTCAAATGGGATATGAATATACGGTAAATAATATCAAACAGGCAATAAGAGATTTGATGAAAGAAACAAATACAAAACCGTCTGATATTCAGGGTATAGGTTTTGATTTTCCGGGACAGGTGGATTATAAAACAGGTGTAGTTAAACTTGCTCCTAATATTCCGGGGTGGGTTAATGTGCCTATTGCAAAAATGATAGAAGATGAATTTCATATTCCGACAAGGATTGATAATGATGTGAGATGTGCCGCTCTCGGCGAATTAAAATTCGGAGCAGGTAAGGGTTGTGAGAATTTTGTATGTATTACAGTCGGAACAGGCATTGGCTCAGGACTTGTCATAAACGGTAAACTCGTCCGCGGGGCTGCTAATGCGGCAGGTGAAATCGGTCATATAAAACTTCAAATGCAGGACGGCCCGATATGCGGCTGCGGTGACACCGGATGTCTGGAAGCATTTGCTTCCGGCCCTTCGATTGTTGCAATGGCGCAGGAATATCTTAAAAGCGGCAAATCTACAAAGTTTAGAGAAATGGCAGGTGTTGACGGGGAAATTACTCCGTATATAGTGGCAAAAGCTGCAGAAGCAGGCGATCCTGTCGCAAAAAGAATTTTTGAAAAAACAGGATATTATATCGGAATGGGATTAGTCAGTGTAATTAACCTGCTTAATCCTGAAAAGGTTATTATCGGCGGAGGGGTGGCAGAAGCAGGTGATTTGCTTTTAGAACCGATTAGAAAGACCATCAAAGAAAGAGCAATGGTAATTGCCGGCAACTCGGTTGAAATTGTACCTGCAGAACTCGGAAATTCCGCAGGCGTAATCGGTGCAAGTATGCTCGTTGAAGGGTAAATAATTGGAATTTGAGATATGGTCAGCCCTCTTTTTGTAAGAGGGCTGATTTTTAATTTGAGCCATTGGCGAAAGTATGACATTCGGGAGAAATTTGGCCCCTTCCCCGACTTAGGGGAAGGAGAAGTTGTCATCCTGAACTCGTTTCAGTTAAACTCTATGGTGCAGTTTGTTGCACCTCGCAAATCTATTCTGCCGCGGAATTTTCCTGTTTTGCAATTTTCTTATTATGTATAATTGATGAAATAAGTGCAGCAACAATAAAGAACAGACCTATCATTCCCGTTACAACTTCAGGAACTTCTTTAACTGTTGAAATAAGCATTATTACTGCAAGTGCGCCGATTGCCCAGTGTGCACCGTGTTCAAGATATAAAAACAGATTAAGTGTTTTCTTTTCTACAAGCATAATTGTAAGAGATCTTACGAACATTGCACCGATTGCAAGACCGATTGTAATTATTACAACATCATTACTTAACGCAAATGCTCCGAGTACACCGTCTAAAGAGAACGAGGCATCAATCAGTTCAAGGTACATAAAACTTATAAAGCCTGCGCATTTTGCTCCCTGAGCGACGCATTGTGCATTCCGTAATTCTTCATGTCTTTCAAGGTAATGTGAAACTCCGTCGATTATCAAAAATGTTAAAATTCCGGCAATACCCGATATTATTACCGCTAATTTTTCTTCTTCCGGTATAACCGTCTGCAGTCCTAAGATTGCCCCGAGCGAGATTATAACTTCAATTCCTGAAATATGGTCAAAATGTGCAAGCGGAGATTCTATACATTTAATCCAGTGAACTTCTTTTTTATGATTAAAGAAGTAATTAAGAAAAAGCATAATTAAAAACAATCCGCCGAAAGTAACTATTGGTGCGTGTGTTGCTTTCAGATAACCGGCGTATTTATCGGCATCATTTAATGCCATTTTGGCAACAGTTACCATATCAAGTTTTGCAAATATAGCAACTACCAGTACCGGAAATAAAAATCTCATTCCGAAAACGGCAATCAAAATACCCCAGGTTATAAATCTGTGACGCCATTTATCCGACATCTTTTCCAGTTTCATAGCATTAACAACTGCGTTATCAAAAGACAAACTGATTTCCAGCACCGCAAGTACAAGAACTATAAATACGCTGGATAATCCGCCGCCCGGATGTGAATGTTCTCCCAGAAAATACGCGCATAATACGCCTACAATGGTCAATAAATATGATCCTGCAAAATATTTAAGCATAACATAAACCTTTCTTTTCAAAATACTCATTATTATAATATTCTGAAAATAAGGTTTAAGTATCCTTTAAATGAACCAAAAAAGATAGATTATCTATTTTGGAGGGGCTTTATAGAAATTTTAGACCGATTAATTCATATCACTTACACTTGGAACATAGTACTGGAATTTTTCGGTTGTGTTGTTAGGAAATATAAGTGCAAACGGCTGATTTTGTCTTACAACATTTGCGCCTGTTCTGATAAGTGCCGGAAATTGTTTTTGCAATTGGATTTGTTCGTCCTGATAGTTAACATAACTTACCGGAACAAAAACAAAACCTCCGCCTTGACCCTGATTGCTTACAACTCTTCCTGTTACCTGAAATCCCTGAAACAGCATAGTATCGTAATCTAATCTTAGATTACCGTTCATCTGGATATGTAAAATCTGAGGAGGATTATCTGCCCGAAAATCTTCCAGAGTTGTAACCTGAATAGTTCTGGCCTGTGCGGATAGTGCCATGGTTAGAGAAAATAGTCCTGCTATAAATAACATAAATAACTTTTTCATCTTTCGTTACTCCTTTTCTGTTGTATATGAATAGTTGTGTTCTTTTTCTGTTTGCTGTTCGGAAGTTGATTCTGATTCTTTTTTACTGTTTTTATGTTCATCTTTTGAAGAACGAAATTTTAAAAAGAAATGTTCATCTTTCTGAATGTAAATGTCTTCCCCTTTTTTGATGTAAGAAATTGGAGAAGCCTCATACACTGCGCTTGCCGAAGATTTTATTCTGTTATTATCTTCGTTTTTTATTGCTCCGGAAACCGCCGCAACTCCCATTGACAATCCTTTTACAAAGTAACTGCCGACTCCGAGAGTTACATCCTTTGCCAGTTCGCCTTTATCTATAGGAGTTGTATATGATGCTTTGAGTTTAGGTTTTATGTCCTGTTGATTTCCGTCCGAATCGAAATAAACGGTAGGCTCAAAGGAAAAACCTGCATCTCGTTTCAGTCTTTTGGGACTGATAACATCGGTTAAATTACCTTTCATTACGGTTCCGGCAGCATATACGTGTTTCTCCGACAGAACCAGCGGTTCCAGCAGTTTAACGGAGATTTCTTCCGGCGGACTAACCGTTGAGAAAGTATCTTGCGACACAACTTCAATAGTTTGTCCGTACGCTTTCGTTGTTAATGTGCAAACTATAATTAATAAAAACCCAAAAGCTATTAAAAATTGCCTTTTATTAATATATTTCATACTATGTATAATAACAAATTCTTTTATAAATTTCAAACAGTCAATAAAATCAAGGCTTTTGGAGCATTTTTGATAAAAATTGTCCGGTATAAGAAACTTTATATTTTGTAATCTCTTCCGGAGTGCCTTGTGCCACAATAGTTCCGCCGTCGATTCCGCCTTCAGGCCCTAAATCTATTATATAATCGGCTATTTTTATCAAATCAAGATTATGTTCAATCATCAGGATTGTATTTCCCTGATCTGCAAGTGCGTGCAGAATTTTTGCCAGTTTATCCAAATCTGCCCAGTGCAGCCCGACAGAAGGTTCATCAAGCAGATAAAGAGTTTTTCCTGTAGAGCGTTTGTTTAGTTCTGCAGCAAGTTTTATACGCTGTGCTTCGCCGCCTGAAAGCGTTGTTGCACTCTGTCCGAGTTTCATATAGTCAAGCCCGACATCATTCAGGGTTTGAAGTTTATTTTTTATTGCAGGTATGCTGTCAAAAAACTCCAGAGCTTCTTTAACACTCATATCCAGCACATCAGAAATTGTTTTGCCTTTGTATTTAACTTCAAGAGTTTCTCTGTTATATCTTTTTCCTTTGCATACATCGCATTTTACATAAACATCAGACAGAAAGTTCATTTCTATTTTAACAAGTCCGTCCCCTTTGCAGGCTTCACAGCGTCCGCCCTTAACATTGAAACTGAATCTTCCCGGTTTATAGCCGCGAACCTTTGATTCGTTTGTTTTTGCAAACAACTCTCTTATCGGAGTGAACACATCGGTATATGTTGCAGGATTTGAACGTGGAGTTCTTCCGATAGGAGATTGGTCAATATCAATGACTTTATCTATATTTTCAAAACCTAAAATTTCATCAACACCTTTAGGCTTAGGTTTGTTTTTGCGCAGTTTGTGAGCAGCATATTCAAAAATAATATCCTGCATAAGGGTTGATTTCCCTGAACCGGAAACCCCTGTCAGGATTACTATTTTCCCAAGCGGAATATCAACATCAATATTTTTCAGGTTATTCAGATGTGCATTTCGGATTTGTAAAAAGTAACCGTTTCCTTCTCTTCGTTTTGCAGGAACCGGAATAAATTTTTCTCCGCTTAAATATTTTCCTGTAATTGAACGAGGAGAGGCAATAATATCTTGAACAGAGCCCTGTGCAATTATTTCTCCTCCGTTTTCTCCTGCTTTTGGCCCGATATCAACAATATAATCGGCACTTCTTATTGTATCTTCGTCGTGTTCGACAACAATCAGGGTATTACCGAGATTGCGGAGTTTGAATAGAGTTTTTATGAGCATATTATTATCTCTCTGGTGAAGTCCTATTGAAGGTTCATCAAGAACATACAAAACTCCGCTCAATCCGCTGCCTATCTGGGAAGCAAGCCTGATTCTCTGAGATTCTCCGCCAGAGAGTGTTCCTGCCATTCTTGCAAGATTGAGATAGTGCAGCCCTACATCGCTTAAAAATTTTAATCTTGCACGGAGTTCATCAAGAATTTGTTTAGCGATTTTTAACTGATATTCGCTTAAATCAAGATATAAATCTGTTACAAATTGCAATTCATCCGTTACAGACATTAGAGTAAATTCATAAATATTTTTACCGTTTATTTTAACGGCAAGCGGAAACGGTTTTAATCTTGCGCCGTGGCATTTCGGACAGGGTTTTGCAACCATAAATTTTTCTATTTCTTCCCGCCAGTAATCGCCGGTTGAATCATTGTATCGTTTTTCCAAAAACGGAATAACTCCGACAAACGGCTGAATATTAGTTGTGTATCTGTGGGTGCCGAACTGCTGTACTCGAATTTTAATAGGCTCATCCGAACCGTATAAAATAATCTGCTGCTGCTCCGGAGTCAATTGTTCAAACGGCTTATCCATATCAATTTCGTATGCGCTGCATACAGAAGTTAACAAATCATGATAATAAGTAGAGGCACTTCGTGTTGCCCAGGCGTATATTGCTCCTTCATTTATTGAAAGAGTTTTGTCAGGAACAACAAGATCCGGATCGACTATAAAATCGGCACCAAGACCGGAACATCTTTCGCAGGCTCCGTATGGAGCATTGAATGAGAATATTCTCGGAGTCAATTCTTCAAAACTTATGTTGCAGTCAGGACAGGCAAGTTTTTCGCTGAATACGATTTCTTCTCTGTCTGGAATATCAACAGTAATGACTCCGTTTGCTTTTTTGAGTGCTATTTGTACGCTGTCTGCAATTCTTGAAACTGCAGAATCCTTTACAACAATTCTGTCAACAATAATACTGATATCGTGTTTTTTTGTTTTTTCAAGTTCAATTTCATCTTCATCAAGACTGTATATTTTTTTATCGACTTTTACTCTTACAAAACCTTCCTGCCTTAATTCTTCAAAAGTCGATGAATATTCCCCTTTTTTGCCTCTTACAATCGGAGCCAGTATCTGAATTTTTGTACCTTCACCGAGATCCATTATTTTATTTACGATTTCATCAAGCGACTGGGGCTTAATTTTTTTTCCGCATACAGGGCAATAAGGAGTTCCTATTCTTGCGTACAACAGTCTTAAATAGTCGTAAATTTCCGTAATTGTTCCGACTGTAGAACGGGGGTTGTTGCTTTTTGATTTCTGGTCAATGGAAATGGCAGGCGATAATCCGTCAATATATTCAACATTAGGTTTGTCTAACTGCCCTAAAAATTGTCTTGCATAAGTTGATAAACTTTCAATATATCGTCTTTGACCTTCTGCAAATATAGTATCGAAAGCAAGCGAACTTTTCCCCGAACCTGAAACTCCGGTAAATACAACGAGTTCATTTTTGGGGATTTCCAGTGATACATTTTTTAAATTATTTTCTTTTGCTCCCGAGATTTTTATAGTGCTATTCATAAAATCATTATTATACGAGCATATTTTATTTTCAAATAATTTCAATTTAACTTTACATTATTCTGTAAAAATAGTATAATTAATTGTCCGGCTTTTTGAATTACAGATATTTCCTTAATAAGGAGATATTTTTATGAGTAAAACATCAAAATACCCGTCATATTCGGCAGGAACCGTCACTGTTAACGGGAATACCGTTTCAACATCAGGGAAAAAGAAAAATAATGTGACAACTTCTTACAATATGAGTGATGCCGAAAAATCAATTTATGACGGTATTCAGGGTAATCTGGCAGCGTCTTTGAAGAACCTGTACACCATTTCCGATGAAAAACAAAAACAATGGGATGAAGAATTGGAAGCCTATAAACAAGCAGGTATAGAAGAAATTAATGATATATATAATCCTATGATTAATAATCTTCGTGATAATATTGCATCTCGTTTCGGCAATCTTGATAATTCTATTTTTATGGATAATTTAAATACAATAACCGATAAGCAGGCTCAGGCTGTTTCCGACCTGAGCGAAGATATAATGGCAAAACAGAGTGATTTATATACAACGGAACTTCAAAACAGAATGAATTATATAACCTTGCTGAGTAATTTAAATACCGTCATGAATAACAATATGCTGAGTTATATGCAGATGGCGCAGGCAAATTCTTCCTCCGGAAACAATTATAACCGTAACGCTTATCAGGCAAATAATTCTTCAGGAACATTGAGCGGGTTGTACAGTACTGTCGGCAATTTAGGCTCAAATATTTTATCTTTTCTTGCAAGCAGTTAAATTTTAGTAGTAATTTTCTTCTATAAAAATACGGGCAAATATATAAAAATATTTGCCCTTTTGTTTAAAAATTTAATTTTACGATGTATTGAATTTATTTAAGCATAAACTTTTTAATCAATTGTAACAATTTCTTTACAATAAAGCAATTATTTAACTTGTATATACTTTATATATATAAGTACAGAATAAATAAGAGGACAAAACAATGGGCATGTTTGGCATGGGACGAGCATTTTCAAGTAGATTTCAAGTCGGTGCACCGGTTTGCAGACCGGGGAGGATGATGACGCCGATGCCTCCTATGGCCAGAATGCCGATGGCAAGAGGTCCGATATTTATGATGGGAATGCCAGGTCCTGCACCGCATCATTGCCACGCTAAAGGTATGCTGATTAGCGGCGGCATAGGTTTTGGGCTGGGTGCATTATTTGGCTGGTTAACCCGCAAGAATCAGCCGCAGCAGGCATACGGACCGCAAGCGTATGGTCCGCAGCAATACGGGCCGCAGCCGTATGGACCGCAGGGTAATCCTCAAGAATTACAGAATTTACAAACCCTTTACGGTTCAAAATATCAAATTGTACAGAACCCTAATGGTACATATACTGTTGCAAAAGACGGACAAACCGTTTTAGATGACGCAACTTATGATCAGGTCATAGATGCAATGAAAAACGGTCAGGGCACCAGTACTCCATCAAGTGTACCTGGAGCCGGCACTGGAACTCCTACAACAACCGGTGCTGGAAATACGGAAGTTGAAGATGATGCTGGCGGCAAAGGAACCGGAGTTGAGGATCCTTCTAAAAACGGAAGCGGCAATAAAGATGTTAAAGCAGCCGGCAGCGGCAGTGAAACAGGCGGGGCTTCAGGCGTAGAAACTCCTGGACAGGATGACGGAGGCAATACTACCGTGAAAGGTTCCGAAGGTAATTCTGGAGCAGCAGGTGTTAATGGCAGCGAAAAAGGCTCGGGAACCGAAGAAGCCGGAAACGGAAAACAAGACGGACATGTTGTTGAAGCAGGCGATAACCTCTGGAATATAGCAAAAGCACACTTGAAAGAAAAGAACGGTGTTAACCCGACTAATGCAGAAATTCTTGCAGAAACAAAACGGTTGATGGAAGTTAACGGATTGAACTATGCAGACAACAACGGCAAAGTCTTAATCAGACCGGGAGATTTCATCAAATACGGCGACTCAACTCCTGAAGTTAAATCTAAAGGCAATGAACCGGCTGA
>CALUYV010000044.1 GCA_944325095.1 Candidatus Gastranaerophilales bacterium | reverse complement strand
ATATGACCCAAATTATTTTTCAATATTATAGAGTTTCCGTGCTTTTTTTATGGCATCAAATTGATAATTTTTATTCCCCCGGATTTCTTTGATTATCGGATAATTTTCCGCTTCCGGATTTATTTCAATTGCTTTTTTATAATCCTTTTGAGCAAGGCTGCTTTTTCCTAAATAATCATAAATATTTGCTCTGTACATATATTCCCAGATACCGGCATCTTTACCTTCGATTGCTTTGTTGAGAATTTCCAGTGCTTTATCGGTGTCGCCTTTCAGAAAGTGGATTTTTGCAATTCTTGACGGCCGTCCTTTTGACGATTCAATAAGATTGAGTGCTTTATCATAATCTCCTTTGACTTCATACAGATATGACAAAAAATACAAATCATAAGAATCTTTGCTGTATTTGCATGCAAGTTCCTGATATTTAATCCCTTTATCAAGGTCTTTTTTTATAGTCAAATAATCCCCTGCCAGCCTGTCGTACATATAACCTTTTATTGGCGGAAGTATAGCGGTTTTTGCCGCATAGATATCGTATTTGATGATATCATCATCTGCTTTTGAATTCAGTGCCTTGTTTTTGAAAAACCACGGAATATATAGCAAAATTACAAATATAGAAACTATAATTATTCCCGAATAAATCCATTTTAGATTTTTTCGTTTTGTGTTGCGGTATAGAATCGGAATAATAATTGACGATACTATTATGGCAATTACGGCAACGACTGAAAAGAATAAACTCAAAAATTCTACAAGTATATCATTAAACATTATAAGCCCTCTTTTTCCCTGTTCTAAATGCCGAGATATTTTCTGGTATTGATTTCAGGATTAATTTTCTGGAGAATAAATTTCCCGATAAACAATGAACCCAGTGAAGTTATTGTTACAAAAGCAAATCTCAGCAAGATTGCACCGAAAGTCTGCAGGTAACTTCCGTTAACCATCGGCATAACTGTCGGCAGATGAAATATCTGGTTATAGATGAAAAACCAGTACCAGTGCACAAAAAATAGTCCGAAACTGTATTTTGCAATGAAATCAAGCGTTTTGTTTGTCTTTTTGTGCGACAGTATAAATTCATCATAATGTTTTAAATATGCAAGAACAAGCATTGTTAAAAATATTTTTGATACGGTATAGTTTGAATACTGGAATTTATACATTGCCCAGATATCAAGACCCGCTGTTATGAGCATTGCAGCCCATATCCAGAATCTTTTGTCATAAAATTTGTCCATAATCGGTTTGTTTGCGCTGCAATACATACCAAATACATATAATGACAGGAAGTGAACAAAGTTGCAAAGAATGTATTTTACATAAACTATATATTTTGCGGCATAACTTAAGCCGAGAGTTGATTCGTATTCGGCAACACCTCTTGGCAAAAAGAGCGTTAAAAGCAATAATAACGGCAGAAGTTTGTATAAAATATTCTTTTTCTCCAAAAACAGAAACAATGCAGAGAAAATAAAGAATATTATAATCATAGGAATGAACCAGGTCGGGATGTTATGAACTCGGCCGATAGTCAGTAATGCCGGAATTTGTATATAAAGGCTTAACCCGTAAAAAGAGTTTTTGTATGCTATCGGGCAGAATATACAAAACAAAATCCCCGGAATTGCCGTTATTAAATACGGCATAACAACATTTGTCCATTTCTTTGAAAGGTAATTTTTATATTCAAATTTGTATGCAAGGTGCTGAAATAGAAATCCTGAAATAAATATGAACAGTGCAGTTCCGCCGCATATCATTTCGCAGTTTATTATATTGGAAAGAGTTGACGGATCTCCAAACTGCATTGTGTGTCCCATAATTATCAATAGGATTGCCAGTCCTCTGAATACATTTATATAATTTAATATTTTAGTCTTTTTCGGTTTTTGTTCTTCCATACTGATTTTTCCTTCTATAATTCAAGCCACAGAGTCTGATACGGTGCTAATTTCAGGTGCATGATTTTGTTTTGCAGCGAAATATCTACCTTGATATTATCTCCGTTTATCAGATTTTTCAGGCTTGATATGTGTCCTTCGTTTTTCAATATAATACTTTTCGGCAGTTCAATTTCTGCAACGAGTTTTTCTGATGACAGGTTATTTATAACAAGAATCTGCTGTTTATCATTTTTCCTTATATATGCCAGATTGCTTTTTGTAGGGGTTTTTAATATTTCAAAATCGCCGTCTGACATAACAGGTAATGATTTTCTCAATGCTATAAGATTTTTTATCTTTTTATAAACTTTTGAGTTAAATTTATAATATCCTCTTGAAGAGCCGTAGAACAGTTTTTGAGGAACATCTCCTCTGTGGATATCTCTTGAATCAAAAGAGGAAAGCAGTTCATCTTTTTTTGTTGATTTTTTTCTTTTAATTGCTGCTTTTTTGGCATTTGCATAGTTGTTTGTAACCCCTACTTCATCTCCGTAGTAGATGATAGGTATTCCTGGAAGCGAAAGCAGGAGTGAAAAAGCACCTTCTATTCTGTCCGGATCTTTTTCCAGGAAGTTTGCAAGCCGTCCGCTCACGCCGAATCCGTTTCTGAAACTTGCACCTTTAGAAACAAGATCGTTGAAAATTACTTCCCGCACTGCAGGTGTGACCATTTCAAGAGTTAATTCATCATGCACTCTGAGGAAAATTCCCCATACTGCAGACTTAGGAATTTGCGGAGTTTTTTTGTAGGCTTCTATAAAATAATTTTTATCTCCTGTTATTAAACTTGCCCAGAGCGCCGGCATGTATGGAAAATGGTACGCAATTTGAGCTTCGCTTGTTCTGTTTAAAACTTTATCTTCTCCGTCAACCTTAATTGTTACCTCTCTGTCTTTTCCAAAATACGGCAGGATATCTTTAGGTATCTGGCATGCTTCAACCTGAATAACCGTAGATGGTGAGGTTAATTGAATATAATCGCTGAGAATTGTCATAACAGAATGTGTTTTTGGTTCGTTTTCGGCATCGGTTCCCGGTTCTTTAGACAGATATGGGATGGCATCCATTCTGAATATATCAATTCCTAAATTTGTCCAGTGTGTGATTGTATCAAGAACATAGTATAATACTTCCGGATTTTCCCAGTTTATATCAAGCTGGAACGGATAAAAAGTATGATACAAATAATAGTCTTTTCCGTTAACGACTATGTGTCTGTAATGGTCTTCCGTGTTTTCCGGAAAAATGAGCCTCCGTTTTGAAATTTTCCCGTCCGGTTCTTTATATTCAATAACCGTTCCGAGTTTTTCATCGTGATATTTTGTATATTCAGGTTTTTTGTCCGTATAAACAAAGTATTCAAGAGCGGATTCATCTCCGGCTTCAAGTTTTTTAAACCATTCGTGTTCATCTGAAAAATGGTTTAAAACCAGATCTGCTTTAATTTTGAATCCTCGTTTTTTTGCTTCTTTTATGAAAGGTATAAAAGCTTTGTTCCCGCCTAAATCGGCTCTTACTCTCTGCGGATTTTTGACATCAAATCCGGCATCGTGCATAGGACTGTCTGCAAAAGGTAAAAGATACAGTGTTGTAACTCCTAAATCCTCCAGATAATCAAACATTAAAGCCGTTTCTCTGAAAGTGTTTTCCTGATTGGATCTCACTGTTCCGAATTGATCGACATAGAACATGTAAATAATTTCTCGTTTATACCAGTCATCCGGCCGGGTTTTGTCCTGCTGGACAAGTTCTTTGGGTCTTGATTGTATTGATTTGTTAACTATTTCAATAATTTTATTATATATTTCTTCGGTTCTTTCTTTTCCGTAAACATTGGCAATAGCACTTTTCATTTCTTTATGTATTCTGTTGCTTACGGTAACTGTCTGTTGTTCTTCTTCTGTTTCGACAATTGGTGTATTGGAAGAAATTTCTGTTTCAATAGCAGATACAGGTGTTGATAAAAGCAATATCCCTAAAAATAAAGCAAAAAATCTTCTAATCCGGTTCATATATCCCCCTTTTAAAAGAGAGTTTATCATGAATATGATTATTTTCAACATTAGATATTCGGACAACTTTTAATAGTAAAAAAGACCTCTGTTGAGGTCTTTTTGTTTATATTTTCACCAGTATAAATTTGCTGTCTTTTAATGCTCTTACGGTGTGTTCTTTTTCTTTTTCAAACATTATTATTTCACCTTTGCCCAGAGTAAATTTTTCTGCTTCAAAATGAATTTCTATTTCTCCGTCGAGTACAAAAACAGCAGCATCTTTTACTGATATGTGGGAGTTGATAATTTCTTCTTTTTTCAGGGCAATAATTGCCATTTTAGATTCGCCGTCTTCAAGAAGAACTTTTTTCTCAAATTTCCGGTCTTCCAATTCGATTAAATCTTTTGCTTTAAAAACTTCGTAAAACATATTTACCTCCTTTTTACTGTTCCTGTTTATTAAAAAATATTTTGAGTAAAATTCCATTAAGCAGGTGAATATATAATTTTATCAATTAAATAAAGGATTAAAAGATTTATACAAATTTATTTTGAAAATTTCAAAATCTTATTATCTGCCGGAAGTTCCGGGGGTGATATTCTGTTATCCGTAATTTGGGAAGTTTTTTTCGGCAGTTCAAATCCAAAGTCACAATTTTGTTTAATATCACTTTTTGCATATATGTTGCCGTTATGAGCATCAATTATTTGTTTTGATAAATACAGTCCTAATCCGGTTGCCGCTTTCTGGTATTTTGCGTTTTTATTATGCTTATATTTTTTAAATATTTCTTTTAGAGTGTCCTCCGGTATGTATTCGCTTTTATTGCGGATGTTTAATTTAATGCTGGTTTTGCCGTTTTTAATACTTATATTTATAATCGAGTTTTTAAACCCGTAAGTTATTGCATTTCCGAGGAAGTTTACTATCACTCTTTTTATCTGGAATTTGTCAGCAACAACATAAATTTCTTTTTGGTCAGGATAAATTCGTATTTGCTGGCCTTTTACCGATAAAAGATTATATATTTCGTTGGAGGTTTCTCTTACGAGTTTAACGATGTCGAATTTTTCCGGATTGATTTTTGTTTGTCCGTTTTCGTAGTGGTAAGAATCAAGTATTGTAAAAATTAAATCATTCATATAGTTGCAGGAACTTTTTATCTGGGTAATTATTTCTTTCTGTTCCTCGCTCAATTCTCCGAAAAGCCCTGATAATAATAAATCTGCTGCTCTGATTTGTGCGTAGGTGGGTGTTTTTAAATCGTGGGTAAGATTTTCAATATAGGAGGTTTTGCTTCCTTCAAGTTCTTTTTCGATATCTGTATTTACAAGAATTACAATAACTTCAATTACCTTTCCTTTCATATCTTTAATCGGGATTTTGGTTATTTTAAACCAGTGCATTTTATGGTTCATTTCCAGTTGTCGTTCTGAAGTTGTACTGTTTCCCGTTGATATTATTTTTCTGTCCTCTTCGATATCTATCTGCGAACTTTCATATATTTTATAAATGTTTTTACCGATAATTTTATCCATTTTAATGTTTAGAAAAGTTGCCAGATGATTATTTGCCAGAAGAATTTTACCGTTGATATCTTTCAGAAAAATAATAAAAGGTGAATTGTTTATAATTGAATCCATTTGCGAATATTGTGTTGCAAAATTTTCATTTACTCTTTTTGTGCGGACTATATCAGCCTGGCGTATTCCCAGAATAACCATAATTACTATTATCAGAAAGATGTATTCTTTGTTTGTTGTGACAGCGATTTTAGGAACTAAAGAAAATGAAGCCGCAATTAAAAGCAAAGCAGAAGCAATAACAACGGAAATCGCTGCTTTTTTTACATTTATCATGTTTAACTAACCCCGTGAATTATAAAATTAATAAATTATATCATATTGTATAATACGAAATTGGTGCTTGAACATTAGGAACATGGCTAATCTTTGCTGCGGGCGTGATTTTTTGCTTCTGGTAAGGCTAATATATTCATATTAGATTTATCAATTCAAATTCATTAAAAAGGTGATTTAATTTTAATGCTGATTTGAAATAATAATTATGTTATCACTGTTGGAAGGATTTTTATTTATTATGAATATGCATGAGCAATGTTTACTACGTTATCTTACCCATCCTGATGAATTGTCTTATAATACCGAAATACTCAAATTAACCAATAAAATTTTGGAGCAGAGGTTTCTGGCAAAAAATATCCTTGCCAATGTTTCTATGTTAAATTATACTGAAGGGGTAAATAACAATTAATTACTAAATGTCTTTAATCCGGTGCTTTGCAAAAAGTGGTTTGTATTTGGTTATCGGCATGCAGCAAAGGTTGGTATTATGTTAAAAAGATTTTTATATGTTTTGTGGATTTCAGTATTTTTGATACTGTCGGTTCTGTGTATAAAAAACGGCGGGCTTGCTGCATTTTTGGCTTCTATGGAGAACAGAACTTTTGATATCCGCCAGAGTATGCTGATTAATTCGCATACAAGAAAACATAATCCGGATATTGTAATAATTGCAATTGATGATGCAAGTTATGAATATATTTTGGATAATTACGGAGAGTGGCCCCTGAGGCGGGATATATATGCAAAAATAGTTGATTATATTGAAGCCCAAAAACCTGCAAGTATTGCTTTTGATCTCATGTTTGTACGCTCGATGAAAAGTGATGAGGCTTCTGACAATGCTTTAATAGAAGTATTTAAAAAATATGACAATGTTTATACTTCAATGAATCTGGATAATCAGCCTGAAGATTTGCGCGTTCCTCCGAAACTTTCTCTGCCGTCTGTTGAACCTTTTCCGCAGACTGATGAAACGGTTGAATATACAAACTGCCGGATTATTTTGCAGGGAATCTTAGATGCAACAACAAATATCGGGATGATTAATGTTTCCCGCTCAAATGACGGGGTATTAAGAAGGATGCCGCTGTATCTCAAATATCAGGGTAAATACTATCCGCAGCTCGGGTATCTGCTTGCAAATAATTTAAAAGGCGGATTAGATTCCCTTCATCCGGATGAAGAAGCCAGTGTAATTCTTAACTGGTACGGACCTGCCGGAACTTTTGAAAATATACCGATTTATAAGTTAATTAAGGCAGCGGAAGGCAAAGAAAAACTGGATTATGATTTCAGTAATAAAATTGTGTATTTCGGGGCGACAGCTGCCAGTTTATTTGATATAAAAACTGTTCCCGTTGATAAGGTTTATCCGGGGGTTGAAGTTCAGGCAACTTATGTGAATAATTTGTTAGACGGCAGTCTTATTCATAAAACTCCTGCGGTTGTGAATATATTTATAGCATTATTACTTGCCGCACTTACAGTGCTGTGTGTGTTTAAAATCAGTTCAATGCCTGTTGCCTTCGGGACTTCCGTAACTATTTACACTGTTTATGTTATGTTTACATATTATGCAATGCAGTTTAAAAATTTGTGGTTTGAAATTATTTCTCCTCTTATTTTTGTTTTGTCTGCTTTTATTGTTACGGTTATTATAAAATATTTGATAAAGTCAAGAGATTTTGACCAGCAGTATAAGTTAGCGACAACTGACGGTTTGACCGAATTATATAACCACAGGTATTTTCAGGAACAGCTGCAGATTCAGCTTAATCATTCGGAACGTTACGGAACGCCGGTTTCTTTAATGATAATTGATATTGATTATTTCAAACAATTTAATGACAAATACGGACACCAATCTGGTGATGCCGTGTTAAGACAGGTTGCGATGACATTAAAGAAAAATGTAAGATTGACCGATATAGTATGCAGATACGGCGGAGAAGAAATGAGTATTATTCTCCCGAATACAAAATATGAGGAAGCGGTTAATCTTGCAAATAAACTTTGTACAATAATTTCTTCCCAAAAATTCAAGTTGACGAATGCGCGCGAAAGCAATGTAACAATCAGTTTAGGCGTTGCATCAGCCGGCGAGGACGGAAAAACTCCGGCAGAAGTCATTGAATCTGCGGATAAAAGATTGTATAATGCAAAGAATAACGGCAGAAACAGAGTTAACTGATAAAAATTTTTATGAATGAATTTATAGAGTCCAGCATAAATATCAAAGAATTACCGAAAGATTATCCGGTTGTTCCTGCTTTAATCGAAAATAACGAGAAGCAGATAAAACAGTTGAGCGGTTTTTTGATGAATGATAAAAAACTGGCTCTTGTTAACGGGTTTAAAGGCAGCGGAAAATCCAAAATTATTGATTTTGTTGTCAGAAATTTAAAACAGGATGTTCTTATCCTTCATTATACCTGCTTTGAAACAACAATACTGGATGATATGCTTTTGTGTTTTTACGAAAAGTTCCGTAATTATGTCTTGAAGGGGATGATAACCCAGCCAAAGGTAAAAGTTGAAAATTTTACCCAGATGATTAATTCATATTTTAATTATGTTTTAAATCCGATAATTATAGTAATAGATTCCTATGAAGCAGTTGTTAAAGAAAATCGGGCTGGAATTATTGACTTTTTGAAGCATTTAAGCAAATTCCCGAATTTAAAAATAATTATGACATCTTCGGTTTTTCAATACGAAGTTTTTGAGGATTTCGATTACGAAAATGTTACGGTTATGCCTTTGACTCAGAAATTGTTTGAAAAATATCTGAAAGATAACGGAATTAAAAATATCGGTGTTTTTTCCAATGAATTGTATAAAATTACAAAAGGTTATTATCAGAATGTTGAATTTGCCGTAACTGTTATAAAATTACGCAATTTATCTCTTGTTAAATTCCTGGAAAATTATACGCAGAGTTATATGTCGTATTCGGAATTCATTATCAGGGATCTTCTTTCTTTTGTTGACCCTGTAAGTGCGCATTTATTTAGATTGCTTGCCGTAATGAGAATCCCGATACATATAAATCTGTTAAAAACTCTTCATTTGTACAATGAAGAGCAGATTATATATTTTATACAAAATTCTATACTGTCTTATGAAGGTAATTGTGTTTATTTGAAGGAATCTTTCAGAAATGTTATTGAAAATCAGATTCCGGATAATGTAATGATAAAACTCCATGCTGCTTGTATTGATTTGTATAACACCCAGCTTCCGCTGAAACCGGCAGAAAGAGATTTGCTTCTTTCCCGTCAGACAATGCGAAACGAGATTGAGTACCACAGTTTGTTTATTCCAAAACGTCCGGTAATACAGCCTAAACAGACTGTTAAAAAGGAAGAACAGGCTCCAAAGCCGCTGCCTGCAATTCCTGTTGAAACTCCGAAACCTGCGCCTGAGCCTGCTGCGGAAATAGAAGAAACAAAAGAAGATAAAATAAATAAAATCAGTTTCATTATTGAAGATGAATCAATGCTTGATGATATTGCAAATTCAATAAATTCTTATATTACGACATCAGCGCAGACAACCAGATTAGAAAAAGAAAGTTCATCAATGAGTTTGCAGCAGGTTTTGAACCTTGCCAAAACAGAAGAAAAGAATTACAACTACAAACAGGTGGTAATTCTTTACCAAACGGCACTTACTAAAACCTCGGATGATGATTTTTATACATTTTTGCCGTCGATTTATATAAGATTGGCTAAAGCATATCAGCATTTGTCAGATTTATATAATGCACTTGATTATTATACGCAGGCGCACGATTTTTATTATAATGCTTCTAATTTCGATAAAGTTTATGAGATGAAATTGGAAATTGCCAATATTTATTATGCAATGTATAAAATTGACAATGCAAAATATATTCTCTCAGAACTCGAAAAGGTGGATAATCTTTCTAATGAGATGAAGATAAAGGTTAATCTTTCGCTGGCAAAATTGTCAGATTCTCCTGAAAAAGAGTATCAGTATTATAAAAAATCAATATCTTTAGTTGACTTAAAAACGGATAAAGAATTAAAATCGGAACTTTACTATAAATATGCTGTTTTAAGTTCAGATTACGGTGAATTAAGAACATCCGCCCAGTTCTATTTGAAATGTATAGAAATCAGCAGCAATCCAAAAACTAATCCTTATTTATCAATGTCCCTGTCAAATCTTGCTGATTTGTATGCAGAAATAGGCTCAACATCTCAGGCAATCAAATATTATAATGAAAGTATGGGAATTGATCTTGTTATGAAAAATTATAACGGATTGTATGTTTCGGCATCTCATATTGCGGAGATATATGCGGCAACAGATGTTAATAAGGCTTTGGAATACTACGGTAAGGCTCTTGAATATGCAAGACAGTTGAATGAGCCGTTTTATATTGTAAGTACATTTTTAGAACTGGCAGATTTCTATTCATTGAGAAGGAATTTTGAGTTTGCGTATAAAAATTTAATAGAAGCATACAAACTTGCTAAAACTACATTAACACAGGATAATCTTGATAAAATAGTTTCAAGACTTGATGAATTGAGAAAACGTATAACGGTGGCAGATTTAATGAGATTTCAGGCGAAATATGGAAAATAAAGAATTTTATAAAAATTATATGGAATGTTTTTTGTCAGAAAATTCAAAAGTGAATTTGATATCCAAAAATGATGAAAAATATTTGTGGGAGAAACATATTTATGATTCTCTTGCCATTTCTTTGTTTTTTGATAAATATAAGCCGGAATCTTCGACACTCCTTGATATCGGTACCGGCGGCGGATTCCCTTCTGTTCCGATTGCGATAACTTATCCCGAGATAAAAGTGACGGCAGTTGATAGTATTGCAAAAAAAATCCGCTCAATTGAAAACATGAAATCATCGCTTGATATCAAAAATCTTGAACCTGTCTGCGCCAGAGTTGAAACATTAACCGGCAGGTATGATATTGTTACCTCAAGAGCAGTGGCTTCGTTGCGGACAATATGTGCGTATGCATTGCCGAAATTAAACAAAAACGGATATTTTATTGCCTATAAATCTAAAAAATACAAAGAAGAAATTGATGAAGCCTCAAATATTTTAAAAAAATACAGGGCAGAAATAATTGATGTAATTGAATATGATCTTCCGCTGGAGGAAAAACCGGTAAGAAATCTTGTAGTAATTAAATTTAAGCAGACCTTGTAACAAAACTATTTATTTTGTGCGGTATTGTTGAAATTAAAAATTGTTCTATATATCATTATTTCAAAGGGGTAACGGGGTCATGGCGATTATAAATGAAGAATTTACGGTAACTACAAAAGGTAATACCGATATAATTGATATAACATCCAAAATCAGTAATATTGTATATAATCATCAGTTACAGAATGCTGTTGTTTTTGTTTATGCCAAAGGAAGCACTGTATCGATTACAAATATAGAATTTGAACCGGGGCTTCTTGTTGATTTGCCGGAGGCTCTTGATAAAATTGCACCAAATAATGCAAATTATCACCATGATGAAATGTGGCATCATGGCAACGGATATTCTCATGTCAGAGCCTCAATAATAGGAAATTCTCTGCATTTGCCTTTAGTTGACGGTGTTTTACAAATTGGACAATGGCAGCAGGTTGTGTTGATTGATTTTGACAGCAAACCGCGCTCCAGACAGGTAAATGTTCAGATTTTATATTAGATTTTTAGTGCCGGATAATTTTATTTTAGACCTGGAAATTGTTTGTGATTGTATAAATATATTCAAGAATTTCTGCAAAATATTTAAGATCAGAGTTCCCGTTTAAAACTAAATCGGCTTCACTCCTAAACGGTTTAACATATTTTTCTCCGGCCTGTGCTATATAGTTCCAGTGTTTGAGTGCATTTTCAACGCTTTGATTTCTTTCTTCCACCGCTCTTGTCATAAACCGGTTTTTTCTTAATTCGTTTTCCGTTTCAACATAGATTTTGATATCAAATACATCCTGTACATTTTCATACATTGTTGCAATTCCTTCAACAACAATGATTTTTCTTGCTTTAATTTCCAGAGATTTTGGAACGGATACTCCTGTTCCGTTAGGCAGATACATAGGAGCCATGATATCTATTCCGTCAGCCAGATCTTCCAGATCTGCCCGCAGAGTATCCAGTTGGAAACTTGATGGTGCATCAATATCATATCCGTTATCTCTCAGTTTATCAAAAGAGCCGTATTGATTGATTAATACAGAAATATCATTAAAATAATTGTCTGTACTTAATACGGAAACAGGCATTGAAAACTGTTCAATTACATTTTTAATCTCGTGGCAGATAGTAGATTTTCCGGAAGCGGATTCCCCCGTTATTCCGATTAAAAATTTTCTTGACGGGTTATTTATAAGCCTTCTTGCGAATCTTTCCACAAAACTCGGATTAACTCTGTTTAAAACAGGAATTTTTTGTTTTTGATCATACAGGTATAGTTGTCTGAATTTTGTTTGCAGATAAAATGCAAGCAATTCTCTGCCGGAACGGGTGTTAAAATCCGGTTTGTATATTTTATCGTTTGAATTTAATTCTTTTTCTGACAACACTTGTATAATCTTTCTTTTGTTTGTTATGAAACATATAATACACAAGAAAATTTTTTTTTGCTAGTCTGTGGAAAAGTTTTTACAGAATTAATAATTATTCCAATCAAACTCCTCCGGTTCTTCTCCTGGTTCTATTATATGTTCTCCGCACTCCAGCATAACCTGCAGCGACAGTTTTAACTGTCTTTTATAATTTTCTCTTGCACGGGCAAGAGTGTTTGCACAAAAAGTAAAACTCGGAATTTCTTTTATCTCAATATAATAGTAAGGCCTGCCTTCAAAATCCAAATCCTGACCTTCTATTAATGTCCAATTCAAGTTTAAATAATAGTCTAAATCTTTCTTTTGTTCCATACTTTTTAATTTTCCAGCGAAGAATTACTCAAAGGCTGCGACAGCATAATCCCTTCTCCGCCGACTACATCAGCCCGTTGTCCGTCAATAAACAGATAAACAGGCAAAACGGAGTTCAATTTTGCTGTTTTTATCAGTTGATAAAGCCGTTTATATAAACTGTCGGTTCCGCCTCCGGTTACGAAAGCGGCATTCAGGTTAACGATAACTTTGTCCGGAAGTTCGGAAATGTTGATGATTTCAGAATCTGCAGGGATTTCTGTATATACACCTTTTGCTCTTTCTTCGCTTTTCGGTCCTTTGATGAGCGCATTAACCGCAAAACGGATTTTTGAGCCGTCAATATCTTTATTATAAACGCGTTTTACTGCTTTATAAACTTCTTCATTATTTTCATTCTTCCCGATAAAATAAATATTTACATATTCTTTTTGGGCTTCTTCACTTTGTTCTATTTTTTCATCTCCCATTACTTCTTCTGCAACGGATCTTTCAGAAACCTGAACTTCTTCAGGTGTTATCTCGGGTTTCGGCATAAACGCATTAAAGGCAACAATGCCAATTACTATAATCATACAGAAACCTATAAATAATAAGAGAATTTTTTGATTTTTGCTCATTTGCCTACCTTTAATCTTTAGGAATAATGACTACACCATTCGTAGAAATTTTATCATCTTCAATTTCCACATTTTTAATCTTGATATTTGCTTTTTTATTATGAATTATTTTGACTGAAAAGTCCAGCGGGTTTAAATAATTCAGTACAGAATCTAAATTTTGGGATTCCAGATTAAAATGTCCGGAAACAATTTTTGTATTTGAATATATGATATTGCCGTCTTTAACATTTATATCAGCCAGAAGGACAATAGTCTGCGGTTTTCTTACAAACGGAATTTTAAGACTTAATATGTAGTAGAATTTGTGATTTTTTATTGCCGCTCTGGCAGAAACAATTTTCAGTCTTATTGCAGAGTCCCCGAAGGTTAAATTATTTATCAAATCCATATATTTAGGACTTTGCATTGTATTGTTCAGGTCATTTGAAGAAAATTCAATGTTGAATGACATAGGGAAATTTTCCATTACGGTTAAATTCCCGTCATCATATTTCAAATAGTTAAAATCACAAAGTGTCTTTAAATCAATAGAAGATAGATAGATATTTTTTATTACCGCATTTTTTGCATTTATTTCTGCGGATTTAAATATTCCGTTTTTTAAATCTTTTGAACTGTAGGAATCAATATTTACTTTAAGTTTTTTTGCACTGCCGAACTCCAGAATTTCTTTTTTTAAAGCATTTTCTGCTGCTTTTTCTGTTATGGTATTTAGTCCTGTGACTGCGCTGAAAAATGTTCTGAGTCCGGAATTTGTGTCATAAGGAGCAGAACACATATAATCACAGGTAGAAAAAGAGTCACTGGAAGCGTAAACGGCTGTTGCTGCTGAAAGAAAAATTATACCGAGAGTCCATAATACCTTTTTCATAAATCTCCGAACACTTTCTTCACTATAATCTTATTCAATTCTACCTGACCTACAGCATATATTTTACCACTATAAATTAAAATTACAATATGTAAATTTTTATCCGGCAGCGGGTTGGCTATGCTCATTCCGTGCGAAACCCGTTCCCGTTCTTCTTCCGACAATTCTATAACAGGGAGATCCAGAACATCTGCGGGCATTATAAGTTTATTAATAACTTCATCTTTTGTTTTGAGATTTTCAAGCGGAACGGAATTTTCGATTTCGAATTTTCCTGCCTTTGTTCTTGTTAGTCCGGATAAATAAGCCCCGCAGTTAAGTTTTTGTCCTATATCGTACGCGAGTGAGCGTATATATGTACCTTTTGAACATGATATAAGAAGTTTTGCATATTGTTTTTCTTCGTTAAATTCCTGTAGTTCCAATTTGAAAATTGTTATTTTTCTGGGTTTAATTTCAACATTTTCACCTTTTCGAGCATAGTCGTATAATTTTTTTCCGTTTACTTTTATTGCAGAATATACAGGCGG
Source organism: Candidatus Gastranaerophilales bacterium (assembly GCA_944325095.1). Lineage (GTDB taxonomy): Bacteria > Cyanobacteriota > Vampirovibrionia > Gastranaerophilales > Gastranaerophilaceae > Zag111. Next base: position 718 of record CALUYV010000044.1, on the reverse strand, counting down.
TAATTGAGATATTTCTCCGGTAAATTCGGGCAGGAGGCTTCTTAACTCTTTTTCTGTTATTTTTTTGTCAAAAGATGCCGTTACCTGTCCTTCTGTATCGTAGGTGTCGGTATTTTTCCCGAATTGAACGAGGGCAATGTATTCCTTATCATCATTTAAATATTCAATAAGACGGGTTGCTTTTCCTATGCATACAGGCAAAACACCCTGCGCAAAAGGATCAAGAGTTCCCGTATGGCCGATTTGTTTTATTTTTGTGACTTTGCGCAAAACTGAAACAACATCGTGAGAGGTCATTCCTGCGGGTTTATAAATATTTAAAAATCCGAACAATTATTTAATCTCCCCGCGGGAAATCTTGTTGATTAATTCCGTAACTCTGGAACCTTCTTCAAGTCCGTTTGAATAAACGAATCTTAATTCCGGAGTGAGTCTTAATCTTAGCATTTTTCCTACGTGGTAACGGATGTTAGGTGTGCTTTTTTCAATGACTTCTTTTGTTTTGGAAATCTGTTCATCCGAGCCGAGAACGCTGTATATCACTTTTGCAAATGAATTATCATGAGCCACTTCAACATCAACAATAGAAACAACTCCTTCAAGGCCTCTGATTTCTTTTCTCAAGATTTCAGATATATCGCGCATTAATTCTTTTCTAACTCTTTCGTTGCGTAATGTCATTTTAATATTCTCCTGAAAAAAGTATAACATAAATATA
>CALUYV010000043.1 GCA_944325095.1 Candidatus Gastranaerophilales bacterium | reverse complement strand
ACAATATTATGTTGTTTTGTAGTTAATATTTCTTCTGCCATCGTTATATCTCCAAAATTAATAATCATTACTGCTGCAGCCATTACACTTAAAAAACTTTTTAATATCTTTATCATTTTTTACCTCTAAAATATTTACACTACTACTAAATACTATATTATCCGGATTTTTTCAATTTTGTTAAGAATGTGAGGTGTTATTTGGGAAATCCATTGCTTTGACCGTTCCGAGTTTGTGGATATCTTCATCTGTCCGGTTCCCGTAGATTGTTATTTTGTTCAATTCTTTTTCAATGTTGTTAAATTCTTCATCTGTCAGAATAATATCTGCTGCGCCTAGATTTTCTATTACTCTTTCATCTTTTCTCATTCCAGGGATAGGTACAACATGAGGATATTTTTTAAGCATCCACGCTAAAGAAATCTGAGCAGGTGTAATCCCTTTTTTATCTGCAACTTCATTTAACAACTCCAAAAGCGGCTGGTTTTTCTCAACATTTTCCGGTGCAAATCTTGTAATAACTCTTCTTACATCGTCGCCTTTGTATTGAGTGTTTTTGTTATATTTACCGCTTAAAAATCCGCTTGCCATTGGCGAAAATGCAACAAAACCGATATTAAGTTCCTTGCAAAGCGGTATAACATCTTTTTCAAACATTCTCTCCATCATTGAATATTCACTCTGGATAGCAGTCAACGGGGTAACTGCATGGGCTTTTTTTATCTGTTCGGGAGTGGATTGCGACTGACCCCACGCACGGATTTTACCTTCTTTGATAAATTCGCCCATCCATTCTGCCACTTCTTCTACATTAGAATCTAATGGCACCCTGTGTTCATAATAAATATCAATATAATCAGTTTGCAGCCTTTTCAGTGAACCATTTAGAGCATTGGTAATTCCCTTCTTGCTAAGTTTTCCCTCCGGAATTTCCTGTCCCGGCTGGAATAAAGGAACAAATTTTGTTGTAAGTATAATTTTATCTCTGAAAGGCTTAACGGCTTTGCCGACAAGAATTTCATTAGTAAAAGGGCCGTAAGCTTCTGCCGTATCAAAAAGTGTACAGCCTAAATCATAGGCTTTATGCATAAGTCTTATAGATTCTTCTTCTGCCGGTATCGCCCCGTAACCGTGAGAAAACCCCATACAGCCCATACCAACAGCAGATACTTCAATCTCTCTTAGTTTTCTGTATTTCATAATCGAACTCCTTTATAATAAATATACCATATAATTGACTAAAAGTCAATGACTATAAGTCAACAATGAAAAATCTGTACAATATACTTTGAAAGCCCTGTTTACCGGATAAATTACACTTTAAGAATAATAAATAAAATTATTCCGGTAATCTTACTTAACAAACCGGCAAATTTTTTATTCACGGGTTTTAAAATAATATGCAGATATTAAGTGTACAAAATTATAGTTTTAGAATGCCTGAAAGACCGGTAAATAAGTATAACAAAGGGAGTTATATACGGCATGCCGGTGTTGATTCTTTTCATAAATCTGCAGAAAATGTGTCTTTTGGTGCGATTACCACGAGTTCATTGATTAAAACTGTTGAAGAGTTTAAAGAACTTCCTCGCAACCGTGTTGTTCACTGTTTTTATTGTCAGATACCTATGTTCAGTCCGGGGTTTGTAAAAGATTTGATGAAAAGAGGTATATTCGATGGGGATATTGCAGATTTTATTGCAGAAATTGCTCCTTACAAATCGTATTTGAAACCAACACCGGCAAAAATCTTTGAATATTTTGAAAAAGTTGCAAAAGTTGCACCGCAAACACATCTTTCCAGAGCATTGAAAAGTTTGAGTCAGGAAGCTCTTGCGGCTTTGCGGGAAAAACAACTTCCGATTTATGAAAAACTGGAAGCAGAAATTTCAAAACTTCCGGCAGATTTGCGAAAAGAACTTCAGCCGATTTTAATAAAACACAAAAACAGGATTCAAGGTTTGGCACAGATAGAAGATTTCAGCCCGAAAGATTTTTCTTATAAAATCAAGAAAATATCTAAAAGAGTTGTTGAAAATACATATAGTTCACTACTTTCAAATTATGCTGAAACAATGCTCAATACAGTATCTTTGACAAATTCAACACTTCACGAACGAAACATAATAAACAAAACTTTTCATAAAAATGATTTACAAAACAGCAAATTACCTATAAATCTGCAAAGTATTCAATTGTATATAGTTGAACAAATTAAAAAGACAGGTTTAAAACTCGGCAACAGTGATATTATTACTGTTTGCCGTCAGGCAGAAAAGATGCTGACAGGTAAACCGGTAAGGATTAAATTCAGTAATAAGACATTGAGTCATGATATTGATAAAATTCTGCAGGAAAAGGCAAACGAAAAACAAAGAAAAAGAATTTTAAGATTGATTGAAAAACTTCCGAAATCTGCCACCAGTATGGATTCATTCGTTGCAAAACATGAATTTTCCAGTTCTTCAACAATCGGTTATGAAGTCTTGTTACCGTCAATTGATACTCTGGAACATATGAAACCCAGAGCGACACACGCTCCGAATGTTGAAACTCTCGGGAATTATGCGCTTGCCTGCGGCGGGTGCAACAACAAAAGAGGGGACGGCTATATGGCTCTATACCTGAAAAAATATCCGCAAACAAGCCCGCAGGTTTATTTTAACGACATAATCGGTGCGGTGAATGACGGCTTTATTTCGCTGGAAGATCTGTTAAGAATGAAAGAAACCATTTATGTACAGGGTTCAAAACAAATGAATATTCAAAAAATTGCCAGCAAGGTATTGAGAACCAATTTTGGCGGAGAGGACGGGCAGAAAAATTTTGACAGGTTTGTTGAACTTGCCAATGAAAATTTAATTTCAGGCAGAGATCTGTATGCGCTTCAGCAAATGTTGAGGCAAAGATGCGGTATTGCTGTTAAAATTGAAAATTTTAAATCGCAATTTTATTAATAACATATTATAGTTTTAATTTGCCTTTTTCTATTTGTTTTTTAATTTTATCAAGTTTAAGTTTTTTTGCTTTTTCGTTGAAGATTTTTTCTATATATCGTTTGAAATCCATAAAATCTTCAATTTGACCTTTGCCGATTTTGCTCATATTTTCGACAAATTTATCTCCGTGTTCACCGGTTAAAATATATAGAGTTCTGTCAGGAGTGCCTTTTTCTTTGAAAAATACGAAACTGTCAGGCAAAATATCTTTGATAGGCTCAACTAGCGGTTTTAATTCATTTGCGGTGCCTTTTATTTTGTAAAAGCCTGTAAATGCCGGGGTATTTGCCGGTTTTGTATTAGAAATCATTTAATTATCTCCTTTTTGCCTGATTACTATATTTAAAGCCCGTACAAATTATTTTTTGCTAATTATTTTATTGTATTATTCGAGTTTGTTAATTTTTTGTTATGTTTTTTCATTTTATCATAAAAATTTATAAAAAATTTTCAAACAGGAAATATTATTAAAGTTTTTTGTTTTCGATATTGTAAAATAGTTTTTTGTAAAGCAAATTACTATATAATCAGGAGAGGTTTTATGTTAACTGAAAGAGAAAAAGATGTATTGAAGTTGCTGAAAAACGGATTCACAAACAAAGAAATTGCAGAAAAACTCTGTATCAGTGCACATACCGTAAAAGCACATGTTGCCGCAATATTATGTAAAATGAAGGTTAAAAATCGTCTGCAGGCCGTTCTTCTGGCAGAAAAATATTTAAATTTCCGTTCGTAGTGTGCGTGCAATTCAATATAGAATACAAAACCTGTCTGTTGAAATATTTATTATTCCGCAGTTGTTGCATCTGCCGGTGCTGTTGTTGTGTCTGCAGGAGCCGCTGTTTCCGGTTCTGCTTCAGGAGAGGCGGCCGGTTTGGACAGGGAGTTTTTTATTGCGTTTTTCAAAAGATTTTTAATATTATCAGAAGTAGATTTTAAATTTTCTTCTCTATTATTAAAATTCTCTTTTGCCTGTGCTGCATTCTCTTTGATTGTCTGTATTTTTGTATCAATATTTGTTTTAACAGTTTCTGCCGTATTTTTAGCATTTTCAACTCTGGTTGTGATATTTTCTTTTACTGCTTCTTTTGCGTTTTGCAAATCCTGTTTAATATTTATATCAACAGGTGTTTCAATAGTTGAGGCAAGCCACTTGAAGTATTTTACGGAGGATGCCGCACCGACAACACCGTTATATGATACTTTGAAATCTTTATATGATGTGCTTCCGTTTGTTAGTGCCGGAATCTGCGAGGTATCTTCGCTTGCGGAATTGAGTGTTAACTGTTTCCATATTGCAGCACTCATTGTACCGAGTTTTGGAATAGATGACAACAATTTATCTACAGATAATTCCCCGACTACACCCAGTACGGATACAACACTTTCATCCAGTCTGCCGAGGATAATAATGTTTGCGGTGTTTGGTAAAATATTATATACCCCAGTTACATAATATGACATTAACGGGCCGGCTACCAGTATTTTATTTAAGTTTGCGCTTCCGTCAGCCATTTTTATATCTCCGCTGATGGTTTTGAATTTATTTGCTTCCTGAACTGTTGATGCGACAGATAATGCTGAAACTGCCGATTTCAAAATAGAGTTTGAAGAAATATTCTGTGCCGCAACAAGGTTTTCGAGTTTACCTATGCTTACAAATCTTCCGTTTTGAATATCAAAAGTAATATCTCCGGCAAGTGAGTTTACTATATCTTCGTATGCAATGCCCTGCATATTCAAAGCAGCCTTGAAGTTAAGAGTTCCGGTTAAGGCATCTTTTATTCCTGCAGCACCGTAGATTGCATTAGAAGCGTTTAATCCTTCTCCCGTAAAGTCCAGATTAATTTTTGCGGTATTGATATCATAAGATAATTTTCCTGTTACTTTGCCGTCAAATGCTGTTCCTGATAGGTCAGTTAAATTAATTTTACTGTAATTATTAAGCGAAAGTTTACCGGAAACCTCTTTTGCCGCAAGTCCTCCTGATTTTATTTCTTTTGCGTCTGCTGTTCCATTCAGAAATTCTCCGTCCAAATCCACTGTCAAATCTTTAATTGCCACATCCATATCCTTCATTGAGATGTCAGACATCATAACTTTTCCTTTAAGATATGGGTTTTCGATTTTTCCGCTTATATCTGCAGAACCGAGGACTGAAATGTTTGAATTTGAAATTCCCCAGATAGGGAAAGATATCTGATTTGGAATAATGATATTCATATTTAATTTAGGTTTTGAATAAAGTTTGGTAATTCCGCCGGAAAGTTCCGCTAATAAATTACTTTCTTCAAAAAATCCGGTATTTCTGAATGTCAGGGTATCTCCTATTATTTCAACAGTAGATTTTATTTTTGAAGGTTTATTTTTTATTTTATCAATATCAATGAGTGATACATAATTATCTTTATCCGCATCAAGACAGAACGAAATATTTTGAATTTTTGAATTGCCTGTGATTTTTATACTCAACGGCAGGCTTCCTTTGTAGGATATTAGAGAAACAAATTCTTTCGGCAGGAATGAAATTATATCAGAACTCTGCAAATCACCGTTTGCGGAAAGGTTGATTGCCATTTTATCATTGATATAGTTTTTAATTCCGCCGGTGATATCAATTCTTGAATTGTTTAAAAGCAGATAAGAATGTTTTACACTTACATCTTTGCTGTCGAGTAAGATATTTGTATCAGGGATTTTTATTGTTGTATTACCTGTTTTAGCAGATAAATCTGTAATATTCATATCTCCTGCCAGAATTTTCCCGTCGTAATCTGCGTTTAATTTTAAATTGGCAAGTGCAAGATTCAGTGCGGATGGTTTGTTGTAGAGTTTTAAATTTTCAAGAGAGGAAACTATTTCCGGTTTAAGACAGTTTAATTTTCCTTTAATATATGCTTTTAATGATATATTACCTCCGGATATTTCGTTATCTTTCAGCAGATTAACCTGTCCGAGTGCGGCAAGCAGCCCTTTGATTGAAATTTTATCCGCATTTAAAGTTAAATCTGTTGCCGCATCATGATTTATTGTACCTGTCAGGGTCAGCGGGTGCGAAAATATCGAAAATCCTGATTTATTAATGGTAATTCCGTTATCCAGTGCAATGTCTGCCGTTATATTATCAATTACAATGTTATACAGACCATAAGATATTTTTGACGGCAAAACTTTCAAATATCCGTTTGAAGATACTTTTTTCAAGTCTGAATTTATATTGAAATCTGCATCTATTCCGCCGGTTGCGGATAATGTTTCAAAATCATTTATGCTGAAAGATTTTGCAATGCTGTTAATGAGTTTTATAATATTGTTAAATTTTGCATTGGAGCGCAATGTTATATCAACGGCAGGCTTTTTGCCTGTTGTTATGTTTCCTATAATCTGGGTTTGTTCTTCTTTTTCCGGTGCTGAAAACAAAATAGAATCAATACTTGTCTGTGCACCTTTAAATTGCAGGCTGATGTAACTTTCCGGTAATTTTTCCCCGTCAACGGCAACAGACAATCCTTCTGCGTTTATGCTGCCGTTAATTTCCGGTGATTTCAGTGTACCTGCTGTTTTTATATCTGTTGTTATGTTTCCGCAGAATTGATTTTTGACTATGGCATTTAAAAAATCAATTATATTGAATGCCGGAGTTTCTGTTATAGTTGTTTTTTCCGGTGAAATTGTCTTTTCGGGGAATACAATATCCTGAAGTTTTATATCAGGCATAATTCTGTTATCAAGATTGATATTGTACTCAGAAACCTTATTATCGTCTAAAACGATTTTCCCGTTTGTTTTCAATTTTATTCTTTTATCCAGTATGAATTTTGTTACTGTAAAATTTTCGCCTTCCGTGTAATAGGTTTTATCAGAATTCATATCGGAAACGGTTAATTTGTAATTGTTGAGTTTTATATCTGGCATACGATTTGATAATTTCAACCCGAAAGGCAAAACAAACGGTTTTTCTGCCGGCTCGTCGTTTTTAGGAAGGTAATCCAGCACAAGCAAAGAGCCGTCTTTTTTCACTTCAATGTCAGTATTAAGTTTTTGTGCAGATAAAGAACCCAGTTGTATTTTTTTGAACAGTAAAGGAACAAGAGATATATTTCCTTTTATATTTTCCGAATAGAAAAAGGGGTTTTCTTTTGACGGGATTGTCAGGGCGAATTTGTCCGCCTTTATTCCCGCTCTCAAGTTCCACGAGGTTGTAAATGATAATTTTTCAATCTGTGCATTGTAGCCAGTTGAAGTTTTTATTGTTTCAGCAATCTTCTGTTCATAATTGCTTAATATAGGTGTTACTGCTACCGGAGATGCCAGAAAAATAATATACAAAATCCCAACTGTAATTGCTGCAGCACATAACGGCTTTTTAAATTTATTGTCCATATACCTAACCTCAAAAACTATTTTTTATATTTTAACATAAAATAAAAAGATGTTCTTTATTATTAATATTAATGTAATTTAATAAAACGAAACAGCCCATTAGGGCTGTTTCGTTTTCGATTGTTTATTATGTTAATTCTGTATTTATTTAATCAAATCGAAACACGGAATTTTGAGTTCTGAATTGCTGTCAGCTGCTTTAAACGCTTTGATTGCAAATACGATGCCTGCAATCCATAAAATAAGAACTAACAATTGACCCAATAACGGTATCCAGCCTAACACAATTGCTAAAATAAGATATGTAAGTTCAAAATTGAACATTTGGCGAATAGCCTCTCTTGGCGCACCTTGCAGATTTTTCCCGCCGGCAAACCAGGCAACAAGTGAAGCCAGGACACCGAAAATAATTGTTAAAATAGTTCCAATTAGCACTAAAGTTTTTTGATCCATAAAATTTAACCCTCTTTTCTTGTAAATTCTAATTCCGCAGACCATCTTAACATATTTTAACAATTATTGCAAGTTTGTTAGAGCCAAGTTGTTTTTTGTTATAAAAAACTAGTCATTTGCCTAGTATCTTTTATTCTGTTTTTGTATATATTTAATACCGGTATGGAAGTAGAGGAACGAAGCGCTGCAATTGGAGCGTTATCTTTAACTGCCCGTGAAATTGAATATATATCACTTGCAGCAATTGGGTTTAAAAATATTGAAATTGCTGATATCTTATCCGTTACAAATAGTACGGTTAAGAAAACTTTGGAAACCGTTTTTTCTAAATTGCAGGCTCGCAATAGAACAAATGCGGTTACTGTCGCTTTTGTGCATGAAATAATTACACCACAAAAACTGGCAGAGATTTCTTTGAAATACAAAGATTCTATTGATAAAATTGCTAAATAGTTAATTATTTTATGCAAATTTCGATTTCAGTATTTTTTTCACAATTGCTGTTACCCGGGATTTTTTTTGCTTAAAAAGCAGCACCGCCCGATTCAGGCGGTGCTGCAGAATAACTTATTTGTATTTTATCTTTGCAAAGATACAGAGAAGTACAAATCTTCCGTTCCGAGTCTTACATCCTGTTTGTAGCGTCCATCAGGGTGTTCATGAGTGATAGGCGGAACCTTGTAACCTGATCTAGGAGTAACAACCAACTGGTAATCGCCTGTGGTTAATTCATCGCATTGATATACTGCACTGTACATTGTATCTGAAGTTATGGTATTATCATCTTCATTTCTTACAGGGTGCCCTTTTTCAGTGAGAGTATAAGTATTAGAAGGTATTTCATTTCCGTATGCATCGAGGATGCCGCCGCATTGATATGTATATTCGCCTCCGTCAACACCGATACCTACATATTCAAATGCACCGTCGTCATTGAGTTTATATTCACCGGATTTATTAGCCACTTTTTTGTAGCCGCAGCCGGATGTTAGTTTAGCGGTTGCGCATTTTGTTACATCTGTGTCTGCACAGTTTGCGATATCAACAACAACACAGTAGAATGGTTTTTTGTGGAAAACCAGGTTAACTACAAGGTCAGCATTATATATTTTAACTCTTCTTGTCGGTGCTTTAACAGTTGGATCTGTTGTCCAATCGACATAATATCCGTTTTTCGGGTTTGCTTTTATTATATAGCGGGTGTTACTGTCAAGATTGGTAAAACTGGATGCTCCGGATTTCCAGGCTCCGATAGTACCGTCGTTAGACAATGTAGCGATTTGATAAGTACCGCCGGAAGTCGTACACGGGTCATCTTCTTTACCGCAGCCGATAGTAGAAGTATTGACAATAATTTTGAATTTATTTTTCACGGCATTTTCAGGTTTTTCGTATGTAACACCGCCGTCCGGTTTTACATAGTACAAAAATCTGTCAGGGTCGTTGCAGCCATCTGAACCTTCAATACAGTTTGGCAGTTCTTCTCCGTTAATATCAACCATAATTTCTGCAGAACCTTTTTGGAAACTGGTTACCGGAAGATACCACCAGACACCGTCTTTTGCAATAAAGGATCTTTTTCCTCTTGCAAGGGTTGTACCGCTTTCTTCGATTTCATTTTCGCAAACGAGCGGGCCTGATTCTGATGAAATCATGAACTTACTTGCGAACAATTCGCAGAATTTTTTATCACCTTCATATTCAATTCCGTTCACTGTAACTTTTTCGGTATTTTGGAATCCCTGTGAGTAGAAGTCACTTTTTTTCGGATAAAGGATTTCATCTTCGTGTAATTGTGTAACTACCTGTTCTACAATGTAATTGGTTTTTTTGCGGAATGAATCTTCTTTGGATGGTATAACCTGTCTTAATATAGGCAGAGTTATAGCGGCAATAACACCGATAACTCCTATACACATGAGCAATTCAGCAAGAGTCATCGCAAATTTACTTCTGCTATTCAACATATACAAAATCTCCTCGGTTGCGTTTATGTAAACTATTATAAACTATAATTTTGACAAATTCAACCCTGTAAAACGAAACACTACTTGAATTGGCGGATATTGCTGTAAAAATTACACTTAACATACTTGAAAAACATTGTAACATATGTTATCATAGATAGTATATATGATGAATATATGAACAATGATTAAGAGATATATAAGTGCCGGACGCGGGCTTATAGAGAAATATGAGGATGATTGATGCCTGGAAGTTTTGGGAATTTCAAGAACAGAAAAAACATCGCATACACATTGGCGGAAGTTTTAGTCGTTATGACAATAATCATGTTGATTATACTTGCACTGCCGCCGGTGACCAAAAAGGTATTTAAAATAAAGGATACAAGAAAAGCGCACGGTCGTTATGAATGCTACTGGAAAGTTAATGGAGCCGGAGAAAAAGAACTGCATTCTTTTGTTGCTGAAGAAAACGGCAGAGAAGAGGACAAAAACCTCGGCACAAGTGCAACATACTGTGATTTTCAGCCGACAGCAAACTCTATTTACTTTATTATGCACGCTGTAGGAGGCGGCGGAGCCGGTGCGATTGTTTATACCAGAGATATTGATAACGGTGATGGTACATTTACAACGGCAAATGTTTCAGATTTAGAGCCAAAGCAGGAGAATGTACAGGCAATATCGTATATCACGGCATCTAACCCTAATGCGTGGCCGTCATGGATTGAGTGGGCAGACGGAACTCTTACTGATGCGGAAAAACCGTGGGGAACAGAAGTCAGATACGATGTCGATTCAATTGAAACAAAACAGATGCTGCGCTACAGAACAAGCGGAACACCTGGCAGTATTGTATCAACATTCCTTCCTCAATTGCCGGGGAATGTCACTTTGAGAATCTATCCGGGTAAAGGCGGTGAACTATCAAAAAATGACAACGGTTCCGGTGAGGCTGGTGAAGATACAAAAATTATGTATATCTATGATGGCAAAGCTCCTATTGAAGGGCTGCTTGCCAGAGGCGGTGCCGGCGGAAACGGTACTATAGACAGCAAAATTACCTATTCTTTAGTTGGCGGGCCGTCAACAGACTTTGAGTTGACTTCAATGGCATCAATCAACGGTAAATATTCCGGGTTTATTGATGTTATTGAAGGTATGGAAAAATACGATAGAATGCAGACCAAAGTGCCTGACAATGCAGGCGATTCGGGCAACGGTGAAACCCAGTATATCAAAGACACTAACGGGCAGATTATATATGAATATGATGACAACGGAGGTATCATTAAAACCAGCCGCCGTTTCTTGTCTGATTGGCAGAATATTACGGATAAAATAAAAACATCATTTTTCAGGCGGCCTTATTTTACAACAGAGCCAAAATGTTCACTGAAAACTATTTCTTCACCTATCGAAGTTAAACGAGAAGGCTACTGTGACATTGATATAAATCAAGCAGGGTTAGTGTATATTTGCGGAATTGGCAAGATTCCGTCAAGTGATCTTAACGATTTATCAAAAGCGTCTGATCCGGGGGCTTCAGGTGACTGGAAAAGATTTGTTGTTAATATTCCATATTCTTATGATGGTGTATCCTTTACTTATGGTGAGCCAGAGTTTAATGAAAATCCTGCAGTCTATGACCCTGCGACAGCCAAATACTACGATTGTACATTTGATACGAGTTTGATGACTATAACTTGTAAAACTCAAATTCCTGCCGGCGGCAATGTATATGTATGTGAGCAGAGTGGTAAGGATGATTGCGCTAACGGACTTGTGCCAAAATCCAGATCTAAAGAATCTACTACATATACAAATGGCAGTGATAATTTAGAAATGAAATGTCCGGCAAGCGGCGGCGGGGATGGAGCGGTTGTAATCTTATGGTAATAAATAATATGATGAATAAAAAATTAAAAGGTTTTTCTTTGTTTGAAGCATTTGTTGTAATGCTTATAGTTTCTATTTTCGTTGCACTTATGGCAAACACCGTAGCGCACAGACCAAAAGCAAAAATTGCCTCGGAAGCTCACGGCAGATTTGAGTGCTATTATGATAACAGCGGCAAACTGTATCAGCAGTTGTACACAGAAAAAAGTACAACCGGCAGAGAGTTGGCGACAAAAGAGATAACGCTTACTGATGCAGACGGTAACACAACAACACATAAAGTATGCGAATTTGTACCTCCGTCTTATGCAAAATATTTGATTATTGATGCTGTTGGAGGCGGTGCAGGCGGAAGCCCTCGAGGCGGAGCAAGCGAAGGGCAGTTCGTATCAACTTTTTACGCGTCTATTGAAAGAAAATATTATATTTTACCTGGTGTAGGCGGCAGACAAGAGTCCGGCTCACGTGCAGCAGAAAACGGCGGAACAACAGTTGTAAGAAATCAGGATCTTGATGCTATGGTCACTGCAGAAGGCGGAAAGGCTGTATCGAGTCTTGAAAATACAACGGTTAATGATGTATTGGCTTGTTCGATCACAGAGTGGTGTACACTGGAGCAGTTTGACTGCCAGATTACACCGACCTGTCAGGTTGTTGACGGTAAAATTGAGGTAAGTTTCTGCCGTTCAAAGGGTTCTTATGCAACAGTTCCGTTAACCTATAAACATATAAAAGATAACGGTGATGTTGAAATGGGCAACCCGAGATATATTGTAAATAATGTATATACGACACAGAAAAATGCTAATACCTGGGTATATCATGATATAAGCCAATTCAGTGATTATAACGATGCTGATTTAGATCCGACGGCATCATATAAAGCGCAAAGACCGGATTGGTATCCAAATGTCTATGATATATATGCTCCTTCTATGTACACAATGGAACTTTTGATGAATACAACAGCCGAAGGCGATGATCCGAACCCTTCTAACCTGCATAGACTTGTTGAAAGTATGCAATATACCTCAGGTATAAAAGATGCAAAAGTCGGACAGGGCGGCGGTAAAAATCAGGACGGCAAAGCCGGCGGAGCATTGATTTTATGGTAACACAATTTTATGAAAGGAATAGATTTAGAGTATGATTAAGAAGAAACAAAAAGCGTTTTCCCTCGTTGAATTGATGATGATACTTCTTGTAGCATCATTGATTGTTGCGGCGGTTGCGCCGGTTGTCACCAAAAAGCACTTTAGACTGCCGTCTCTGGTTAATCACGGTGCGTATATGTGCTACTATGAAAACGGGCAGCTCCGCGAAGCAAAATGGGCTGGAAAATTCCAGCAGCAGGAATTATTCAACCGTGCTACAGGCAACTGTGTATTCACACCGCCTAAAAAAGCAGCATATTTCCAGATTAGTGCAATCGGCGGCGGCGGCGGAGGCGGTGATGCCGGCTATACAGGCGGCCACTGGGTAAGTTCAGACGGAACTTCTGCTGAGATATCTCCATTCCAGATTACTGTTGAAGGCCTGAAAAATATGATGGACCTTGATGATATTCCGGAAGCGGAAGTCGGGCCTCTTATTGAGGAGTGGAAACAATACACAGGTGAACTCATAGGCTATGCAAATAGTGTGGGTTCAGGTGCAGGCGGTGATATTGGTCTGATTAATAATCCTACAAAGACAATAGATTGTTTAGAATATAGAGTTGAGACAGAAGAAGAAAAATACTGTGCGAAATATGAAAGACCGCATGAAGGCGCATCTTCTTCTACTACTACTGCAGAAGATGGAACTACAACGATTACCTGTACCTGGACAGATTGTACAGAGGTAGAAACCTGTGAAACATGTTCTGAGGAAAGGGAGCGTACATGGACAACCGGCGGCGGTTGTAAGACACATTTCCCTGATGAATATTATGATTGTTCAACTTCATATACTACACAGGAAAATTGCCGTCCTGGCGAGGCTTATCCTTGTTTCTCCAACTCTTGTGCAGGAGGCGGTACTATAAATAGTGGTACTGCGGGTTCGGATCCTGGAGGCGGTTGTCCTGTTATACAACAAACTTGTCATAAACCTGATGTATGTGATACTGTAGAACATAAAGTCGAAAAAACATGTTCAAGACCTGGTGGCTGTGCAGAATACTATCCTACCGAAAATCATTCAGAAACATATACACACTACTATGATTGTAACTGTACAACATCGGAAAGTTGTACGAGCAGTTCTTCCGTTGTTGAAAGTGCAAGCGATTGTGTTGCCGGTGTACCTAACTGTGTAGATTGGGACACTCGAATCTTAGAAACAACAACTGATGAATGTATCGATTGGGATGAAGAGCATCCTACATACCACTGGACTGCTTCTACCGGCTCCGGTGCTGCAGGCGGTTCGGGTGCAAGCTGCCAGAGTGCAAGAGTTAAAGGCGGTTTAGGCGTTACTTATTCCGGCAGTGACACCATTATGTCTGCATCCCCTCAAAATGGTGCTGATAAAGATGTTGGTGTTGTTGTAGAGGGTTGTTTCCCTGCAGATTATGCTCAGGATGGTATGGCTGTATGTGCCGGTGGTGCTTTAAGTGCTACATGTGCAACTCCGTCATCTTCAACCTACCAGATTACAAACCCTGAAGCAGGTACAGTTTCAGTCGAGGCTGTTAGTGCTTCTCAAGGCGGCGGCGGTGCAGGCAGAGGTACTGCAACTGGTTTGGATGGAAAATGTTATAATACATCTCTATCTCCACAACATACGGCTACTAACGGTTCTTGTTCAATCGGCAGTGCTCAAACTGATTGCGGCGGCTCAGGTGCTTACGGTTACTGTTTAGCTCACCATTATGCGCCGAATAGTCCTGAACCGGGCGGGTTATATACCTTCAGTTACGGTTATGACCAGAACTACCTCGGCTACGGTGCTGCAGGTAATCCGGGACAGTTTAAAACTACGGTTGTCCGTTCATTGACCGATCTTGATTTGACAATCAGAGTCGGAAGAGGCGGATCTGCAGCGGCTGTAGATTCAGGTCTTGCCGGTGCAAAAGGTTCTGCAACTTCTATGGGTGATATCATAAGAGCTGAAGGTGGCGAAGGCGGTCAGGGCGGATTAACAAAAGCAGCTGAAACACTGCCTACTTATAATAAAGAACGTCACGACAAAGAAAGCCTCTGCTACTACTATGATAAATACACCCAGAAAAATGACGACGGCTCTTATCGTTATAATACGGAAGATGCAATCAAACTCAGAAACACTTTGAGTTCTCAGCCAAATTACTGCGATGGCTTAATCAACAACCAGAGTGCGTATAAGTTCTTCCAGATTGCAGGTAACCAGCAGGGTGCTTACCCGACACCGACCGGTGTATTCTCAACATTTATGAATGTTGCCTTTACAAGTTCAAGCAGTTCGGATTTGTTCAACAGATTTGTTAAGTTCGGACGCGGCGGTACAGGCGGCGGTGTTGAACACAGATGCTGGGCAGGCAGACACGATGTTATATTTGAACAAAAGACATTGAGTTCAAGTGTATTCGTTGATAAAGCATCAGCAACTCCATACGCTATTGCTCATAACAAATATGTACCGGAAGGCTGCCGTGAAGACTACAGCAACATCCCGGCAAGCCCTGGTGTTGACGGTGCACTACTCATCAAGTGGTAAAAACTAAATAATCAATCTAATAAGTATAAATCCCTGAACATAATCGTTCAGGGATTTTACTTTTTCCACAAATTCCCTTCCCCCTCTCCCAGTGCGTCACTCCGTGCTTGACACGGAGTCCCCTACGAGT
>CALUYV010000042.1 GCA_944325095.1 Candidatus Gastranaerophilales bacterium | reverse complement strand
CAACACCGGTTACGGTTGTTCCACCTTCATAACCTAAGGCTGCAACAATCTGGTCAAATATTTTGGTAATATCTTCTGCAAAAGTTTCTGCATCTGGGGGATTTCCATATTTACCTTCACCGCTTATCAAAGTGATATTACCGACAAGAATATCCGAAATTGTAATCTCTGAAAGATTATCACCTGTTTGGATAATACCATTACTTGCGACAGAAAGTTTTCCGTCGTTAATATTATTACTAGAGGTATTAAAATCAGCATCTGCAAGTTTCACCAAACTCCCGCCATATGTTGTTTGATACGCAGATCTATCATCTTCTAATTGCTTAGCAATCAATTGTGAGGCTTCATCCTGTTTAACCGGATTACCATTATACAATATCTGGTTTCCATCACTCCCTAGAATATATCCTGCGGAATCAACATTCTTATAATTTTGAGCAATAAGAACCATTGTTTCGTAGTTCTTTAACTTAGTCGCATCCGGACTAGACTCAAGACTATAGTTATGATAGTCCATATTTAACTGACTAATAACTTCTGTTGAAATATTTGCCTGTCTGGCAGAAGAAATCAACTCGTCAAACGTTTCCAACTGTGCTTCATATTCTAACTCCGTTACATCATTCGTTGTAACGCTATCTTCTTTATTAGTTCCAATCTGTGCCCAGTCAACAAGAGTTGTTCCGATATCACTCATGCACATTTCAGACAGAGTGAAATCATCTGCCGCATATTTCTCTTTTGGCTCATCCCCCATACCGGCAATGGGATTCCACGGAATACTTGCACTAACTCCCGTAGTTCCCGTAAGTTCACCCAATACAATTTGTCCGGTTTCTTCTGTTGCCGCCTCATCAAGAGGATATAAATTACCAACTATACTTTTTGCAGTTTCTTCTGTTATAATTCCCTGATATGCCAGTGCAGATATAAATTTATTCCTTGAAGCCTGAGAGCCTAATCCGCCGGATTTAGAAATTCCTGCCGCTTTAGCCGCAGCAGCATAAGTTGAATTTAAGACAATTGCACCGGATGCTGTTGTAAGCATATACGGATTATAATCATTTGCTGCAGAATGTGTCATAAGCAGTGCGTAATCAACAGCAGCAGGATTTGCAACATTTTCATTGTCCCAAATCAATTTTGTAGAATTCATTGCATTTGAATACTCATTGGAAATGTCTGACAACTGATTTGTAATCTCAAGTTTCTGCTGAGCCAAATCTGTTGATTTGTATTCACAATCAGCTTTCCGTGCCGTTATACATAAAAATCTTGCTTGTGAAGCAGCCAATCCCATTTTTCGTATCCTTTCAAAATTTGCTTACTTAATTAATCGGCATTCTCAGATAAAATCTTTAATTTAAATAAACAATTTCGTAACAATTTGTTACATTTTAAACATAAAAAAATCAAGGCAGACACCTTGATTTTTCAGTTGAAAATTTATTAATAATATCAATTAACTTTTATTTTCCGCTCAAAATAAAACCGTGGACAGTTTTATCAAAAGTTAACTGCACATCAATCCCTTTGCTTTGAACGCCATCCGGCAGCACCGGAAAAGGAACGGATTTTTTAACCGCATCTGATGCAGCATCATCAAACTCCTGATTTCCTGAACCGTTAAACTCGCTCAAGGTAATAAGAGTACCATCTTTTGAAATTCTAAAAATGAGTGTTGTTTTCAAGGAAGTTTCACTTTCCGGCGGCTGCCAGTTAGAAGAAATTTTCGCCTGTAAATTTTTCATATAAGAATCCCAGTCAGCAGGATTCACAGTTTTTTTCACCTGCTGCGGCGCATTATTTTTATTCTGTCCATTCTGGAGAGTATTCGGATCAACTACAGTAAAAGAAAGACCGCCCGGAGTTGTAACTTTTTGCGTGTCCTTTTTCTCAGCCGGCTCTGATGGTGTAATTTGCGATCCGTGTTTGCAGACCAATTCCAGATAATCTTCCGCTATACTCTGCGGAGGAATACTGTTCCAGCCGCCGGCGGCAGAAGTATCATCAGCAATAAGATTATTTTGAAGCCCGTATATCAACACTTCATCTATCTTAAACTTTCTTGCAGAACAGTCTATACTATATCTGACTAAATCATACCAGACCTTCTGTGAATATTTGCTTTCTGCCAGTATAAAATCAGTCCCGCCGTCATTTAATTCCTTTGTCCAGAAAGAAAATACCGATTTGCCGTTTGATGCAATACCCGAAGTATCCAGATAAATTTTATCACTTATACGTTCCCAATTTGCAGCATATGCACATAACCCGAATGAAATAACCAACAATGAAATTAAAAATTTTTTCATAATACTCACCCCAACTTATCTAATATAAATTTTCCGATTTTTCCTTCTCGAAAATCCCTCAATATATATACCGAAGTCCTTTCTCTATCAGTACTGCCGCCGGTTTGCAGCCAGTTGCGCGCCAGCGAAATATTATCAATATTTAATTCAACATCTTCAGGAAGTTTATAGTATTTTCTGAATATCTCTGATTGCTTGGAATCCAAAATATTCAAAAGTTCCTGCGCAACTATCTCATTTGAATAAGCATTTTCAGAAATAGAATTAACAAATGCCAATTTTTTTGCCCGTTCCTGATCATGTTGTTTCATCGGAATAATACCCGGTGTATCGAGAAGTTCCAAATCAGGATTTATCCTGACCCATTGCTGCTGTCGTGTCACACCGGCTTTTGCTCCGATTTTTGTCTTGGAAGACTTTGTTAACTTATTTATTATACTCGATTTTCCGACATTTGGCATACCGACAACCATAATTCTTGCAGGACGGCGCAAAAGACCCTTTGCCATAAGCGCAAGTATTCTCGGTTCCGCCAATTCGGTAATTTTTTTTACAATTACCTGCATGTCTTTCATGTTTTTGGAATCTGTCGCAAATACAGGGCAGTTTGACTGCTCCTCAAGATATTTGATAAACACATCCAAATCAGGTTTCATTACCAAATCCGACTTATTCAGCAATATTAAACGGGGCTTTTGACCTAAAAGCCCCGTAATATCTTCATAGCAACTTGACAGAGGAAGCCTCGCATCAAGAACCTCAATTACAGCATCTACCAGGGACAACTGCTCGCGCAGTTTCTTTTCCGCTTTTGCGATATGCCCCGGATACCAGTGTATGTGAGTCTTATCTCTTTTCAATTTTTTCCTTAATACGAGTTGCTTTGCCTGAACGTTCTCTCAAGTAATACAATTTTGCACGTTTAACATCACCGCGTCTTAACACATTGATTTTATCAATTCTCGGAGAGTTAATCAGGAATACACGTTCAACACCTACACCCTGAAATACTTTTCTTACGGTGATAGTTTTGTTAAGTCCTGAACCATGCTTTTTGATAATAGTTCCTTCAAAAGCCTGTATTCTTTCTTTATTACCTTCAACGATTTTTACAAAAACTTTTACTGTATCACCAGCGTTAAGATCCGGAAGATCTTTTCCCAAATATTCTTTTTCTAATTCATCAATAATAGGATTATTCATCTTTGCTTTCCTTTATATTTCTAATCTGTTACTAAAAAGTGTAATTCCTTAATCGGTGTTTAAATAACTTTTCCACACAAAGTTCACCGACGCACGTTCGTACTATAGATATTATAATAAAGAATGTTATTTTGCAAGCAGCGATAATATTAAACAGCCTGTGTGTAAATTTTTTTTAACATTATGGAATGCCGGCTGCAGAAGTTTACGCCAAATCCGTATTTGTGATATATACATGGTATGGTGCAGGATTATAAAAAACTTTTAAAGAAAAAAAAGAAAAAATATTGCGATACCAAAACTATGGGTGTCGATATAGATAAGAATGAATATTTTGAAATTACAATGTCAAACTCCGCACACCCGGAACGCTTTGAATACGGGAAATAAGACCTTTTGAGAAAAACAAACACTTTACAGATTCTCATTTGTGTATTATAATCGATTTGTATATTGTTGATATCAATTTATAAGAAAAGATGAGGAAGTAGCAATGAAAAAATTATTAGCAAGTTTATTAGTAGGGGGCTTTATCGCATTCAATTTTGCACCTGCTTTTGCTTACCAGGGCATCAATGATGTCACAGAAAATTACTGGGCAAGAACAGAAATCGTAAGTGTAGTAAGCGATTCTGTAATGAACCTTACTGACGGAAATTTCAATCCTGAAGGAAAAATCTCAAGAATTGAATTCGTTAAAGCATTATTAAAAGTTTTAGGCAACGAAAATCTTGAAATCACCAGCAAAGCAAAATTCTCTGATGTTGCACAATCATCAGATATCTATGCTCCGATTGCAAGATCTCAGCAATTAGGTTTGGTTTACGGATATCCTGACGGAACATTCCAGCCGAACAATGCTGTTTTGAGAGATGAAGCACAATCAGTTATCAGTCATATCACTATTGACGGAACTGTAGATTCATCTATCCTTTCAAAATTTTCTGATGCAGGCAAAGTTCCGGCATGGGCTAAAAATATTTACAAAAAAACCTTATCTTACGGAATTTATGTAAATCATCCGGATGAATTGGAATTAAGACCTACAGACACTCTTACAAGAGCAGAAGCAGCAGTTCTTTTGCACAGATTGAGAGAAAAATTAAGTCTTGTTAAATCAGAATACAAACAAGAAACCGTTTTAGGTACAGAACATCTGAATGTTACCAAAAAGGCTGATTGTAACGAAGTTACAATTACAAACCTCAGAAACATCATCAAAGAAGGTAATGTTCTTGAAATCGAATTTAACGAAGCATTTAAATCAAAATTACACGCTGTAGGCGACACTGTTACCTTCACTAACGAAAGTGATATCTTAACAGAAGAAGGAACTTTATTGTTCCCTGCAGGTTCTATCTTCTACGGCAGCGTATTAGATATTAAAGACCCGCAATGGTTTAACAAAAACGCAAGAGTTTATACTCAAATCACAAAAGTTGTAACTCCTAGCGGAAAATCTGTTGATATGAATGCTAAACCATTCTACAAAGATTATGCTTTGAAAGAAGGTCCTTGGATGACAGCAGGTAAAGTTGCATTATACACTGTCGGCGGTGCTGCTGTTGGTACAGGTGCAGGTGTTGGTTTCTCCTTCATACCTGACCCTGATAAAATCGGAACAGGTATTGCTATCGGTACTCCTGTAGGTGCAGGTGTCGGTTTAATCACCGGTCTGGTAACTCCTGGTCTGCACTACAGTGCTAAAGACGGCGAACAAATCCAGGTTATCTTATTGGAAGATGCAAGCATCTCTAAATAATAACTGAATTAAAACAGATAAAAACAGATCCGAAAAATTTCGGGTCTGTTTTTGTTTGCGGATTATTAATACAGTTAATACCGGCTAAGTATAAAAGATAATACAATCTAAACAAGAGGCTATAGTTATTTCATTTAAAAATTTTAAAATAAATAATGTTAGTCAACAGTTTTAGCCAGATTAAATATAGGAGATTGTATGAAAAAATTATTAACGGTATTAGGAGTATTTTCAATATTAATGATTCCGGCTCAGGGTTTTGCCTGGACTTATGAAGGGCCGAACAGTTTAAACCCATTCACGGGCTTTAGACAATGCAACAAATGCGAAAAAGTTGAAAAATGTAATTGTAAGTGTAAATGCAAAAAACCAAAACTAACAAAATGTCAAAAACTGAACGGCGTTAAAATACAAAAAGGCGAAGTTTGCGGCTGTGCAGCACCTGTCCGGTATGAAAATCCGTGTCCGACATGTGTAAAAGCATTTTAGGATACCTCCTGAAAAAAGCCGGTTATAAAACCGGCTTTTTATGAACATACAATAGATTTCAATGTTTTGAAAATCTTATCCGTAATTTCCTGAATATACTCCTGGCTTACCAATCCGTTAATAACTGCATCGGAAATCTGGTAAGTAGGCCGTATATATTGCTGGGCAGTGCGATTGACATCCGCAAACTGCATATCCGCAGCTTCACCTGTTTTTCCGCGTTCTTTTGCTCGTTTGTACCACCGTTCTTTGATAACTTCAAGAGGTGTAAATACATAGACTTTTACATCCATAATATCTCTTACACCCTCGTTAAGAACATATAAACCTTCCGTCAGGATAACTTTTGCAGGTTTTTTGTCATCACCGTCCGGATTAGATTCGCATGTTACAAAATCATATCGTGGTGATTTTACACTCAAACCTTCTTTTAATGCTACAAGATGAGATTTCATTAAATCTAAATCTATTGCATCCGGGGTATCAAAACTGAAGCCTGTTTTAAACAACGCCTCGTAACTGCCTGCATCTTTGAGTTCTTTAGAAGTATCTTTATAATAATCATCACATCTTATAACTGTATAGATACCCTCTGTTTTATCTTTCACACAGGCTTTAATGGTATTATCCACAAAAACCGTTTTGCCGGAGGCACTTTCGCCGGTAATACCGATTAGAAAAGTCTGTTTTTTTTCTTGAACGACTTTTCTTGCAATATTCATAATCAAATTATCTGAAATTTTCAAAAAAAGCGGCTGTTCCTGCCTGCGGTCTTCCTCAAGTATTTGTTTCAAACTGTCAACGATATTTGAGATAACTTCCATATCTCTGCGGCTTGAATAATAGTCATAACCTGTTAAATCATAATCTTTCAACATTCAAACTTCCTTTTTTAAAACATGTCACCATTCTACTTTAAAATATTTGAAAACTCCACAAAAAATGAAATTTTGTAACGAAATTTTCATTATTATTAAAGTTCCCGCCGAAAATAACCGTAATCAGTATTTGAAAATATAAGGAGCAAAAAGTTATGTATCATGATGAAATTTTTGAGAAGGCATTAAAAGATGTTCGGGAAGAACAATACCGCGAATTAAGAAATGAAGTTAAAACAATAGAAGAACTAATTGAAAACATGCTGACTCAATTTTTAGAATGTACAACAGCGGTTGCTGAGCGGGATTTTAATGTAAGCGGAATTTAGACAATA
This sequence comes from Candidatus Gastranaerophilales bacterium, assembly GCA_944325095.1. GTDB lineage: Bacteria > Cyanobacteriota > Vampirovibrionia > Gastranaerophilales > Gastranaerophilaceae > Zag111. The sequence continues at coordinate 8,776 of CALUYV010000042.1, read as the reverse complement.
AAAGAGCCTGAAAATTCAGGCTCTTTTATATATTGTTATTCAGTTTATTATACTAAGCACTGTACCCAAGTCTGCCGTCTTTATAATACATATTATCATTGTTGTTATTATTTTGAGTTTGATAAGTTTGCGCTGAATACAACTGGCTGTTTCCTGTTAAAAATGGATTTGACATATTGTAGTTTTGCATACCCATATTGCTTAACAGCATATTGTAATATGTATCATTTGAATACGGGTTGGTATAAAATCCAGGATTGTAATAACCAGGCTGCTGAGAACCTATTGGCATTGTGTATGGAAGATTAAACGGTGCGATATAATAATCTGATGGATTGTAACCCGTAGTGCCTGTTGTTGTCGGTGCTGATGCCGGTGATGAACCAGCTCCCGATGCTGCGCCGTTTGCGTTATTGATATTTTTAACAAGAGCAACTACATCGTTGTATGTATATCCGGAATTTTGTAAAACCTGTATATCTTCATCTGACAAGCCCATTTGTCTTAATGCCGCAACTTCATTTTCCGTATATGCAGCCGGTGCAGTTGGATTTGCCGGATCTGCAGGATTAACCGGAGTTGTCGGACTTACCGGATTAGCCGGAGATGTTGGTGTTGACGGTGTCGGAGCAGTTGGCTGCTCTGCTGCAGGCTGTTCAGGCGGAACAGATGGTTCTTCCTGCGCCGGCTGATTTTCTGCCATCTCCTCCTGCGCTTTAACTGCGGCTTTAACTTCTTTATAAATATCATCAAATGAGTAGCCTTGAGCCTTTAACTGCGCAATAACATTATCATCATAGCCGTATTCAGCCAGAAAATCTTTTTTATCGGAATAAGTAGCACCGGTCAATTTACTAACCAGCCACTCACCGGCAGCAAAACCGGCAATACCGCCAATAGGCCCGCCTAAACATGTACCGGCAACAGCACCCACAGCACCGCCTGCCAGACGTGCAACCGCTTTTCCTGTTTCTTTTAATGCTGTTCCAATGCCCTCATTTTTAGCAGCATCCCATATATTTGGAATTTCAAACAATACGCAAAGCGCAGAACCAATTAATGGCATTCGTTTACCGATTGCTTTTAATGAACCTTTCAAACCGCCTAAGAAAGAACTTTTCTTAGCAATTTTGGCTCCTCTGGAACCGACTTTGAACCCTTTTGATACTGCAGAAGGAAGAGTTCTTAACCCGTTAAATACCCTTTTGAAAAATCCTCCGCCCTTTGCTGCTGCTTTTTCTGAATCCTGAACAATTGCTTTTGCGCCTGCCTTCACTTTTGTAAAAATTGACCCTTTTGTGTTTTTCATTGCTTTTGCCGCAACATCACTGCCTGTACCGAAAATAAAATCAGGCGCAGCCTTTACTGCCCTTTTTACATTTCGTAAAGTGTTTGAGTTTGTGACCGCTTTAACCGCAGATTTTGCGACTTTGGCAACTGCTGAAAAAATCCCCATTTTTTTTCCCCTTTCACCTGTATAAAAATTTTATATAATATCCTGTTCAATAATATAAAAACTTTTTAGCGGGAAAAATTGATTAATTGTTAACAATTATTACAAATCAAAAAGCGGATCCTTTTATAAGAACCCGCTTTACTTATATGATTTATTCTTTAACCTTGCAGATTTAATTTAAGATTATTCATCATTATGTCATCCGAATATGGAGTGTTATAATAATAGCCGCCGTTCATCATATCATACGGATTTTGATACGGAACAAAAGGATTGGTTGCTGGGAAACCGTTATCGTACGGATTTTGAGCACCGTTTTGAGGATTTGTACCTTGCGGAACCATACCCATTTGCTGAGCAAGAGCTAATGCTTCCTGCTGTTTTTGTGCCAATTCTTCTTGTTTTTCGGTGTATGATTTGCCTACAACCTTGCTGGCAAGCCATTCACCCGCAATCCAACCGACCAGACTGCCGATACCCGGACATATTGCGGTACCTACAGCAGAACCCAATGCACCGCCTGCCAGTCTGCCGCCTGCTTTAGCAACTTCAACGGCACCCTGTCCGATACCTTCTTCTTTTGTTGCTTTGAAAATATTAGGTAATTCAAATGCAATTAACATCAAGTTACCGAGTAACGGCATCTTTTTGCCTACACCTTTGAAAAATCCTTTTACACCGCCAAGAACAGAACTCTTGCCTGCCATTCTTGCTGCTCTAGCTCCGGCTTTTGTAGTTGAGGCAATTGTTGAAGGCAATGTCTTTAATGATGTAATTGCCTGTTTAAAAAATCCGCCTTTTGTTGCTGCATTTTTTGCAACAGAGGCTTCAACGGCTTTTCCGCCGCCCTTAATACCTTCCCACAAAGCTGTAGTCCACGATTTATTCCCTTTGACTGCTGCTCTTGCTGCCTGACTTGCATTGTTAACAAATACATCGGCACCTTTTCCGAAAATAATATCCGGAGAAACTTTTACTGCTCTTTTTCCATAATTAAGAGCCTTTGCACCATAATTGAAAATTTTTGAGCCAATACTTGTAATCAAACCCATACTACTACCACCTTTTTATAACATATATTTTTACCTACACTTACCTAAAAAAAATTTTTTTGAAGAAATTGCTAGCTGGCAGTCAAAATTTTACAAATCTTAAAACTTCATAAAAAAAAGCAATAAAAAATGAACAATTTAATATTTGTACTCGTTATACACATGTAAGGAAAAAGAAAATGGAGATGAGATATGAAAAATATTATGGAAACAATATTATTTTGGTGTTTATTTAAAACTCCGGCTTTTGTATATGTTGAAACATCAAAAAATTAGAATTCTCATATCAAAAAATTTTTACTACGATTGCGGCGGATTGCACAAATTAAGCAATTCCTAAACAGCCGCAAACTAATCCCGCCATCCTTAATCTACATAATCTATTCATTCCGAAGTAACCTTTATGGTTACTTTTTATTTATGTAACAAAAACTTAACATTCAATATGAAATATTAAAGTTTTAATCTCAGCCTGCCGATATAGAAAATGTTACTAGACATAGATAATTTTCCTCCTTTTTCCCCTACTACTACGAATAACTACCTATAAATACGGAACCGCAAAAGGTTCCTTTTTTATTACTAAAAATCCGCAAGAAAATATTTTCCTGCGGATTTGTATCTGTTTATTTTATCAAATATTAATAACCTGCACCGGCTCCTGAACCTGCACCTGCTATTGCTGCTGCCATAACACCAATAATCATTAAACCGTACAGTGCAATAAATAATACTGCAAGTATCATCACGGCAATATATACATAACCAAGCCAATTGATACGTTCATACAGTTCACTTCCGTCAGCATGAGCAAACTTGCCGAGTGCAATACAGAACCCGTCAACTAATGCCCAGATTGCAGAAATCGGAGCAGTCAGCCCCAGAACAGTCAAAGCAACCATTACCCACGCACTGACAGACTTGCCTGTATAAAAACGGTGTGCACCATACATACCTAAAGCCCAGCAAAGCATTAATGTTGCTACCCAGTTCTTTCCTTTTAATTGTTCTAATTCCATCCTAAAAATCTCCTTTCTTACTTACTTTGTTCTTATGATGAACTGCTTATCATAACCAATATACTGAAAATTAAGAATACAAAACTAAACCCGAAATATATTAACATCATAATTCCGCATCCGGGGTTAAAATTTTCTAATTCGCTGCCGTTTGAATCTCTGTATTTATTAAGTGCAAGAGCAATCAAATCTACCAGTGCCCATAAAATAGATATAGGAGCAGGCAAAACCAGTATAAAACAAACCAATTGAACAGCACCAATCAAAACATAACCGGTATAAAATCTATGAATACCGAACCACCCTAAAAAAAATGCCAGAAGCAGTGTAACAACATAAGAACATCTGTCTGTGTTTTCGGGAGCAGTTACAGAATCTTTTTCAATACTCATAGTTTTCTCCTGCATAATCAAAAACCATAGTTATTCTATATCTAACTACGGTTTTTGAAATCATCTGTTTAATGTAATAGAACTACTTGCCGGTTGAACCAAATCCGCCTGCTCCGCGGACTGTTTCTGTCAATTCGGCAACTACCTCAATTTCTGCCTGTTCAACTCTTGCTATTATCATTTGAGCAATTCTTTCCTGAGGCTGAATTACATAAGTTTCATTGGAAATATTAACAACCGGAACACAAACTTCCCCACGGTAGTCTTCATCAATTGTTCCTACACAATTAATCAATGTTATACCGTGTTTTATAGACATTCCGGAACGAGGTCTTATCTGCGCCTCATAGCCGTGTTCAAGTTCAATCTTTAACCCTGTCGGAATTAAAGTTCTTTCTAATGGTTTTAATTCAATCGGCTCTTCTATTGCAGCACATAAATCCATGCCGGCTGCACCTTCAGTTTTATATTCCGGCAAAACCTTGTTGTGCGGTAGTTTTTCAATTTTTAATACTGTCATTTTCATATCCTTTCTAAAAAAATAATCCCCATACCTATAGTAAAGCATGAAGATTATTTTGTAAATCTATTAAGTTTTTATTATGAAAAAATATCTTGAATCTGAGATGAAATGTCTGCCGGTTCTTCCTTCATAAACACATCATTATCAAGATTTTTCCCGCCGATATTAACCGGCATTTTTTTATAAAAATAGTTATTAAAATCATCAATGCTGGACATTTTCAATTCAGACGGACGTGAATTTTTCGCTATTGTTTTGTGAAATTCTGCCCATTCCGACATTGTTTTTCCAAAGAACCCCTTGTCAAAAGAATTTAAACTTCTAATAATTGTCATATATTTTTTCTCCTTTACTTTTTATGTAGATATAAAACCCCTGCAAAAAATTTTTTGCGGGGGTTTGAAAAATATTTTTATGATTTTACTAAAGAAGATTTCAATTCTTTTTCTACAACAGCAAGAATTTCATCCAGTTTAGAAGCATCTTTTATCCCGCCTTGAGCGAAATTAGGTCTGCCTCCGCCGTTTGCACCGGTTGCTCTTGATATTTCACCGACAATTTTTCCGGCATTAACACCGTTTTTAACAAAATCATCAGAAACTTTTACCGCAACTGTTGTTTCACCGGCAAGAACAATAATACTGCTGCCGAGTTTATTTGACAGGTACTCAAGACCTATTTTAATTGCAAAAGGCTTAAGATCCGACACCTTTGAAATAAACAGTTTTCCGCCTTCTATATCCTGTGCTTTGGAAATAAATGAGGCAAATTTATGTCTTGCATTTTCTTCCTGCAGTTTTTCAACTTCTTTTTGAAGTTCTTTATTTTCTGACTGAAGTTTTTCAACCCTGTCATTAACTTCATAATAATGAGATTTGAATTTCGCAGACAATTTGTCTATTTCAGCAGATTTAGCATTAAGATATTCAATTGCAGCCTTTGAAACAACAACCTCAATACGTCTTGTTCCTGCCGCAATTGCGCTTTCGGATACTATTTTAGCAAGTCTTAAATCCTTTAAGTTTCTTGCATGCGTACCTGCACAAAACTCTTTTGAAATACAGCCGTCAGAATTTTCAATTGATACAACTCTGACCTCATCACCGTATTTCTCTCCGAAAAGTGCTGTTGCGCCGGTCAATTCGGCTTCTTTAATACCCATTACCCGAGTTTTAACCGTATAATCTTCGCCAATCCATTTATTCATAAGGTTTTCGGTCTTTTTAATTTCATCAGGAGTCATCGCTCTTGAAAATGTGAAGTCAAACCGCATACGATGTTCTTCTACATAAGAACCGGCCTGTTTAACCTCATCTCCGACAACCGCAATCAATGCAGCCTGAAGAAGGTGGGCAGAAGTATGATGCAGTCTGATTTCTTCTCTGCGGGCAACATCAATTTTTGCACTCACTTTATTACCGACTTCAACTTCTCCATTCAGAACTTTGCATCTGTGAACATAAAGTTCATTTACCTTGAATGTTGTCAAAACTTCGGCTTTTAATTCAGCACTTTCAATTATTCCGCTGTCGCCGACCTGTCCGCCGCATTCAGCGTAGAACGGAGTTTTATTTAATACAATATCTGTATAACCGTCACCTTCTATCTGTGCAAGAATAACAGCATCCGTCGTTTCATTTTCGGTATAGCCGATAAATTCTGTTGAACCGACTTCTTTTTCTATTTTTGCATATTTCATATCACCGGTTACACTGATTTTTTCGGCCGCTGCCTTTGCTCTGTCCTTTTGTTCCTGCATAGCGGCTTTAAAACCTGCTTCATCAACATTCAAACCGTTTTCCTGAGCAATTTCTTTGGTCAATTCGTACGGAAAACCGAATGTATCATACAATTTGAACGCACTTTCTCCGTCAATATCTTTTTTGGCGGAAATAAATTCTTCCAGTAATTTGTATCCTCTGTCAAGAGTTTTTGCAAATCTTTCTTCTTCTTTTTTAATTGTATCAATAACTTTTTGCTTGTTTGCAACTAACTCAGGATACGCTTCTCCGTAATATTGTACAATTACATCAACTAATTTATACAAAAACGGAAGTTCCATACCGAGAATTTTGCCATGGCGCAAAGCCCTGCGCAAAATCATACGCAGCACATAACTTCTGCCTTCGTTCCCCGGAATTACACCGTCTGAAATAAGGAATGTTACGCATCTTGCATGATCCGTGATAATTCTGAGAGAAATATCGGTTTTTTCCGATTTTTTATACGGAACACCGCACATTTGCGAAACCTTATCCATAATCGGTTTTAATAAATCTGTTTCAAAAGTTGAAGCAACACCCTGACAAACCATTGTGATACGTTCCAGCCCCATGCCTGTATCTACATTTTTCTTGCCTAACGGCGACTGGTTGCCTTCTTCATCCTGATATAATTCGGTAAACACAAGATTCCAGATTTCAACCCACCTGTCGCATTCACAGGTATCAATACCGCATCCTCTCGGATCATCACATTTATATTGTTCACCAAGGTCATAATGTATCTCTGAACACGGCCCGCAGGAACCAGATGCTCCAGGAGGCCCCCAGAAATTATCTTTTTTGCCTTTGCGTTTGATTCTATCTGCCGGAACTCCTACACTCCTCCAGATTTCGTAGGCTTCATCATCAGTTTCAAAAATTGTAATCCATAATCTGTCTTTATCGAGTTTTAAAACTTCAGTAACAAATTCCCATGCCCACGGGATAATTTCTTTTTTATAGTAATCTCCGAAAGAAAAATTCCCGAGCATTTCGAAAAATGTATGATGGCGCGGAGTTCTTCCGACATTTTCGATATCGGAATCTTTACCGCCCGCTCTTGCGCATTTCTGGCAGGATGCTGCTCTCGGCGGCTCATACGGGCACGGCTGAATATCCAAAAATATCGGTAAAAACTGCAGCATACCAGCTGTTGTAAGCAATACTGTCGGATTGTCCGGTACAAGACTTGAACTTTCTACTATTGTATGCGCACGTTTATTCTTAAAATAATCTAAATACAATTTTCTTATTTCATTTCCAGTTAACATAAATTACTTCCCTCTGTTTATCTGTATCTGATACTGAAATTATACAATAAACATAGTTTTTAACTACTTAATTTATAATCTGTTAACATGTTTATAGTGAATTTTATTTAAAATTTGTCAACATACAGAAATCAACTTCTAGAGCATCAGCAATGGCGAATAGTTTTTTTAGGCTAATATTCTTTTGTCCGCGTTCAACACGGGTAATATATTCTCTCGACAGGTCAACAAGTTCTGCAAGTTTTTCCTGCGATAATTTTTTCTGTTGCCTGTATTTTGCGATATTTTCGCCTAAAATTTTTAACCTTGACATGTGACCTATTTTGCCTTAAAATACCTAACAAGTCAGTGACCTATTTGTCCGGCAGGAGGGCTTATGAAATTTTTTCAAAAGAAATTTGGGTTTACTTTGGCAGAAGTCATTGTAACCCTCGGAATTATTGGTGTTGTTGCGGCTATGGCACTTCCTCAATTAAATACGGCTTACCAAAAACATAAAATTGAGGCTCAATTAAAATATACTTATTCGACAATTCTGCAAGGAATAAAAATGGCGCAGGCTCAAACGGGAGATTCCAGTTTGAATACATGGGGTTATGAAAATGCAGATGTAAATGGTTATTCTTACGAAGTATCAAAAGACACATTTGATGAAATTTTTTTACCGGTCTTTAAAGGTGCTGTTCTTTATCCGAAGAATAAACAATTTAACATATACAGTGCTGATGGTTCGACAAAACTTAATATACATCAACAATATATTGCATATTTTACCTTAGCAAACGGCAACGTTTTAGGTTTTGCAAGGGCCGGAAACTATGACGGATATATTTTTACGGTAATTTTAAATCCAGAAAAACAAAAATTAATAGTTGGAAAAGACGTTTTTGCTATGACATTTTGGGCGGACCGCATAACCGGAGATATTGCATATAAATCATTAGCAAGTGTGCAATACAGTGAAAATACAAGAATGAAATTTATAGAATTATGTGGAAGTAATACATCTTTCCCCGCTTATTCCACATCGCCTCCGGATTTTTGCACCACCCTAATTATCAAAAACGGATTTAAAATTCCTAATGATTATCCGGTAGGGTTATAAAATCCGCAGTTCAGAATAACACCATAAGTTTCAGAATGTGGGTGCTTTTTATTGTATAAGCACCCTCGGTATTTACCCCGCAGAATGATGAGGATTTTTTACAAAATACAAACCTTCATATATTTATGTTATACTTTTTTCAGGAGAATATTAAAATGACATTACGCAACGAAAGAGTTAGAAAAGAATTAATGC
>CALUYV010000041.1 GCA_944325095.1 Candidatus Gastranaerophilales bacterium | reverse complement strand
TAGGCGGCGGAGATGGCAGCGGGAAGCCGACAATTCTGCCGGATCCTATAAAACCTGATGAGCCTATTGTTGTAGAACCTATGTACGCGGTGCGGATGCCAATAGGTGATGACGAAGTTCCGCCAATGATAAGACGACCGATAGATAAACCTATTGATTTGCCAAAACCTATATGGACACCTGAACCGGAACCTGTTGAACAGGAAACGGCACCTCCTAAACCTGCTCTGACTCCTGAACAAAAAGAAGATGCTCAAAGAATGGGTAAATATACAGCAAGATACCTTGCTGGTTACACAACAGATACAGAGCAGGAGGCAATCCTTAGAAATATAAACGAAGTGAATAACAACAATGTAACCGAGTTTTTATCAAGTTATGAAGCACACAGAGCAGATGAAATGGTAAAAGCTGAACCGTTCTTCTCCCAGGTATTACACGAATGGGGCTTTGATGAAAAACAGGATATAATGAAACGGGTTGCTCTGCGGCTGGCAACAAATATCGCAGAATCCGGCAACGCAAAAGATGCGGAAACAATAAAAAATATCCTTAAAAAAGAAGAAATTTCAGAACAGGATGCCCGCATTCTTGATGAAATATATCAAAGAAACTTACCAGAATAACATATTATAAGTAACGGGAAAATTTTCCCGTTACTTATTGCTTATATGAAAAAAATAGTATAATATTTTAAAGTACAGATAGGTAGCAGCAAAATTAGCAATAGGAGAGAAAAGATGGCTTATACACCGGAAGTTGTAGTATGGGAAGTTACATATAAATGTAATGCAAAATGTATTCACTGCGGCTCAGACTGTGTTTCGGAAGAAAAACCGTACCAGTTATCAACCGCTGAATGCCTTGATATTATTCAGGATTTGGAATATCTCGGAACTAAACTTGTCGTGCTGTCAGGAGGTGAACCCCTGCTTAGAAAAGACATCGGCGCACTGGCAGCAGCATTGAAACGGGCAAAAATTGATTTTGCATTTATCTCAAACGGTATAGCACTTAATGAACAAACCGTTAAATTGATTAAAGCAGTCAAACCAAAAGCCTTCGGACTAAGTATTGATGCTGCTGAAGCATATATGCATGATTATATAAGAGGACACAACGGAACATTTAACAATCTGATAAAAGGTATAAATCTTCTGCATCAAAACGGAATAACACCTACTGTAGTTACAACAGTACATAAATTAAATTTCTCGCAACTGCCAAAAATAAGAGATTTATTGATTAATCTGGGGGTACGATTATGGCAGGTTCAATATGCGGATTTTATAGGGAGAATGCCTAAGCAAGCGATGCTGACAGAAGGGCAGTTCTTTGAATTGTCAAAATTTATCCTTGATACACAGGTAAATTATAAAAAATATTTTGATGTAGTAACAGGTGCTGATGTTATGGGTTATATGAGCGATTATGCCCAGTCTATTCAAGGCCCGTGGCTTGGCTGCCATGCCGGCATCAAGGCTCTGGGGCTTGGCAGCGATGGTGCGGTAAGAGGCTGTTTATCACTCCAGAGAGATGAATATATTGAAGATTACACAACAAAACGTCCGTTAAGAGAAATCTGGAACGATAAAAATGCTTTTGCATATAACAGACACTTTGACTGTTCAATGCTTACAGGCTATTGCAAAGATTGTATTTATGCCGCAGCCTGCAAAGGCGGCTGTATCCGCTCGGCAACTTCAGAATGTAACAGCCGCTGCAACCCGTACTGCCTGCACAAAATAGAAGAATCGGGTTTTTCATCGGAAGAACAGGCAAAAATAGAATTTTCAAAAGAAGAAATCGCCGCACTTTACGACCCGATAAGAAAACTCCCGCAGGAATTCTGGGATGACACTTTCTGTTCAAATATTCTTGAATGCAAATGCTGTTATTAACTATAAAAAAGTACCGGTATTTAAATAGTACCGGTATTTTTTACTGCTTTATAATTTAATAAAAGGACTTTTCTCTTTTGCAAAAACGATTTCAACACCCTTGCCTATTATACTTGCAAACACAGGCAAAATAAGGATTTCCGATTCAAAATGTCCGATATCAAAAACAACAATACCTGAATCAAGTGCGGTATGGAATTTTAAATCGCCGGTCACAAGACAATCTCCGCCGAGTTTTTGGGCTTCCTCAATAAAATCTGCGCCTGAACCCGCACAGAACATTACTTTTGACACCTTTGCAATATTTTTATTATTTACATATCTCAAATCCGGCGAAACCGTTTTTAAACGACCGGCAAATATTTCTGGCTGTTCCGGAGCCGGAAGTTCAATCATTCGCAAAAAATCGTGTTCTACAGTTTTTTTATAATTCTCAAGACCTAAAACCTTTATCAGGGTATCGGTTGTACCGCCATCTGCCTTGTCCATATTTGTATGAGCGCAATACATATCAATACGGGGCTTAAAACTTTCAGTTAGAAGTACTGAGTCAAGTTTGAGATAAAACATCGGATGATGAGAAATTATCATATCACAATTTTGCGCAATCGCTTGATTTATAACTTCTTCAGTCGGTGTAAGACACAGCATAATCTTTGAAACTTCCTGCCTGCCGGTTTCGGCAATAAAACCGGAACAATCCCAAGTTTCTGCGCTTTCGCAAGGTGCAAAATTTTCTATTCTTTTTATAATTTCATATTTATTCATTTTTTAATAATATACTCCAATATCTCACGCGCAATTACATCTTTTGAATTCTTTTCAAACATTTTCATTCCGCCGTTTTTGTCGAGTATTGTAACCTCGTTGTATTCGGAGGAAAACCCGATATCATGTCTTGAAATATCGTTTGCAATTAAAAAATCACATCCTTTTTTTGAAATTTTTTCTTTTGCATTTTCAAGCAGATTTTCACTCTCGGCGCAAAAACCGGCAATAATTTTATTCCCGCCTTTATTGCGGCTGCATAATGTTTGCAAAATATCAGGATTCTTTATCAATTCAAGGACTAATTCGTCTTCTGATGTTTTTTTGAGTTTCTGATTTGAATAATTTTTTACCCTGTAATCCGCAACTGCTGCTGCCATAATTATAATATCAGAAGTTTCAAATTCATCATCAAGTGCTTTTTGCATCTGCAAGGCTGATTTTACTTTCACAACCTTAAACGGAGCCTCGACATCTTTTGTTGTAATCAAAACGGTTTCAGCACCCATTTTTTTTGCAGAACGTGCAATAGCCAGTCCCATTTTGCCTGAAGAATAATTTGAGATATACCGCACAGGATCTATATCTTCTATCGTGCCGCCGGAGGTTACAACGACCTTTTTACCCTCCAAAAGTTTTGAATACTTTAAATTTTCAACAACAGAGTCGTATATTTTGTCAATTGAACACAATCTGCCCTTGCCTGAATATCCGCAGGCAAGAAATCCCGTTTCCGGTTCAAGAAACTCATATCCTTTTGATTTTAATTTTGTAATATTATCCTGCACAGCAGAATTATTCCACATATTACAATTCATTGCAGGAGCAAAAATCATTTGTTTTGAAAAGGCACAGGCTATTGAAGTTAACAAATTATCCGCAATTCCGTTTGCGATTTTTGAAATTGTATTTGCTGTTGCAGGTGCAATAACCATTATATCTGATTCATCCGCAAGTGAAATATGTTCGGGTTTCCATTCTTTTACATCAAATTCATCAACATAAACCTGATTTCTGCTTAAATTCTGCAAAGTTAATTTTGTGACAAAATTCATTGCATTCGGAGTGCAGACAACACGGGTTGCGGCACCTGATTTTTGAAATTTTCTGATTAATTCACAGATTTTATATGCGGCAATCCCGCCGGTTATTCCGATAAGAACAGTTTTACCCTCAAGAGTCATCAACTACCTCTTTCATATAAATTAACCTGTTCAAATAATAATACAAAAATAAAAGACTTACATAGAAAGTTCTTTTGCAGTAATACTTTCTAATTCAGACGCCGCACGTTCCACATTATCATTCAAAACTACATAGTCATACAACTTTGAACGTTCAAATTCCACCTTAACTTCATTCAGACGCTTTTGAATAGAGGCTTCATCTTCTGTATGGCGGCCTCTCAAACGATGCTCCAATTCTTCAAGACTCGGCGGAGCAATAAATATCAATACGGCTTCCGGCATCTGTTTTTTTACCTGCAAAGCCCCTTGAGTTTCAATCTCAAGGATAACATTCATCCCCTCTTCCAATTTCTGTTTGATAAATTTCTTCTTTGTTCCGTAATAATTACCGGCAAATTCCGCATATTCAAGAAATTTATTTTCATTAATACTGTTTATAAATTCTTCTTTAGTAACGAAAAAATAATTTACTCCGTCAATCTCTCCCGGTCTTGGACTCCTTGTAGTGCAGGAAATAGATACCATAAAATTATCCGCATTACCGGACATAAATTTTTTTAACACCGTTCCTTTACCGACTCCGGAACAACCTGAAATTACAAATAATTTTTTGTTCATGGGAAAATTATACAATAAAATGAATAAAAAGAAAATATCTTGTCTTTTGTAAAATATTTTTATTTTTATATTACAATTAAAGAAAAACAAACTAAAAGGAGAGATGTATATGTTAACAAAAAATTCATCAGTTAAAACAACTTTTTCAGGTGTTGATTTTTCAAAATATTCATCAAAAACATCTGAATTTGTAAAAGAATTTGCCGCACGTGCAAATAAAAAAGGTTACTTCCTCAACTGGGTAAATCTGCCGTCAGAACAATTAAAAAGAATTGACGAACTTTATTCAATGGCTGAAAATTTTAAATCTCAAACCGGTGTAAAAAAATTAAGTGTTCTCGGTATCGGAGGCTCCAAACATACCGTTGAACATATGCTCGGTATAAACGGTTTAAATGTATGCCACGATGTTGTAGATTTTTATTCGGATGTTGATTCAATAAGCCTTGCAAGATTTTTGCACAGACTTGGCGATGTAACATCTTCAAATTATATGGTTGCTTCTAAATCCGGTTCAACTTTTGAAACAAAAGACGGATTTTTAAGAATCCAGCAAATGCTTATTGATGCTTATATGGCAAAAGGACAATCAGAAGAAGAAGCAAAAAAATCAACAGCAAAACATTTTATTGCCGTAACTGATGCAGATAAAGAAAAAAGCGAACTGCGCAGAACATCAAACGAACAGGGCTGGTTAGGCGACCTGTATATTCACGATGATGTCGGCGGCAGATTTTCAGCATTTGATGATCACGCACTGTTTACTTTAATCTGGGCCGGACTGCCAAAATCTGATATGATTGCATTACTAAACGCAGCACAAGAAGTTTCCAGCCAATCATTATCCGAAGATTTGGAAATAAATGATGCGTTGAAAGAAGGTATTTTCTGGGCAGATGCAAAAATGAACAAAATTGAAGCCTCTGTACATCAATATATGGGTTCAATGTTTGAAAATACCGTTTACTGGCATGCTCAAATGCAGAATGAATCTGTAAAAGACACTTTAAAACAGGTTGCAAAAGTTCCGGATGCTATGCACCATTCAGCAGAAGCTCACTTCAATCCGGCAAACAAACTTGTTTTTGCTCTGACCGTTCCTGTTGATAACGGAGTATGCTCAGAAAATGCACAAAGTTACATTGAAGCATTGACAAAATCCTACACAATTACCGGTGCTTTCTTTAAAGAAGAAGTAGAAACCTCAAATATGGGATTAACACCGGAAGCAGCAGGCGCATTAACTCAATTAAGAGCCTTTGCAACCGTATATCAGGAAATTGTTGAATGCACAATGACAGGTAAAAAACTTCCTGAAGTTCTTGACAGCGTTCTCCAGCCGCATGTTGAATTTTATAAAAAGAATTTAAAAGGCGGAGTCGTTGTTCCGGGCAGAATTTCAAAATAAAACTTTGAATTTTATATTCGATTTTTTCAGCGGTCAGAAATAATATTTTCGACCGCTGATTTTATTGCCGTAAAAATAAAAAACAACTGCACTATGCCGATAATTCAGGCAACTTGCAATTTTTATATGATAATATTATAATTGACCTTGTAGAAGAGGATAAATTTAAGGATGAATGACTCGAATCTGGGAATTATTATTTCCAATTGGATTATTGTTTTTATATTATTACTTGTAAATGGATTTTTTGTAGCAGCAGAATTTGCAATAGTACGTTCAAGAAAAGTAAAAATTGAACAATTAACAAAAGACGGTAATGTTGAAGCCAAACTGGCATTAAAAGCCCTTGATGATATGAACTTTTTTATTGCAGCCGTACAGGTCGGTGTAACAATAGCAAGTATCGGTATCGGTTGGTTTGGTTCTCCGACAATAGAAATGATGCTCACACCGCTTTTAAATAAATTTCCGGCTGCACATGTTTATGTTGCGCCGATTACGGCAGTGGCGGCTTTTTTAACTGTTACTTTTCTGCATGTAGTTATCGGAGAACAGGTGCCGAAGTGTATAGCACTCCAATATCCTGAAAAAATTTCATTGTATGTTGCAAAACCGATGAACTTATTTATGATGCTTTCTAAACCTTTTGTCTGGACATTAAATATCGCCTGCAACAGTATTCTCAAGATTTTAAAAGTACCTACAAACAATGCTCACGCTGTCCATACAATAGAAGATTTAGACCTTCTTGTTGATACCAGTTATGATGAAGGTGTATTAAACGAAACCGAAAAAGATATGCTTCATAATATGTTCAGTTTTTCGGATTTGACAGCAAGAGAAGTAATGATACCGAGAACAGATATGGTCTGTGTTCCGATAGATATGTCTTTTGAAGAATTAAACAAACTCGCAACAGAAAACCAGTACACAAGATACCCTGTATATGACGGAGATATTGACCATATTACAGGTTTAATCCATGTAAAAGATTTATATTCACTTGTAACTCAGGATAAAGAAACTTCTATTAAATCAATCCAGAGAAAAATTATGCTTGTTCCGGAAACAATTACTCTTGACAATCTGGTCAGAGAATTTAAAAAGAACAAAAGCCAGATGGCTGTTGTTGTAGATGAATTTGGCGGAACATCAGGCATCATTACACTGGAAGATGTTTTTGAAGAAATCTTCGGAGATGTACAGGATGAATTTGACGAGGAAGCCGAAATAAATATCACGGAAATAAAACCTAACCATTTTCTTGTTAACGGGATGATGAGGCTTAACGAACTTGCAGAATACTTTGATATGCCGGCAGAAAAACTTGAAGTCGAAGGTGTTGATACCATTGCAGGACTTGTAGTTAAAGAACTCGGACGGCTGGCAGTTATTGATGATTTCGTGAAATATGACGAATTTACTTTTACGGTAAAAGAAATTGACGGTGCCAGAATAACAAAATTATTAGTTGTTCATGAAATTCCGGAGCCGGAAAATCCTGAAGAGAATAATTAAGATTTCCTCTGAATATCGGGTTTACTTTTTATAAAAAAACATTATGATAATGATATGAAGAAGGTTATTCTACTATTTTCCGTATTTATAATTCTATTTACCGCCGGAGGATGCGCTATTGCTGATGATGATTTAACCGGCGGAGGCGACTTG
This sequence comes from Candidatus Gastranaerophilales bacterium, assembly GCA_944325095.1. Lineage (GTDB taxonomy): Bacteria > Cyanobacteriota > Vampirovibrionia > Gastranaerophilales > Gastranaerophilaceae > Zag111. Next base: position 8,261 of record CALUYV010000041.1, on the reverse strand, counting down.
TGGGATAACTGGAATGCTGACCAAACCTTTTACGGGCAGGATAAAAGCGTATCTGATAAAGAATTTGATGAAACAGTAAAAAAACTTGAAGAAAAGAAAAATAAAAAAATAAGAAAAAAACAAATTCCTAAAGGGCAGGAATTTCATCAGAGTAACGAAACAGAAGTCATAATTGAATCCACAGATAAAGACAGCCTTCCTGTTGTTTGTATTCCTGCAGAAATCACCGCAGATGACGGAGTTATACCTGTCGGGCATTACCAGATTAAAGGAGTTAAAGATGAAAGCGGAAATGTTTTTATAGAACTCTATCAGGCTCATTTTGTAATGGCAAAATTTCCGGCCGTGGAAACAAATGATGATTTCGGCTCGGAAACAATTACTTTTGCAAAATGGCTGCCCGAAGGAGATGATAAAATTAAACTTATTTACGGTTCTATGGATTTGAACGCATACGCTGTTGTAGAAATAAAAAAATAAAAAAACTCCTCATAAAATAATTTCACAATATCATCTTTTTGAATTAGATTAAATAACTAATAATATGATACAATAATTCTATGGAATGTCCAAAATGCGGAGCGGAAATTGATAAAGGCGCATTAGTATGCCCGAATTGCAAGAAGGTACTCAAAATAATTTGTCCTGTATGCAAGACTATCAACACCAAAAATACCTGCAAAAAATGCGGCGAGGTTCTGGTAACAAAATGTGCAAAATGCGGAAAAATTAACCTTCTAAAAAATTCGCACTGCGTAAAATGCGGTTTTTCTAATGAAATCAGTGCGGTAATGGGAGAATCCAACACCGATACATTCGCTGTCGTTCGTCTTGACTTTCCAAACAGTAATGTCGTAAAAGCAAAATTAGGCTCTAATCAATTATACAGAAAATTTATGGCAAACATTGATGCTATGATAAATTCTTATGTTCAAACACTGAATGTAAGACGACAAATTATTAAAGGTGAAACCTATGTAATAAGATTTTCTAAAGATTACACATTTACATCTTCCGCAAATACAGCAATTCAGGCAACCATAGAACTTGTAAATATGCTTACAAGAGTTAATATAAAACTTTTGAAAAAAAAAGGTGTCGCTTTAAAGTGTAATTTTTCAATCTTTAAACGAAGTTCCGATCAAAATCCTTACGATCTGGATATAGGTTTCCACGCTAATATGGTTGCAAACAGCGACCAGATAGATATGAAAGCAATGGAAGCCTTTCAGGTAATTACGGACGAAACATTCTGGGATATATACAGCGGACATTACAAAATGGAAACGCTGAATACCGCATTTTTAAGCGGACAAATGAAACGCTTTTTTGAAATTGATATCCGTGATTTTATGGATGTCGGAGAACTGCTGAAAAACGAAGCACAAAAAGATCAAGAAATGGAAGAACCTGAAATTCCGATGTTTGTTCAATCCGCATTAGTTGATCAGGAAAAAATAACTATGGATGTTCTTGCCAAAGAAAATGAACTTGATGATGACGGGATTTATGATATTGAGGGTATAGATTTCAATGAAATTAATTGTGCCTTTATGAAAGTTGAAGGGATGAATGTGTTTGATGCTGTTGTAAAAACTCTTCAGGAAGTGCCAAAAGGTATTCTTGCAATCAAAGCATCCCCTATGTATCAGCCATATACACTGAAACTTCTTTCTGCTGCCGACGAACTCGGAATGTATGAAAATATAATTCCGATAACCTGTCATGATGATATGAAGTTCTCTCCGTATTCATTTTTTAGAGATTTAATATCTTCAATTTTTGAATATACAATTTCTCAAAAATTATTTGACTCAAATGACTTTTCAATGTTTGAAAATGTTGACCAGTTCGGACTTGTTGAAGACCTGATAAGACTTAACCAGCGTCCTATGCAAAATATGGAAGAAGTCCGGGAAAGATACTGCAATGTTTTCGTATCACTATTGCAGGCAATTCCGAATACTCTTATTTATATTGAAAATTTTGAAAAAATTGATGAAAGTTCTCTTTTTGTATTAGAAAAATTATTTGATTATCTTGATGAATTAAATATAAGTTATTTAATATCTTATGATAAGAATTATTCGCTGCACAAAAACTTCCACTTCCTTCTGTCAAGAGGATATTATACTGAGATTACACTGACACCGACTCCGTTCCAGACAATTGTCAATGCTGATTATGACTTTTATAAAAACATTCTGACAGATTTCTATTTCCAGAGAATTGCAAAATATGCCTGCGGCAGTACATTATTCTTAGACTTTGCAATCCAGTACCTGCTTGAATCCGGAGTTTATGAATATACGGAAAATTCAATAGCAATGGTTAATCCTAAAACCATTATAATTCCGTCAGGGCTGGAAAAATTAATTAAACGAAGATTAAATTTACTAAAAGATAACGAAGAAAGTATAAAATTTCTAACAATGCTTGTTCTTCTTGGAACACGTATTGACGAAAAAACAATAGAATCCCTCGGCTTCAGAAACTGGCAAACAACAGGAGAAGAACTTGCCCAGATGGGATATTTATATTTCTACAACAACTGTATATATTTCCCTAATTACAATATATTGCGAAAAGCCCTTCTGGAAGTTGTTAAACCTGAAGACATTGCAGCCATTGCTCAGGAATTATTTGCAAAAGTGTTTGATGACACTATGCCGGCTCCTGTTAAAACATTCTTCTACGATATAACAGGAGAACACGAAAAAGTAATCTGCGAATGGGAAAATCTTACTAATATAAACCTTGCAATGGGTGATTTTTCATCTTATCTAAATTGCTCCAACGAAATAATGAAATGTCTTGAAAAATATACCGATACATGGACAAAAGAAGATTTGGAAAAATACAAAATCTCGCTGTATGAAAATGTTGCAGATAACATGTATGAATATAAACCGTCAGACTCTATAGATATTGTTGCAAAATCTTTAGACTATCTAAAACAAAGCAACAATATAGACAAATATGTCACATTATGTTCCAAGATGATACACGGAGCAATGGAGGAAGGTGATTATCTTTATGCAATGGATTTGACACATAATGTCTTGTCATCTCTTGATAATTCATCTATCGACCCGTCATCGCCTGATTTCAATCTGAATTTCCTTGTTATGTCCATAATATACATAAAAATACTGTTCCATATCGGAGCTTATGATGACTGCCTCGATATAGGGTACAATGTCTTGAGTGTACTGGACAATGATAAACTCAACAGTATAAAATATACAATAATAACCAAAGAAGAACTTGAATTTTTAATAGCAGAATGTGTCGGCTACATTGCTGTTGTTGATGTTTTAACCCTTAACGAAGATGTACAGGAATTCTTGAATCTTTCAAATAAAGTTTTAAAATTCATTCCGCCAAAATATGCAATCTTTGTACAGCTCCAAAAACTCATAAAAGGCGACAAACCTGTCATATCTCCTGAAATGATGGGAGAAGATGATTTGTTCTCGTCTTTGACATTCCATATTATACAAGCATTTACAACCTGCAAAGACAACCCCGTTGAATTTGCAAAAATTATGTATAAAGCAAAACTTATTGCAAGATCCGCTATGCTTTATTCAATAGAACTTTTCACCGATTTAATGATAGGTTATGCGTATGTAAAACTAAATGCGTTTGAAAAATCCTATTCGATTTTAATAAAAATCATAAAAACCGCAAAAGAAAAAGGGTTAACATCAATACTGCATCTTGCATGGTACATTTTGAGCATTCATTATATTAGCGAAGGGAAATATGAACTTGCCTACGGAGTATTGAACAATTCAATTATTCAAATGGAGAAAAACGGCATAGTAAGCGAATATCTGACAATGCTTGATAAAGTTAATATGTATAAAGTCATGATGTGCATGAATTCAAAAGATCAGGCACAAATCTGTATGAATCAGGCTTCTGCCATTGTACAAAAATACGGATTAAAATTTAACTTAAATATTGACATTAAAAAATTTATGTTAGAAAATTCAAATAGAAAAGAAACAGAGAGCATAAATACTACTGTCGAAAATGCCGGAGAAAGTGTATCAGAGTCAAACAAAGGAAACAGCCGGATACCGAAACCTAAGTTTGAAACTGACGGGGAAGTTGTGGATCCGTCGCAATTCTTCTCATAAGAAATACCGGCAGGTTGTTCAGAAAGAGAGGGAAAATGAAAATATTATTTGCATCTGCTGAGGTTGCACCTTTTTCAAAAGCAGGAGGGCTTGCTGATGTTGTCGGCAGTCTGCCGAAAGAATTGGAAAAAAATGCTGAAATAGCAATTTTCACTCCTCTGCATGGCTGCATTGATAAAGAAAAGTACGGAATTAAAGAACTTGAAAATTCCGAGATGTGGATTACTTTCGGTTCTCAACCCCATAAATTTAATTTGTATATGACAAAACTGCCCGGAACAAATATAAATGTTTTCTTTGTAAAAAATGACTGGTATTTTTCGTGTTTTAAAGAAGTTTATCCTAAATATCTTGATCCGAGATATGAACATGAAAGATACATTTCATTTTCACTAGCAACTATGGAATATGCCAAAGCCTTGAATTTCAGGGCTGATGTAATTCATGCAAACGACTGGCATACAGCAATGATACCTCTGTATCTTCATTCTAATTATAAATTTGACGAATTCTGGTCGCATACAAAATGTGTTTTTGAAATTCATAATCTGGCATACCAGGGGGTATGGTTTGAGGATGTCCTTGATTTTGCAAATATGAGAAAAGACATTGTCTATAACGAATGGGGCTGCGAACACTACGGAATGGTCAACTGGATGAAAGGTGCAATTCAGTATTCAGATAGAGTAGTTACGGTTTCTCCGACTTATTCAAGAGAAATTCTCGGCCCGGAATACGGCGAAAATATGGATTACACATTAAGAGGTGTTCAATATAAACTGCGGGGAATTTTAAACGGCATAGATTATGAAGTCTTTAACCCTGAAAAAGATAAATATATAAAAGCAAATTATAATGTTCACTCTTTGGAAAATAAAGAAATAAACAAAAAAGCCGTATGCGAATATTTCGGATTAAAATACAATCCGAACCGCCCGCTTATTGCTTTTATCTCAAGACTTGTAGATCAAAAAGGGATTGATTTAATCCGCGATATGCAATATGAACTGCAAAAACTTGAAGCCGATTTTGTTCTTATCGGAAGCGGGAATAAAGATTATGAAAATTTATTCATCTGGCTGTCAAACAATACCGCCAATATAAGGACTTTTGTCGGATATGATTCAAAAATGGCTAATCAATTATATGCAGGAAGCGACTTTTTCTTAATGCCGTCAAAATTTGAACCTTGCGGATTGAGCCAGTTAATCGCAATGCACTATGCTTCTTTACCGATTGTCAGAGCAACCGGAGGACTTGAAGATACCGTAACAGGCTATCCTCTTGATAATTCAAACGGGTTCAAATTCTGGAATTACAACGGCTGGGATATGCTCAATGCCATTAAATGTGCATTATATGTATATTCTGACAAATATGTATTTAATGCAATGAGAAAATCCGCAATGGAAACAGATTTCTCCTGGAAGAAAAGTGCTATTCAATATTTGAATATGTATAAAGAAATCACTCAGAAAAAATAATACATTACTGAATAAAAAGAAGGGGCTGGCATTCTGCCAGCCCCTTCTTTAATTGAAACCTTTTTAAATTACTCAACATCAATTTTTGATGTATCTTGGTTTTTACAATATAGATAAGCAAAAATACCACCTACACTAGGGATTAATGCCCCAGGTAATGTTGCAATCATTTGATCTCGTTTAATTTTCTTGATGAATTCCTTATCTTTTTCAGGATCCAAGTCGAATTTTCTTGCTACTGTCTTATCTGAACGTAGCCCATAATATATTGTACTTACAAATTCACCTAAAATTGACCACCCTGCGGCTTTTGCTCTTGCCTTTGACAATATTTGCTGTTTGTCAGCTTTTGTTAACTCGTGAGAACCTTTTTTATGCTTAAGTTCTAAACTATCACCAACTTCTTCGTCAATAGGCTTTGCATTCGCAACTTCTTCAGTTTTCTCTACTTCTGAGCAAAAATTCACTCTACTCGCATTGCTAATTCCAGAAATACCTGATACACTCAACATAAGCTATTTGTTATCCTTTCATTTTAATAACCCTACACTTAGTATTAAAACACCTATTTTAATTAATTTGCTATTCAAAAAATTTATCTGTTACAAATCTTAGAAAAATATTGATACTTGCGAAAAATTTATTTATATTATATGATTTAATTGCGATAAAAAATGAGGATTTTTAAATATGGATCAGATAATTAAAGTTGCATGGGATTTGAACGAAAATTCAGATAACAGATATAAGTTGGTTTATGAAATTGCTGAACTTGCAAAAAAAATCGTTGATGAAAATCAGGCAAGAAAAGCACGTGAAGATTTCGGATTTGAAGATGTTCATGAAGCAACATATTCAAGAGAAAATCCTATTGAACACGCTCTGATGGTTAAAGCATCGGAAGCGGATGATAACAGATTAGTAGGTTAGGAAGTTTTTATGCAGTAGTAATCGTAAGGTTGCTGCTGCATTTTTGTATTTATATAATGGTTAGAATAATTATTGGTCAGGTGGGTTATGATTATAAAAGATACATTAGATTATATTGATATATTTACTGATAGTTTCACCCCTGAAATCGGTTTGATTCTGGGTTCCGGATTGGGCGAAATTGCTGATGAATATGCAATACACACTATTCCGTATTCTAAAATTCCCGGATTTACAAAATCTACCGTACCGGGACACAAAGGAAATCTCGTTTTCGGCGAAATACATAACAAAAAAGTTGTAATGATGCAGGGAAGAAACCATTATTACGAAGGTCATACAATGCAGGAAATAACCTATCCCGTAAAAGTTATGAAAAAACTCGGAGTCAAAAATGTTATAATTACAAATGCCGCAGGTGCAGTAAACAAAAGTTACAGACCCGGTGATTTTATGATTATAACAGATCATATAAACTTTATGGGAGTTAATCCGCTTGCCGGAAAAAATGATGATTCCCTCGGCGAAAGATTCCCCGATATGTCCGAAATTTATGATAAAAACTTAATAAAAAGAGCAGATACCGCTTCTCATATGCTGGGAATAAATTTGAAACACGGAGTTTACCTTGCTGCATCAGGCCCGACTTACGAAACACCTGCAGAAGTAAAAATGTTCCGTTATATGGGAGCGGATGCAGTCGGAATGTCAACAGTTCCGGAGGCAACCGTTGCTCACTACTGCGGAATGAGAGTTCTCGGAATAAGCTGCATTTCAAATTTTGCAAGCGGAATTTCATCTAACAAACTCTCTCACGAGGATGTTATTGAAATTACAGAAAAAGTAAAACCGCAGTTTAAAGAACTGCTCCTGCTTATCATAAAATCATTATAAAACCGACTCTAGCACCAGAACCCGAAACCAGGAGAGCAGAACGGGCGCATATAAGGAACACAGCCCCAGAACATTGCAGGAGAACAGGCACTCATCAAAGCAGTCGTTCCGATAAAGTTAGAATAAGGATTTCCGTATCCGGCTGCAGCGTTTATCAGGTTACCCATCGGGTTTCCATGCAGTTGCATAGTGGCTGCAGCAGCATTACGTCCGACACCGTTAGTTACATTGCCGACAAAATTTATGGCTGCCTGACCTGCCGGAACTCCGTTATTTCGCTGGTCAATCAAAGAAACAATCGAGGCAAGACCGCAATTGATATTGCTCCATGTGAACATTGTCTTGGCATAACTTTCATTTGCTCCGCAGTGAAATCTAGGGCCGCAAGGTCCTCCGAAAGGCGGTAAACAATATACTGGTCCCCAGATCATAGTTGTTCCTCGTTTTCTGTACTATATATATAAAGGTTAAATACTCCCCAAAATTGCTCAAATCCGGTCATTTGTAAATTATTATTAAGAAGATTTCAATATAAGTAATTTTGCTAATATTTTTTTATACATTACGGCGATTATTTAATTCGGACAAATTGGTACAATTCTTATATAAAGATTTAGGGAGTAATTGATATGTTTCTTGGTAACGGTTGTAATGATTGTAATAAATATGCAAGATTGGAAATGAAAAATATAGATCAGGATCTTTTGCCATGGCTGGAAGATATTATTGATGAAAACAACGGGAAATTAGAACGAAAAGAATGGAAAAGTAAATATAACAGTTATGTTGTATATGACTATGAACC
>CALUYV010000040.1 GCA_944325095.1 Candidatus Gastranaerophilales bacterium | reverse complement strand
CCAACTGTAATTCTAAACGGAAAACCTATCAAATCCGCATCTTTGAATTTTACACCGGGTCTTTCGTCTCTGTCGTCAAGAACTGCCTCGACACCATTTGCAAGAAGTTCATTATATATTTTTTCCGCAGTTGACATCTGGAGTTCGTCTTTAGTGCTTACAGGTACGACAATTGCGTGATACGGGGCAATTGCAAGCGGCCATTTTATACCCCATTCATCATGGTGTGCCTCAACAGCAGCCGCAGCAGTTCTTGTAACACCGATACCGTAGCAGCCCATAATATAAGGTTTTGCCTTGCCGTCAGCATCTAAATAAACCGCATTCATCGGTTTTGAATACTTTGTACCAAGCTGGAATATGTTGCCGACTTCTATTCCCCGCGTAACTTTTAGAGGTCTGCCGCACTGCGGGCACAATTCGCCAGCCTCAACAAGTCTTATGTCAGCAATCGTTTCCGGAAGATCTAGTTCTTTTCCAAAGTTTGCGCCAACAAGGTGGACATCATTTTTATTTATACCTACTACAAAATTTTTCAATTCTTTAACAGATTCATCTGCAATAACTCTGATTTCGTTTTCTCCGTATTTAGCCAGAGGTTTTTTGTTTTCATCAACAGGGCCGATAAATCCCGGAATTGCATTAAATCCGTTTTCTGCCATCATTTCCTGAATTTCACCTGATGTTGCTATTCTTATTTCTAAACCGCCTGCAGCATTCAATAATTTTGTTTCTTCAACCTGTTTATCACCTCTGATAAGCGCAAGTACAGGCTTTTTATCAATTATATAAACAAGAGTTTTTAAAATAATTGAAGGCGGAATGTTTAAGCATTCACAAAGAGATTCTATTGTATGCGCATCCGGAGTTGCAACAATTTCAGCAGAAGCAAAATTTCCCGCAGTTTGAGCCGGCGGCAATTTGGAGATTGCATGGTTTGAATTTGCGGAGTAATCACACTCATCACAATAAAATACATCATTTTCTCCTGCATCAGTATCCGTAATTACCATAAATTCGTGAGATACACTGCCTCCGATTGCTCCGGAATCCGATTGAACGGCCTTTGTTTCAAGCCCGCACCGTTTGAATATTCTTGTATATGCTTCCCACATATTTTGATATTCTTTATCAAGTTCTTCCTGACTGGTGCCAAAACTGTAGGCATCTTTCATAATAAATTCTCTGCCTCTTAATAACCCGAAACGCGGGCGAACTTCATCTCTGAATTTAGACTGTATTTGATAAAGATTTACTGGCAATTGTTTATATGATTTAAGTACATCACGGGCAATTGAGGTTATAATTTCTTCGTGTGTCGGTCCGAGGCACATTTCTCTGTCGTGCCTGTCACGCAGACGCATAAGTTCTTTTCCGTAGGCTTCCCAGCGTCCGGATTCTATCCATAATTCTTTTGGCTGGACAAACGGCATCAAAAGTTCCTGAGCACCTGCATTATCCATTTCTTCTCTTATAATATTTTCAACCTTTTTCAATACTCTCCACATCAGGGGTAAAAAATTGTAAACTCCGGAGGTTAATTTCTTTATATATCCGGCTCTTGCAAGCATTTTATGAGAAACAACTTCCGCATCGGAAGGAAATTCTCTTAATGTCTGCACAAAAATCTTTGACATTTTCATATTTCTGTAATCCTCATATCTTTTTCAATGATTTTATGTTAGCACAAACATATCTATTTTAATTTACTTAATTCATTTTTTGCTCTGGCAAGCGGTATTGAAAGCGTTTTATGATTTTTAATTGCACGTTCGAGATACTCTTTGCAGTCCGGATTTCCGGCCTTATTATGAGCGAGAAAGGCAAGATAATCCAAATCTCCGGTTTCTTCACACTGCGCTATTGCTTCGTTTGCAGTTTTTACGGCACCGTCAGTATCATGAAGTTTTAATTGTATTCTTATCAATATTTTGTATGCTTCAATATCATAGGGGTTTAGTTCAATGGTTTTTTGCAGATTATAAACAGCGCCTTCCGTGTTTCCTCTTTCGTTTTCGATAACGGCAAGATTGTAATATGCCCAACTGTAATCCGGCGACAGTTCAAGAACTTTATTAAATTTTTCGGCAGCAGCATCAAGGTCGCCGAATTCTTTAAAAATATTACCTATATAAAACTGGGCATATATGTCATTATCATTGATATCAATTGTTCGCTGGAAATTTTCTATAGCTTTGACATAATCACCTGTTTTGAAATAAATCAATCCAAGGTTAAAATATGAATTTGAATCCTGTGGATCTTCAAACAATATAGCCTTAAACAGTTCAACCGCTTCGTCATACTCTTTTAACTCGATGCACACTAAACCAAGATTGTATGCCGAATCAAGTGAGTCCGGCGAAATTTCCAGGGCTTTAAGGTAAGACTCTTTTGCCTTTTGAAAATTTTTTAATTTTTCATAAACAATTCCGAGGTTATAAAAAATACCGTCATCATCGCTAAATGTTCTGGATAAATAAAGCAGATGCTGCAGAGCTTCTTCATTAAAACCGGCATCAATAAGAAGAACAGCCAATTTTCTTCTTGCCTGAAAATTGGTGCTGTCTTCTTTGATTAAATTCTGTAACTCTTCTATTCTATCTAGTTTTGACATTGTATTTAAATTACCGGTACATCAATAGGATCTACAAGTATAACATTGAGGATTTCATCTTTTGGAATATTAACATGTTTTCCTTTTTTTATCATATCAGCAATACTTCCATAGACAAAATAACCTGCAGTTCCTATTGCGCCGCCGAAAGCACTAATCGGAACCGTCACATATTTCCATCCGGTATCATTTGCAATCTCTTCGCCCCATTCAACACTGTTTCTTGTTATATCAGCGGATTTTGAACAGGTTTGTTTCCAGGCATCGGCATACCCTCTTGTTGTTGTAATACCGCCGTCGTATGTCATATCGGTTCTTCCGACAACATTAAGCGTCAACGGGAGTTGTCTGCCGTTAGGAGTGACAACATGGTCAAAATTCAAGTATAAAACAGCACCTTTTGACATCCTTTTCGGCATTTTTATTGCTCTTATATCACCTCTTACAATTGAACCGGCAGGCAGAATGACATCATCACCTGTTGTCTGATCCGTAACCAGCATTGCCGAAAATCCGTTTCCTGTGTTATTTACTGATGTATTCAGATTATCCATCATTTTTAACTGCAGATTTGTACCGGCAGGCATTCTTTTTGTTTTAGCTTTGCCGCTGAATGGTGCAGCGTATGTAATCTGCATAGAGATAAGCATTGTCAGTATTATTGCTAAAATTTTTGATTTCATAGTATATTCCTCTTTCTTCCGGAGTTCATTTTATCATACTTTCGGGTATTTGTTAAGATGTTTATAAAAAAAAGCCTCAAATGAGGCTGATTAAATTAAGAATAGCTGGAAGTATGAAAAAGATTATTTATATTAAAATCCACATTCAAAATTTTTAAAATCGGTAAATCGGGGAATCTTTTATTACATACGAACTGATTATAAAATTTTGTTTAGGGTTTGAAATTTTATTCGGGTTATTGTAATATGACACTATTAAGATTTTAATTACGAAAGGGGATATAATGGATATTTTAGATAAAGCGGATATAGGTGTGTTCGGAGGCTCGGGTTTTTACAATTTTCTTGAAGATATTGAAGAAGTCGAAGTTGATACTCCGTACGGCAAAACAAGCGATAATGTATTTATCGGTAAAATAGGAAATCAAAGAGTGGCATTTATGCCAAGACACGGAAGGAATCACTCTATTCCGCCGCATCTGGTTAATTTCCGAGCAAATGTATGGGCTATGAAGCATCTTGGCTGCAAGAGAGTTATTTCGCCATGCGCTGCGGGAAGTCTGCAAAAAGATGTAAAACCGGGTGATTTTGTCATTTGTGATCAATTTGTTGATTGGACTGACGGCAGAAAAACCACTTTTTATGAAGGCCCTGTTGTTCAGCACCCTTCGCCTGCTGATACTTATTGTCCTGAATTAAGAGAACTGGCAATAAAAACAGGAAAAGAACTCGGAATAACAATACATGAAACAGGAACAGTCGTTGTCATAAACGGCCCAAGATTTTCTACCAAAGCCGAATCAGCATTCTTTACAAATCAGGGCTGGCAGGTAATTAATATGACCGCTTTCCCTGAAGCATATCTTGTTAAAGAACTCAATATGTGTCCGTTAAATATTTCTCTTATTACGGATTATGATGCCGGATTGGTCGGAGATGTTCCGCCGGTATCACATGAAGCGGTTATGAAAGTGTTTAACGATAATCTTTCAAAACTAAAATCGTTGTTATTCACTATGATTGAGAATATCCCGCAGGAATGCGGCTGTAATTGCGCAAATTCTGCAGATTTAAATATATAACCGGAGCAAAGGATAATTCATGGCTAAGTTTATTCTGATAATAGATAGGTTGGTTAACCTTTATATGTATTATGTGGGGCTTGCCTGCCTTTTGTCATGGGTTCCGAATATAAATCCTGATTATCCGCTGTTTCATTTTATATTTGTATCTTCGGGATTTTATCTGCTCCCGCCGTTTATGGGATTTTTATTTGCGCCGGTGCTTATTATGGTTCTGTGTGCACTCTCCTCTGCAGGGCTGGGCAAACTGTATGACAAATTAAACAAGGAAAAAGAACCGAGAATTATTATAATGTCGCCTGAAGAATTTATACAAAAAATTGAACAGGAAAAATTAAAAAAAGAACAAACTATAGATAAGGATGAAAATAATGATAGCAATTAAAATTATTGAAGCAATAGCAAATTGTTTCTATGTGTTTTTGTTAATGATATTTATCAGATGCCTGTTAACCTGGTTCCCGTTCGTAAACTGGAACAATCCGATATTAAGACTGCTGAGAGAGGCAACCGATTTATATCTTGATTTATTCAGAAAAATCATTCCGCCTATCGGAATGTTTGATATCTCTCCTATGATAGCATGTTTTGTACTTGTTATATTGAGAAATGCTACCGTTTACGGAGCATTGTTTTTGTTCAGTGCATTAGGATTATTAAGGTAAAAGTATGAAAATAGTTATTTACGGCGCAACAGAAATCGGATGTCTGCTTGCAACAGAATTTTTCGAAGATCACGATATTACAATTATTGACAAAGAAGAAAACCGTACGGAAGAATTTGACAAACTGGACATAAGTTTTGTTCAGGGCAGTGCGGCTGACAGCAGGGTGCTAAAATCTGCAGGAATAAATGATGCAGATGTTTTCATAGCCTGCACCGGATATGACGAAGTTAATATTGTAGCCTGTCTTGCGGTAAAAAAAGTAAGCGGCATCAGAACAATTTGTTTTGTATCAAAATCCGAGTACAATAATGCATTGTTAATAAATAATAACACTGATTATTTGAATGATTTTTATATAGATTATGTTATATGGCCTGAAGAGCTGCTTACACAGGAATTATTCAGAACAGTGACAGTTGCACATGCTCTTGATGTCGAAAATTTTGCGGACGGGAAAGCAAGGCTTCTTGAATATAAAGTTAAACCTGATTCCGTTATTGTAGGTAAAATGGTTAAAGACTGCGGATTCACGCAGGACACAATCATTGTCGGGATAAAACGGGATGATTTGCTTTTTATCCCGAACGGGTTAACTGAAATCAATGCCGATGACAAACTCATATTCATGGGCACTCCGCACTCGCTTGATATACTTGCAGGAACATTTTTCCACGAGAAAAAACAGGTCAAAACCGCTGCCATAATAGGCGGAGGTAATGTCGGGTTTATGCTTGCGCAAAATCTTGAGGCTTTGAAAATAAAAACAAAAATTATTGAAAAAGATTACGACAGATGCGAGTTCCTATCGCAGGAACTGGGCAAAACTATTGTTATTAACGGAGATGGAACTGATTTAAAACTTTTATCAGAAGAAGAAATCGGGGAATGCGATGTCGCAATTTCTGTTACAAATAATGATGAAAGAAATTTGCTGTGCTCTCTGCTGGTAAAACAACTCGGGGTTAAAAGAGTAATCTCCAGAGTTTCAAAAGTTTTAAATATTCCGCTGTTTGAAAAAGTCGGGATAGATATTGCCGTATCTTCAAAAACATCAGCAATTAATGAAGTTCGCAACGATATTGATGAAACAAATGTCGATATACTTGCACTGGTTGAACAGGGAGAAGGCGAAGTTCTCGAAATTCAGCTGGATGAAGAATTTAACGGTAAATATATCAAAGATTTAAGATTTCCTGCACCGGCGGTTGTCGGGATTATCCAAAGACACACGGGGGTTGTTATTCCTAAAGGTGATACCCGCTTGAATTTTAATGATATATTGATTATTTTTACAAAGGCTGAAAATGCGGATAAGATTAAAAATTACTTTAAGGTGATGTAAAAATGCGTTTTAATTATGTTATACGGGCATTAAGTTTGATATTAAAAGATTTCGGGCTGGTTGTATTTATACCGGTGCTGGTTGCTGTGTATTATCAGGAATTTTCAATGATTCTGCCGTTTGCCGGTGCGGGATTTTTCTCGCTATTTTTGAGTTTAATACTGCACAGAGGATTTAAACTTTCTGATGTTGAAGATTCGCTGAATGATATCAAGCGTCCCGAAGCATTGATGGTTGTGTTGATTTCCTGGATAATGATTTCTGTTATCGCTGCTATGCCGTACATGTTTTCAGGCATGAGTTTTATAAATTCATTATTTGAATCAGTTTCCGGTATTACTACAACCGGTGCTACAATTTTGGATAATTACGATATCGGCAAAACACTGCTTTTCTGGAGATCATTCACTCAATGGATAGGCGGTATGGGAATTATCGTCCTTTTTGTTGCGATTTTGCCGCAGTTTGCAGTTGCGGGCAGACAGATGTTTTTTGCAGAAGCCCCGGGCCCGACAGAAGATAAAATTACGCCGAGAATAAAACATACGGCATCTGTCTTATGGATTATATATGCTGGTTTTACATTATTGTGTATTTTACTTTTATGGTTTGCCGGAATGCCGCTGTTTGATTCCGTTTGCAATGCATTTTCTACACTTGCTGCAGGAGGATTTTCTCCTAACCCGAACAGTATAGCAGGATACAATTCCCAGATTATTACCTGGATAATAATAATTTTTATGTTTATTGCCGGTACAAGTTTTGTTTTACTATCAAAGGTGCTTGCAAAAAGAAAATTGTCATTAATGTGGAAGAACGAAGAATTCAGATTTTATACAATTGCGATACTTGCAATATCTCTGGGGATTGCCGTAATCCTATTTGTGCAGCAGGGGTACTCTGCATATCATTCAATTACGGCGGCACTTTACCAGACAATTACTCTTGCAACATCAACAGGAAGTGCGAGCGAAGATTACAGATTATGGGTGTTTGATGCCAAAATTCTTCTGTTTATTGCGATGTTTTTAAGTTCATGCGCAGGGTCTGCAGGCGGCGGTGTTAAAATTACACGTATAATAATTATATTTAAATATTTAAAGAACGAACTTTATAAAATTCTTCATCCGAAAGCGGTCTTGTCAATTAAAATTGACGGTAAGGTTATACCAACTGATGTTATCAGGCAAACACTGTTTTTTGTGATGTGCTATATTGCAATCTGGGCAGTTTCATCAATGTTTCTGGCTATTATAGAACAAGATGTTTCGCTTGCACTGGTCAGTTCAATATCTGCCCTCGGCGATATAGGCCCTGATATCGGCTATAAAATCGGGCCAATGGGAAGTTTTTCAAGTTTACACTGGATTTCAAAAGCAATATTAATATTTGAAATGCTTATCGGACGTCTGGAAATCATACCGTTTATAGTAATGTTCCACAAGGATTTCTGGAATTTCAAGAAATAACAATTGCAATTAGAAATACTTTGAACCCTGCCAGCTGTCACGGCGGATAAATTCTCTGTCAATTTTATTCAGACAGTCCAGTTTTGCGCCTAACCAGCGCGGTGCTATGAGGTTTTTCTTCAAACCATTTCCGGCAAGACGATGTATTGTTGTTTCAGGCGGCAAAAATTCCAAAAAATCTACCGCAAGGTTAACATACTCATCTTCTGACATAAAATCTATTTTGTTGTCATAATATAACTGCGCAAGTTTAGTATCTTTGAGTGCGCAGAGCATATGTATTTTTACACCGTCAACTTTTAACTGTGCAAGTTTTTGCGCCGTCTGCAAAATTTCTTCTTTAGTTTCCCACAAGCCGAAAATAACATGCACGCAGACATTCAAACCTTTTTCTTTTGATAATTCATACGCTTTTAAGAAACAATCAAAATCGTGGCCGCGGTTAATTCTTTTTAGAGTTTTATCATGAATGGATTGCAGCCCGTATTCAATCCATGTGTAATAATCTTTTGAAATATCGGATAGCAGATTTAATTTGTCATTATCGACACAATCTGGACGGGTGCCGACAGACAGTCCGACAACATCTGGATGATTTAATGCGGATTTGTATATAACTTCTAACTCGTTAACAGGTTTATATGTATTTGAATAAGCCTGAAAATATGACATAAATTTTTGGGCTTTAAAACGGCTGCGCAAAGTTTCAGCACCTGTTCTAACCTGTTCTTCAACTGATAACAGATTAGAATGTGCCTGAGAAAAACTACCCCCTTCATCACAAAAAATACAGCCGCCTGATGAAATCGTCCCGTCGCGATTAGGACAGGAAAAACCGGCGTCAATAGTTATTTTATAAACTTTTGCGCCAAATTTATTCTTTAAATATGCACTGAACTGATTATATCGTTTATCTGTATTATTGAAAAACATTATTATTTTTGTTCTTCATCGTTATCATAAATAGGATAAACATAATGTTCACCGCAGTTAGGGCAAACAACTTCCTGCTGTTTTCCGTCCTCGACCTGAGCGACTTCAAATAAACATCTGCATCCTGATTGTACACATCTTATAGCCCAGGTAGGTCTGATTAATCTTGCCATAATAACTTTCCCTCTTTTTACATTACACAATACAAATTTTATCACCGAATAGGAACATGTGCAAGAATATTTCTATTTATAAACTTCATCATCCCAGTATTCAAGTTCTAACTTGCCGGCAACAATGGTATCACCGTTTTGAATACCCAGCCGCTTTAATTCATCCATAATACCCATACTAATCATTATGTTCTGAAATCTTATGACCTGTTCGGTGCTGCGCGGATCAGTAACCTGAGATATTCTTATTATCCTTCCGCCTGTGACAAGATAGGTATCTTTTTTAATTTTTTGGACATCCCAAAAACCGTCATCGTTGTTTGTTGCATCGGTATCTTCTGCAATCGTAACTTCTGATTCTGGCTTTGGTATTGAATTAACTTTATTTTCAAGTTCGTTTTTTATTTGCTGTATGTTTTCTCCGGTTACAGCCGAAATTAAATAAGGGGTTACACCGAGTTTTGCAAATTCGCCGGTTAACTCCTCCAGCCTGCCTGCTTCAATTGAATCAATTTTATTTATTGCGACAACCTGATACAGATTAGCAAGTTTTTCGGAATATTTTTTTAATTCTTCGTTAATGATTTTATAGTTTTGAACAGGATTTTCTTCTGTACCGTCAACAATATGAAGCAAAAACCGGCATCGCTCAACATGGCGAAGAAAATCATGTCCCAGCCCTACACCTTCCGAGGCCCCTTCAATCAAGCCCGGAATGTCTGCAATGACATATCCGCCGCCGTCAGATTTTCTGACAACACCGAGATTCGGAACAATTGTTGTAAACGGATAATCTGCTATTTTAGGTTTTGCTGCAGAAACACGACTTATAAAAGTAGATTTTCCTGCATTAGGAAGTCCTAAAAGTCCTACATCTGCAATCAATTTTAATTCCAGCTGCAGTTCACGCTCAATTCCCGGTTCACCCGGTTCGCAGTATTGAGGAGCACGGTTTTGAGGAGTGCAGAAATGCGTATTGCCCCTGCCGCCCCTGCCGCCTTTAGCAACAAGAACAGTCTGGTTATGCTCTGTTAAATCAGCAATTATATTGCCTGTTTTTAAGTCTTTTACGAGAGTTCCAGCAGGAACTTTTATATATAAATCCTTAGCACTTTTTCCGTGCATACTTTTTTTAAATCCGTTTTCACCGTTGTCAGCCTTGAAAATTGAACGGTAAGTAAAATCAAGCAAAGTTGACAATCCTTCATCTGCTACAAGATAAACACTGCCGCCTTTTCCGCCGTCACCGCCTGCAGGCCCGCCTTTATCCACATATTTTTCTCTGCGCCAGGCAACAACACCGTTTCCGCCTTTGCCTGATGAAATTTTTATTTTTGCTTTATCTATAAATTGCATAGTACAAATCCCTGTAATGTGATATTACTATGAAAACCCTTAAAGTGCAAATTCGGAATATGTAAAACTTTTGTTATTATTCTTTTATTAGAGGTTCAAATGTGGTAATATAAATGTATGTTCACCGGAATTATTGAAGAAACAGGAAAAATAAAATCTTTTAAAAAAGAAGCAAACGGAGCCGGAATTGAAATAGAATGTTCTAAAGTGCTGCAAGGTACCAATATAGGCGACAGCATTGCTGTCAACGGAACCTGTCAAACAGTTGTGGAAATAACGCAAAATTCGTTCAAAACAAATATAAGTGATGAAACACTTAATGTCACAAATTTCTCGAAGGCAAAAACCGGCGGCTGTGTTAATCTGGAAAGAGCATTAACCCTTTCTTCAAGACTTGGCGGGCATATTGTTACGGGGCATATTGACGGAACAGGCAAGTTTATTAAAAAGGAAAAACTCACGGATTTTTATAATTTATATTTTGAAATTCCCGATAAATTACAAAAATACATTGTTAACAAAGGTTCTGTAACAATTGAGGGAATAAGTTTAACTGTTGCTTCTATAAAAGACAGTATTATCACAACGGCAATAATACCGCATACTTTTGAAAACACAAACCTACCATATCTCAAAGAAGGGGATTTGGTAAATATTGAAACTGATATATTAGGAAAGTATGTTGAAAAATTTTTATCCGTGAATGATAATAAAAAAGATATTAGTTTGGAATTTTTAACAGAAAACGGGTTTATATAATGGAACAAAAAAATAAATTCAAATTTGACAGCATTGAAGAAGCGATAATTGATTTTAGAGAAGGAAAACCTATCATAGTGGCTGACGATGAGGACAGAGAAAATGAAGGGGATGTAATAATTTCAGCAGAAAAAGTTACACCTGAGATTATAAACTTTCTTGCATCGGAAGTAAAAGGGCTAATATGCCTGGCTATTTCAAAAGACATTGCGGAACAATTAGATTTGCCTCAAATGGTTGAACAGAATACAGAAGGTATGCGGACAGCATTTACCGTAAGTATTGATGCAGCCGAAAAATACGGTGTTACGACAGGAATTTCCGCATACGACAGAGCAAAAACCGTTGAAGTAGCCACCGCACGTGATGCACAACCGTCCGATTTAAGACGGCCGGGGCATTTATTCCCGTGCGTAGCAAGAGAAGGCGGAGTCTTAGAAAGAACCGGACATACAGAAGCCGTTGTTGACCTTGCAAAAATATGTTCTCAGCGTCCGGCAGGTGTTATGTGCGAAGTTATGGCAGATGACGGTCATATGGCAAGAAGAGATTATTTGAGAGAATTTGCAGATAAACACAATATGAAGTTTATTTCAGTTTCGGATTTAATTGCTTACCGTCTGAGGTCAGAAAAATTGGTGACACGGGAAGCCGAAACTATGCTGCCGACGCCTTACGGCACATTCAAATTGTATGCTTACAAAAACAGAATAAACAAATCCGAACATGTCGCCCTTGTTATGGATGACGGCTCTGATAAAGTTCCTGCGGTCAGAGTTCACAGCATGTGCCTGACAGGCGATGTTTTCCACAGTTTGAAATGTGACTGCAATTCCCAGTTACATAATGCTTTAAAATATATCAGTGAATACGGAAAAGGTGCGCTGGTTTATCTCACGGATCACGAGGGCAGAGGCATTGGACTTTGCAATAAAATCAAAGCTTATAAATTGCAAGAATTGGGGCAGGATACAATTGAAGCAAATATTTCCCTCGGGTTTAAATCAGATTTAAGAGATTACGGTACAGGTGCTCAAATTCTGGTTGATTTAGGATACACAACCTTCGATTTAATTACTAACAATCCTAAAAAAATTATAGGTCTTGAAGGATACGGACTGAATATTAATGAAATAATTAAAGTCGAATCCGAACTAACTCCGTATAATCAACGTTACATAAATACCAAAAGAGAAAAAATGCACCACTCTATATAGTTTTATAAGGAAAGAAAAAGATGTATATTGCAAAAATTTTAACAACGGAAGAATATCATAAATTCGAGCCTCTTTATGAGGATTTCAGGCAAAAAGCTGCAAAAGAATACAATTTTGAACTTGAACCGCTTGATTTTGAAGGGTTTTTATCTGCGCTGGATAAAGATTTGATAAAATGTATTGTTCTGTACGAAAATGACAATATTGAGGCATTTCTTGTTTACACCACCGCAATATCAGAAGCCATTGAGTTAAATATCATTCACTCTGTTAAATCTGAAAATTTCAGCGACATGGCAAAAGAACTTCTTGTAAAATTTCTTGATATAACATCCGCACTCAGACGCGAAAAAATTGTTTGCTATCCTATGCTCGGTGAACAAAAAAATCTGATAAGTGTTATTGCAAAACTCGGATTTAAATTTGTCGGTACGGAAGTTTTAAGATTCAAATTTGATACAAATGCATCCAGAGAGATTTTTTCCAGAGCAAGAATTGTTCCGATGCCTGAAGAATATAGAGTTGTATCCTGGAATAACAAATATTTTGATGATGCTGTAAGGGTTATCCACGAATCATTCAAAGACAGTTCTGATGCTCTGTTCGATCCTCGTTTTACAACAATTGAAGGGACTACAGACATTATAACAAAGGTTGTAAATGATGTTTATGCCGAATTTATGCCAAATTCAACAAGTGTTTTGCTGCATAATGATGAAGCGGTCGGTTTTGCCTTTATGAATCTCACCGGCGGCAGTATTGTAAATATCCCGCTGGTAGGAATACTTTCAGAACATCAGGGCAAAGGGTTATCCACAATTATGCTCAAACATTCAATGGATTATGTCATAAATGCCGTTGAGCAATACAATACACCTATAACAGAAATAAACACAACAACAGAAACAAATAACCTTCAAGCCTTCAGATTATATAAAAATCTAGGATTTATTGAAGATTACAGTTATCCGCAGGCATATTTACCGGTGAAAAACTAGACTTTTACAAAAAAATAAGTTAAATTAATTCTATGTCCGGTATAAATATTAAAAAATTCTTGAACAGTTTTACCCGCAGTTACAACAGACAAACATCAACTGCAGGTACGGCTTCTGCTTCTAATGTCCAAACTAACAATACCCGGGTAGAAATGGATACATCCTCTCCTAATCTGCCGTCTAAAAACGCACTTAATCATATAGGACAAAATGTAAAAACTCTTGTTCACAATTTCAAATTAAATGTTCTTGAAAATGCTGACCGTTCTGCATATTTAAAAGAAGTGCTGAACCTGCCTAAAAACATGAATGAGTTTATTTATATGGTTCAGCAGAATTTGACAAAATCACAATTGTCAAAAGAACTTGCTAACCAAAATCCGGCGCAGCCTCAGGCAAATGCCGCACAAACCCAGTCAAAAACACTTTCTTCGATTGAATCTCAGATTCTGTCACAGCAGGCATATATGAATAATGCCGGCACAAAAACGCATTCTATTCAAAATTTAACACAGCAAAAACCAAATATTACTCCTCAGCAAAACTCCAATAATCTAACTCAAAACACTCAGCCGCAGCCGGAAAATCTTTCTCAGCAAACGCAAAATATACAGTTACAACAGCAGATTTACTTGAATAATGCAGGTACAAAATCATTATCTGTACAGAACTTAACACAGCAGACTCAGAGCGGGCAAATACAGCAAAATGTTCAAAATTCTCAAAGTCAGCAGTTACAAAATCAAACCGCAACCGGCGGAGCAGCACAAAACAATTCAGGTATTCAAACCCCGAATCAATCTATTCTTTCCGGACAGGTGATAAATAATAACATGCTAAATATCAAAAACACACAGGAGGCTAAACTTCTTGCGGATATCTATTCCACAAATGCCGAAGTTCTTCCTGAAGAAACCGTTGAAATTATACTTGCAAAAGAACTTCAAAACACATTAAAAAAACTTTCAATAAACCCTGGCTGTATGATTAGTCTGGGCGATATTTCAAAACTATTGCAAAAGAACGGAAAAACAGCCATAACAAAAATTATTATGACAATGACAGAAGCCTCCAAATCCGGAATTGAAGATCTTTCTCAAATGAAAGAGATGGCAAAGTTCATCAATGCAAGCATATCCGTTGCTGCAGAAAACAATCCGCAAAAGACACTTAAATTATTTTTACTGTTATACTTACCGTGGCTTCCGCTTGAAGACGGAGTGAATTTTGATATAGAAATAGAACAAAAACAGGAAAATTCGGGAAGCGGAGAAAGCGACAGCATTCTGGTTATTACGGTTACGACAATTAATTATGGTACTGTA
Organism: Candidatus Gastranaerophilales bacterium; assembly: GCA_944325095.1. Classification (GTDB taxonomy): domain Bacteria; phylum Cyanobacteriota; class Vampirovibrionia; order Gastranaerophilales; family Gastranaerophilaceae; genus Zag111. The sequence continues at coordinate 1,236 of CALUYV010000040.1, read as the reverse complement.
CGCGCCGTACTTATACTGGAAACATCAAATTCCGTACAGGTTTCTATCGAAAGTTCAGAAAACTTCCCGAAAAAAGAACTAAAATTAAGAATAGAAAAAGAGCAGACATATTATTCGATGGATTCGGTGATAAGTTTTAAAACAGACGAAAATATTAAGCAAACTGACGGGGCAAAACAGGCTGCCTCGGTTAATTTGTCGCAGACAACCGAAATGAACCCGTTTTTACTGTTGATGGCACACGCATTAATTAAACATATCATTGCGATTGACAACAACAAAACCCTTGGTATAACTTCACATGAAGATAAATTTTAATACCCCCTTTACAAAATAAAAATTTACTGCTATACTTATAGTAGTAAAAGGGTTAAGAATGGATTAGGAAATAATCCGAAGAAACGAAAAAGGAGTTTAGTATGGTAGTAATGCCAGTATCAGCAGCAAGCGCCGGTTATGGTGCAAATAATTATGTAAATTTTTCAGGTCATAATAAAAGAAAAAACAACGGTGATACAGAAGGTTCACCGATAGAAAATATCAAAGGCACAAACAATTTAGCAAAAGTCCCTGTAGTCGTTATGATTGCAATGTCACCTGCTATGTTGAATGCAAAAACACCTGTAACAAATTTATCCGACCTTGAAAGTGTAAAAACAGAAATGGTTGCAGCAATTCCTTCTGATAGGGAAATTGATGAAACTTCAACTTATATAGCAGACTTTGCCGCACAAGGCACGCAGCAGGTAAAACCTGCACCTTTTGGAATTACGGCACTTAGAGGAAGTAAAATTCACCATGTAGATACATTTAATAAAAACGGTAAAAAGCATTATATTGTGTATTATGGGAGGAAGAGTTCTTCTGCTGTCGAAAGCATTACAGTATTCCCTGTAGGGTTTAAGACCGGCAAAGGGATACAACTTCCATTCGTAACCGAATTAGTTTATCATGATTTGGGCGGAAGTAATGATTTTTGCGGGGTAATAGTGCATAGTGTAACAAAACAGAAAAATGGTGATTTTAATAATAAATCGGAGGAAATCCGATTACCTGATGAATGTGCTCAGAATTTAATTGACCTTATGGCTAATTATTCTAATTTACAAAATGACACAAGTATAAAATATACAAAAACTACATCATCGAAACTAAGACCTACCAAAATAGAAACCTACTAAATGTAACAAATACTTAAACTAAAACGAGGTATGACAAAAAGTTATACCTCGTTTG
>CALUYV010000039.1 GCA_944325095.1 Candidatus Gastranaerophilales bacterium | reverse complement strand
TGAATAATAATTTGAACAAAGGACGGGGTTAGCCTGTCCTTTGTTTTTATCTTCTTTATCTATAATAAATAATATAGCCTATCCTGTTTTATTTACCCTGGATGCGATTCGAACGCATGACCTACCGCTTAGAAGGCGGTTGCTCTATCCAGCTGAGCTACCAGGGCTTATTGTTTAATCTTACCACGAAAAACTTTCTGTTCAAGTATATTTTCATTGTTAACTATTGTTACAGATTAAATTTTTTATAGCAAAAATTTTTTTTATCCATTTTACTATCTATACAATAAAATATAGAAGGAATTAAAATATAAAAGGAGTACTTATTATGAACATTAACCCTATTTCTATTACACCGATTTCAATACAGACCCGAAGCCATAGAGGTTTGCCTGCTGGTATTAATAATAAGAATTTAAGTAAAGACTGCGTATCTTTCTCCGGTGCACCTATCATAAATAATTCCATGGCTGAAAAACTCTTGGAATTGGTATCTCCTAAAGAAACAACTTTATATAAACTTTTTAATATAACTCCTCAAGACTTAAGGAACGAAGTTAAAGAACTTCAGAAAACAGGCTTAAAAATGTTTGATGAAATCGACAAAGTTAAAGCAGATTCGTCAAAACATCTTCCAAAAGATCCTAATGGAAGCACTTATTGGGATTTATTTCCTAATGGTTCTGATTTTCGCACAATTGATGCTGACTATCAATTTTGGGGTAAAGAAAGAGTTGTTATAACAAAATATGAAAATAGAGAATCTAGCAACTTGAAGGACTATACAATATTTCAGATAAATCCGCAAACTAGACAATTTGACCAAATTACCGTAAGTGATAAGCAATTCCCGGATATTGATGGCAATTATCATATGTTTATTGTATTCAACAAAGATGGTGTTGCTGATAAAGTAAATATTAATGACTGGGCAGAGTTTAAATTATAGATAAAACCGTAAATGAAATTATTAACTATAAAAAAGACTTCTTATTTAATATAAGAAGTCTTTTTTGATATTGTATATTAGTTTAAACTAATTCTTTTACTTTAACAGCATTTTTATTAGCGATTTCAACTAATGATGTGATTGTTGCTATCATAGAAATTGTTGATGTTAACTTGTTAACGCAAGAACCGCATCCAATTGCTGATGCGCCTGCTGCAAATGCAAACGGTGCTGTTGTCGGGTTGATACCTGTTGCTGTCATAACAGGTATTTCGATATTTCTAACTAATTCAATTGTATTTGAGATTGTTAATTCTGCTCTATCCATCAATGCTCTTGCACCTTCAAGGTGTGAGTCGTTTGAATAATGTCCTTCGGTTTGAATTAAATCAATTCCCATAGATTCAAGTTTAACAGCAAGAGCAATTTGGTCTGCTGTTGAAATTTCACCCGGAATAGTTACTGAGAAAAATGTTTTTCTGTCGCCTAATAATGATAGAGTTTCTTCAACTAATGATAATACATCATTCACATCAAAAGAAACACCTTTTTTGTAAAGAACATCAAAGTTTCCGAGTTCAATGGCATCTGCACCCAAATCAACCGCTCTTACCAACTCTGACGGTACAATTGATGATACGAATACAGGAAGTTCAGTCATTGAAAGAACTTCTTTAACAATGTCTTCTCTTGCACAAATATCTACTGCTGATGCGTGTGCTGTTTGTGCTGATGTTACAACTTTTTTGATATTTTCAATGTCAAAATTATCAATACCTGCAATAATTTTTACCGCACGCTTTTCTTCTAATGCGTGTTTAAACAAATCAATTCTTGCCATTTTTTCCTCCTTTTTACAATAGCAATCTGCTGTTTACTGAATTATACATTAATATTTTAATATTTTCAATAACTAAACAATAAAAACCAATGTTAGGTATTTATTTTTTTATGTACCGTGAAATAATTTGAATAAAAGAGGTCATTTAAGTATGCGCAAATTCTTAGTTATATTTTTACTGATATTTTCTGTATGGCAAATCCCCCGGGCTGCTTATGCCAATTACTCACAGGATGAACTTTCGGCAATTTCCGTTTATGAAAGGATTAGTCCTGCCATAGTGTCTATTGAAGCCCAGCTACGTGATGGAATTTCAGCAGGTACGGGATGTATTGTTTCGCCGGACGGTTTAATCTTAACCGGTTCGCATGTCGTTGAGAATTTTCAGGAAATTTCCGTTACAACATTCAACGGTCAGACATACAAGGCTGAGTTTATTGCACAGATGGGAAAAAATAAAGATTTGGCATTGATAAAAATTAATCCGCAAAAGAAACTCAAAGCCGTATCATTTGCTGATTCAGAAACCGTAAAAGTAGGACAGAAAGTCCTTTCAATAGGTAATCCTTTCGGTTTTTCAAACACTTTAACCCAGGGGATAATTTCCCGTATTGATTATGTGAAAAATCGTTTTCAAACTGATGCCGCCATAAATCCGGGCTGTTCTGGCGGGCCTCTTTTGAATTCGGACGGGGAGGTTATCGGAATAAGCCAGTCAATTTATAACCCCGATAATAACATTTCTAATATCGGCATCGGCTTTGCAATTCCGTCAAATGAAGCTGTAAAATTTATTGCTACCGTCGATAAAAGTAAAATTCATTCCAAATCTCAAAATAAGTAATTTCTCATGTTTAAAATCGTAATACAATATTATAATTTGAATAATAGAGAGTTTTATGATATGTTTTATGTATGGGCAAACATAAAAGAAATCTGTTCAGAAAAATGTATCAGGCATCACGACGTGCCTTGCTGAAATTTTATATGTCGGTAAATTATTCATCAACAGTGTTTAAGTTTAATGAGGATGATAAATGTTTGTGTCTTGCGCCTCATCAGGATGATGAAACTATCGCAATGGGCGGAACACTGGCAAGATATAATAAAAATTTTGAAGTTATATGTTTAACCAATGGCGCAAAAGGTTTTGCTGATGCAAAAAGGATTGCAAATGTAGATGCGCACAGGGATGATGTACTTAATATAAGACAAAAAGAGTTTTCTGATGCTATGCGTATTGCAGGGATTGATAATTACAAAATATTAAATATTGAAGATCGTGCGCTTGCTCTGGGATATAAAGAATTTGTCAGTAATATAGATTTCGGCAAATATGATTATATTTTTATTCCTAATATAATAGACCAGCACAAGGATCATAAGGCTGTTTCTTATCTGTTGTATAAATATTTGACGGAAAATGATGTGCCAAAAGATTTTAAAATCTGTTTTTATGAAGTATGGTCTGCTTCCGGAATGGTTAACTCAAGTATTGATATAAGCGATTTTGTTGACACAAAGATAAAAATGCTCGAAGCCTATCCGTCGCAGACATCTTTCAGGGCATACACAGATGCCGCAATCGGTTTGAACAGATACAGGGGACTGGCTAATAATTTAAAATACGCTGAAGCCTTTTTGATTTTGTCGCGTAAAGAATTTCTGGATCTTGTTGAGGAAGTTTATCCGCTTATAAAATAATTTTTAAACTCACACTCACTGCAGCATCTCAAGCAGATTTGAGATGCTTTGAAATTTACACTAACTACTTTTTAGACAGAAATTCACGCTTATAAGCGTCCATAAGGAGAGTTGCTTCTTCATAGGTATGGTTTTGCTGATATTTGTCAAATATCATATTTAACTGGGCAACTTCTTCAGGGTTTTTTAACAGGAACATCATGTCATTTTCTGTAGAATCAGAAGATATTTGAGATCTTCCAAGGGATGCTGCAGGCATTTTTGCCAGATCATTGATTTCTTTTGCTTCCGGCTGGACTACAGGAGCCTCAGGTTGAACAGCACCGTCTATTGCCGGTTTCTGGATGCCTTTGTAATTTACACCATTAATGTTTTTGTTGTCGATTTCTCTCATAGTATCACCTTACTTTCAGAAAATACCTTTTCATGTTATATCATCATGTCGTCCTATAATAGAAAACACCTGAAAATTTTTTTTTGCTACTTTGTTAACAAAAGATTACAAAAATTTACATGTAATTTTTCAAAAAATTTTTCATGTTATGATAAATTATATACTACAAACGGATGTAATGCAAATTATGAATTTAATTAGACTATTAAAAAATTTAGGTTGGTTTTTCTCTTCCTATTCAACATTGGACAATTTGCCGGATGCTGTTCTTATGGCTGATTCAGAAGGGCTTTTGCTCTCTTATAACAAACGGGCAAAAAATATTTTCGGATTCCTTGACGGCGGGTTTGGCAAATATAACTTACAGGAAATAATAAAGGATTACAAAACTGTCGTCACCAAATCAGCAGCGCAGAAACAGCCGGTCTTAACAAAAGCGGTTCTGCCTGAAAAAGAATTTTATATAGAACTTAATGCGGTTCCGAAAAGCAGCGGTTATTGTATTGTTATCAGAAATCTGTCGTCATTGACAAAAGAATTGAAACGTGAGGATAAAATTGCAAGGTTTAACAATGAGAAAAATGCATTGCTTGCAAAAATTGCCGATGACATAACGGCTCCTTTGAGTTCTATTTCCGGTTTTTCTCAAGGATTGATGGATGGTCTTGGCGGTTCTCTTTCCGAAAGACAGGAAAAATATGTAAATATTATTCATAATAATGCAGTTGAACTTGCAGAGTTTATGAACAAACTGCTCCTGTTTTCAAAAACAGAGTCATCTATATATGCTGAAAATTACAGAACATTTGATGTAATCGAACTCGTAAAAAATATTTCTAAAGAGTATATTGATGAATTAAATGAGAAGGGTATTGCATTTGCCGTAGATGCTGATGCTTTGCAGAATCGTAATATTTATACAGATGCCAATGCTTTTCATGATGCATATAAAAATATTCTTGAAACAGTTGTCAATACTACGGAAAAAGGCTATATTTCCGTCAAATTGGAAACCCCTAACGAGGATATCTGCGCTAATTTTAATATTAAAAACCCTAAGAATTTCTTGTATATGATAATCAGAGATACAGGAGTCGGGTTTGCTGAGGATGATAAAAAATATTTATGTGATCCGTATGCACAACTGGATAAAGGCAAAAAAAATCTACTGAGAGCTTTCAGGCTTGGAATTGCAAGTATTTTGATTAAAAGAACAAACGGATATATTACAATAAAATCCGAAGTTATGAAAGGTACAAGATACGATATAATCCTGCCTGTAGAAAAGAGATAAAATGAGCAATGTAACTTTAAAGAATGTCCGTAAAACATACGATAACAATAAAACTGTTATCAATGATGTAAATTTGGAGATAAAAGATAAAGAATTTGTCGTACTGGTCGGAGCCTCCGGATGCGGAAAATCGACTTTGCTCAGAATGATTGCGGGTTTGGAGAATATTACTTCAGGAGAAATATATATAGGCGGCAAAAAAGTAAACAATGTACCTCCAAAAGACAGAGATATTGCTTTTGTTTTTCAGAGTTATGCCCTTTATCCTCATATGACAGTGAGGGAAAATATTGCATTCGGCTTGAAAATGCGCAAAACAGATAAGAAAATTATCGAGCAAAAGGTGCAGGAAGCGGCGGAAATTCTTAATTTGGGCGAATATCTGGACAGAAAGCCTAAGCAACTTTCCGGCGGTCAAAGGCAAAGGGTTGCCTTAGGCCGTGCAATAGTCAGAAACCCTAAAGTTTTTCTTATGGATGAACCTTTATCAAATCTTGATGCAAAACTCAGAGTTCAAATGCGCTCAGAAATAAAAAAATTGCACGAAAAATTACAGACAACATTTATATATGTTACCCATGACCAGACAGAGGCTCTTACAATGGGAGATAGAATTGTTGTTCTTAATAACGGCGATATTCAGCAGGTTGATACACCGTATGAAATATACAACAACCCTAAAAATATGTTTGTTGCAGGTTTTGTCGGTTCTCCTCAGATGAATTTTATTGACGGAGAGGTATTAGGACTTGATAAAAATATAATCTATGGTGTTCGTCCCGAGAAAATGACTTCTCCCGATGGAGATATTACTCTCACGGCGGATATTGATATATCAGAGATGCTTGGCAGTGAAACTGTTGTATATTTTAATCTCGGCAGCAGCAAGTGCTGTGCAAAACTTGATTCTGATGTTAATTTATCCGGAAGAATCGAAATTAAAATAAAAACTTCTGATTTGTATAAGTTTGATAAGGCTTCAGGAGAGAGGATATATTAAAATTTTTAGTATCCGTTTTTGAACTTTTTAATTTTTTTATCGTTATAAAGTTAGAAATAATCGGAGTTAAGAAATTGAAAAAATGGTTTATTTTTGCTGCAGTTTTCATGTTTTTATCCTGTAATGCATCTTTTGCCCATTACAGATATCTGCCACCGCCGCCGCCTCCTCCGCCGGTTGTTCCGGTTGCAACTTATGTAAATAACTATCAGGAGTATTTCCCGGGGTGTGAGGAACATACCCTGCTGATAAATGAGGTTGTTACGGAGTATTCCGATTATACCACTTCTTCTGCCCGTATTTATTCAGTTATGGATTCAAACGGTTTTATAATTCTTGCAAATGCTGACTATATTGAACATTTATACAAAGGCAGCGAGCATTATTTTCTTGCCAGAATTGACCGTAATTATCAGATAATTAATACCTATGGAAAAATTACCAGTCCGCAAGGATATACTACTGCCGTTTTTCTAGCTGATGACAGGATTAAAGTCGGCAAGAATTTATCTTTTTTAAAAGCCGGCTATGGAATTATTGATTATTCAGGCAAAGAAATTGTGCCTGTAAAGTACCAATCAATAAAAGCCGGAGATTTTAACAACGGGTTATATGTTACAAAATTGAACGGATACTACGGGCTTCTTGATTTGAACAACCATATATACCTGCGTAATGAATATGACAGCATTAAAGAAATTCATTCCGCTTATCTTCTCAAAAAAGAAGGAAAATACGGACTTGCTGATTCTTCAGGTAATTTAATTCTTGAAGCGAAATACGACAAAATAAAAAAACTCGGAGATTATATTATTGTTAAAGATGATAACAAACTCTGGGCTGCTTATGACGGTGAAGGAAACTGTCTTGCTCCGTTCAAGTATAAGAAAATCAAATTAGACAGAAATACTCTTGTGGGGCATACAAAAGACTCAAAAGAAACAATTGCAAAGTAATCTATTTACACGAACTACAATAGTCCTGCAACCTCGTTATACATTACCATGTAGAAATCCGAACTTGTGAGTTTAGGATTTCTTTTCATAAATTTTTTAACATCAAATTTTGCTAAAAATTTGTCCAGTTTTTCAATTGTTTTTGGATTCGTTTCATTTTCGTTTTTTAGTTTTTCAATGTAATTTCTGGTAAGATAAAGAATGTCATCTTCTGATAACTCAGGCTGGGCACTTATTTGTACTTCGTCTTTATCATCATTTTCAAGATATCTCTTTTCTTCGTCTTTGTTTTGCTCCTGCTGATGCTGCTGTTTTCCCTGACCTGTGGAAATCGCAGACTCAATTTTTTGCCCGAAAGGATTGTTTACTGAATTAAACATATAATACCTCTGTTTTGACCATCAATTTATTATAACGGCATTTATAATAAAAAGTTTAATAAATCATATAAATGCGGTATGAGCCTATGACAAATTTCCGTAAATTACACGATCGATATTTGCTAAATCCTTTAATACTTTGATATTTGAGAAACCGTTGTCTTTCATAATTTGCGCAACAAATCCGGATTGTCCGAGCCCTAGTTCGAATAATATATATCCTCCTTTATTCAGGTGCAGATGTGCATTTGTTATTATTTTTTCGTAAAATTCCAGCCCTTTATCGTCTGATGTGTAAAGTGCAATCTCAGGCTCAAACGAGACTTCTTTTTGAATATCCTTTTTCAAAGCAGGCGGAATATACGGCGGATTGGATATTATCATGTCAAATTTTTCATCTTCTCTTATTTTTGAGTAGATATCTGATTTTCTAAAAACTGCCCGATTAAACAATTTGAAATTTTCCATGTTGGAAAAAGCCGTATGTATAGCATCGGTTGATATATCAACACCGATGACATGCGAATTTGTTAGTTTTGCTATCATACAGGCAATACATCCGCTGCCTGTTCCAACTTCAAGGACTTCTTCAATCTTATTTTGATTTATAATTTCAACAGCCTGTCTGACAAGCAGTTCGGTTTCATCTCTAGGTATCAAAACAGACGGGTTAACTATGAATTTTTCGCCCATAAAATCCGCCAGACCGATAATGTATTGAATCGGATTGCGTGTTTCAGCCCGCAGACGTGCTTTTTCTTCTACTATTTTTAACTTTTCCGCTGTCAGTTTCTTTCCCAGCAGAATATCGGTAAGTGAGTATCCTGCAAAATGCTCTATAAGGAGTTTGATTTCAATGTTTGCTTCATTTTGTTCGATGCCTGCATCTGTAAGTATTTTTACAATTTCCGGAATTGTGGTCATATTATTCCTCGTATTCTTCTGTTGAAATTTTTGGTGCGTGTTCTGTTATAATCTTATCAATTTCGTTTCTGGCTTCAAGTTTGGAGGTTAATTCAATCTTATCAATATTATATTTTTTGCACAACCTGTCATAATAGTATAATTGTTTTTTTGTCGGCGGTTCTTTGGACATCTTCACTTCCTGCAGAAATTTGCGTTTTTTTCTGTCAAATTCTTTCTGTGCTTCGATAAGCGGCCTTTGCTGTTCTTTGTAATCGTAATATTTTTTGCACTCTTTTAAATATTTTAGTGTGTCTGATTTGAATTGTTCATCATCCAGAATCTCTGCGAGAAATTCAAAACGCGAGCAGTTTAATTCAATGTAGTAGAGTTCATCAGCGGTAAAACTATCCCATATTTCATCAACTGTTAAATCCGGCGATTTTTTAACCAGTGCACGCAAATAGTTACACAATGCAGATTTTTGATTTTTTGTAAGATTCAAATAAATTTGTTTTTTTATTTCGTACATACAAGGATAATAACACACTTCATTAAAAAAACGAAGGTATAACTAGTTTTCGATTCCTCACAAACCATACAAATTACTGTACGTATCGATCCTCATAAAACCGTGCTACGCGAATCTATCGTTTAAGCAAATCTCTCACTGAAAATCTGCGGGTTTTGTTAGCCAGGCTAAAGTCCAGCAGCTTTCTTTGGAGCGGATTTGTCTGGAGAGACGGCTGACGTTGTTCAAGAACTTCTTTACCTCTCGCCTCTTGCTGCGATCCATCCTTAATTAATTTTAAGTTTTGTTCAGTCTTCTCATCCATGAATCTAATTATACCTCGTCTCATATCTATAAACACATTTTTTTATAAAAAAGTGCGCATTTTAAAACAAAAAATTTATAATTGTTACATATCTTAACCGATTGTGCCGAAACATTGATTTTATAAGCGTTTATATTTCAAATAATTAAGTTTTTTTGCCGGATTATTTGCATAATTAAATTTTTATACTAGAATATAATTGGTTATACTAGTCCGATAGGCTTGCCCTAGTCAGGCGGAAGATAATGAGAAAGGCTTTTGCCGGCTCAAAATCTTTGTTTTCCTGATGGGACTGTTTAGCCCGTAGTACAATACATAAGAAATAAAGGAGAAAACCGATGCCAACAGCATCTATGATTGAACTTCTGGAAGCAGGTGTACACTTCGGACACCAGACCCAGAGATGGAACCCGAAAATGAAACCGTATATTTACGGTGCAAGAAACGGAATTTACGTTATTGATTTAAGAAAAACTACTGAATTGCTTGATGAAGCATACGCTTTAGTTAGAGATTATGCAGCAAAAGGCAGAAATGTTCTTTTTGTAGGTACAAAAAAACAAGCCGCAGAAGTTGTAGCAGAAGAAGCAAAACGTTCAGGCGCATACTACATTAACAGAAGATGGCTTGGCGGTATGCTTACTAACTTTGAAACAATCAGAGGCAGAGTTAACAAGTTGAAAGAACTTGAAGAATTTATCAATAACGGTTATATTGACAAACTTCCTAAAAAAGAAGTTGCTCAAATAAACAGACAGGTAGCAAAATTGTCAAAAACTTTAGGCGGTATCAAAGATATGAGAGGTCTGCCGGATGTTATTTTCATCGTTGACCAGACAAAAGAAGAAATCGCTATTAAAGAAGCTAACAAATTAGGTATTCCTGTTATCTGTTTGGCAGATACTAATGCTAATCCTGACGGTATCAACTACATTATTCCTGGTAATGATGATGCTATCAGATCTATTCAGTTGATTACTTCAAAACTTGCTGATGCTGTTCTTGAAGGTAAACAATTGAGAGAAAACAAAGCAAACGAATCTAAAAAGATAGAAAAAATTACTGCGGCTGATGCCGGAGTGGTTGAAGAAGAAAAAGCAGAATAATTTATTAGTTTTTTGATATGAAAAGGTGAATTGTAAAAGATTAGTATAACTAAGAACAACTTAGCACTAGTGTTTATGACTCACCTTTTCAAATATCAACAAGTAAAATGAAGGAGAAAACATGAATATTACAGCACAAATGGTAAAAGAACTTCGTGACAAAACCGGTGCAGGCATGATGGATGCTAAAAAAGCACTTGTTGAAGTTGACGGCGATATGGAAAAAGCGGCTGAACTTTTGCGTCAAAAGGGTATTGCTTCGGCTGAAAAGAAAATGGGCAGAATTGCTGCAGAAGGCAGAGTTGAATCTTATACAGATTCAAATTGCGGTGCTTTAATTGAAGTTAACTGTGAAACAGACTTTGTTGCCAAAAATGATGATTTCAAAGCACTTGTTTCAGGTCTTGCTAAGAATGTTGCAGTGTTAAATCCGGCATCAGTTGAGGACTTTTTGGCTTCAAAATGCGCTGATTGCGGTAAAGTTATTGAAGATGCTCTGAAAGAAAAAATCGCTTCTATCGGAGAAAAAATTACTGTAAGAAGATTTGTAAGATATGAAGGTGCTGTTGCATCTTACATTCACAACGGAAAAATCGGTGTTTTATTAAGTGCGGATAAAGAAGATAAAGAATTATTGAATGATATTTGTCTGCATATCGCATCTTGCGCTCCGAAATTCATTTCAAGAGAAGAAATCCCTCAATCAGTTATTGATGAAGAAACAAGAATTGAAATGGGTAAAGAAGATTTGTTGAAAAAACCTGAAAATATCAGAGCAAAAATTGTTGAAGGCCGTGTAAATAAAATTATGGCTGAAAGATGTCTGTTAGAACAACCGTTTGTTAAAGACCCTAACCAGACAATTGCTCAGTTGATTGAAGGCAAATTGACACTCAAAGCATTTACAAGATATGAATTGGGTGAAGGTCTTGAAAAACGTCAGGACAATTTTGCAGAAGAAGTTATGGCTCAGGTTAAAGGCTAATAATTCAAAAATAATAAATAAAAAGACCGAATTTAATAAATTCGGTCTTTTTTTAGTCTAAATTTAAATTTTATTTTATTTTATTTTAAATTCAACATTAGCAACTGCTGTGATTTTCTTTTCTATTGTTGAAGTATCATTTATTCCCATATCGGATACATCTGTAGATGTTACCGGTGTAATCTGAAATACGCCCATTCTGACAGATTGTATCTTTCCGACTCTGTTATGGGTAGGTTTTAGCATGGCATCAGCGCGTTTTTTAGCGTCAGTTGCCGCATTTTGCAGTAGTTTTACTTTCAGATCAGGCAGTTTGGAATAAAAATAACTTGTATTATTTATATCAATATCAAGTCCTTTGTTCATAAGAGATGTGATATCAAGAGATATTTCTTTTATTTTGTTTACATCATCTGATTGTATCGAAATCGGCTGAAAAAGATTATAATGTGCGATTTCTCCGGTAGATATTCCATTGTAGCCGGTTTTATATGTATAGTAGCCGTTTGGAGATTTTACAATAACATCTTTTTCTGTATCAATACCTTTCTTTTTCAAATAATCAAAAATAACGGGCATTTGGTTTTTTGCAATGGTGAATGCACGGGATTTGTCGGCATTGCGCACATTTAATGAAATTTCCAGTTTGCCTGAATCAGATTGTACTATTTCGTACGCCGAACCTGTTACGGCAATGGAATTTTTTGCGATTCCCGCAACTCCTGATTTTACAGCAATAATAAGCCCGAAAGCAAGAAGCAGACCGAGTATTGCTATTTGCAGTTTTTCAATTCTTTCTAACATAATACCAGACTCCTTTCAGATAATATTTGATAATATAAGTTAAACAACAAATAAAATCAACAACATTTCTTTACAAAATTTATTTAAAGTAGCAAATTTTTATATTCAGGTGTATTATACATATATGCAAAATATTACATTTACTGGAATCAGCAGCCTTTATACGGGCAAAAAAGTATATTCTAAATTAGGCCCGTATATTACACCGGGCGGGATACTCAAAAACGGTGAAAAAAAATACGAAGAATTTGCAATCAATTGTAAATTTACAAATGATAAATCAGGAAATCACCTGACTGAATTTTGGGATTCATTATCAAAAAGCAGTGCCAGTTATCAGGCACGATGTGTTTTGAATAATAGCAAGGATGATTTATCATTAACCGTAAAAAGGTGTACTGTTCAGGATGAAGCAAGAGAAATTACAAACTCTAATTTTGTTTTAAACGGGATAAGCATAATGCCGAATGACAGGCACATTTTGCCGTTATTTACATTCCTTGCAAAGTTTACAAGAGAACTTGCCAAACAGCCGGAAATATCACCGAACAGAAAAGCACTTCTCCAGAAAGCAAATCAATCTATCCACGAAGAAGCGGTCAGATTCATTGAGAATATGTAATTTTTAAGGACTTATAATCTCAGGGTAAGTTTCTTCAAAAAGTTTGATTAGCGAACAACCAGGCCGTACTTTCTTTAGGTGGCTGCAGTATTTCCGAAGTTCTTTGCAGTTGTTTTTATTAACTAATAAATTGTTTTTGACTTCACTCAGGATAAATTTTTCCATACAGGTTATACTTTTATCAAAATCTTTCATAATTATATAGCAGAAAGCAAGCAGTACAAATTTATCCACAGCATCTTCAGTCAGTTTTTTACAGTATTTTATACAATTTTTAATATCTTTTGGCTTTTTGTTGTAATAATACAGCGCAAGTCCGCATATTGCCACTTGATTTGAGTTGTCTATTTTGTATAATTTTCTGGAGTATTTATAAAGTTTTTTAGTATCTCTGGTTTGATTTGCATGTACAATTTTTAAGAACAACAGATATGTATCATCCGGATATAGTTTTAATGCTTCGTCAAGATATTTGTCTGCCTCTTTATACCTGTGTGTTGCAATCAGCGAACAACAAAGATTTGAATAAGCCTCACAAGTCGGGTAACTTTCTTTTTTCAGGTATTTTCTGAAATATTTTACAGCGGTTTTGTCATCCTCATCAAATCTTGATGCAATGGCTCCAAGCATATAATAACTTTCGTATTCTTTTTTATTTATTGTAAAGGCTTTATTTGCATAGTACAGGGCCTTTTCTTTATCAGGGTTGGAAAAATATATAAAAGTGTAAGCAAGTCTTGAATACATATCTGAATATGGACAGTTGTATTTATCTGCGAGTATAAAGTTTTCCTGTGCGAGTTCAAAGTCGCCGTTTTCAAAATATGCAAAACCTTTTCTGTAGTAGCCTTTAAATTCATCTTTTGCCAGAAATATTACTTTATTTGCATATTCTATTGCTGATTTCTGGTTCCCTATTTTACTGTAGCAATATGAAATTTTAAAATACATCTCGCTATCTGTAGTCAACCCGAGTTTTTCTGCTTTTAGAAAATATTGTAAAGCATTATTGTATTCATCATGTTCAAAAAGCAAATCGCCTTTCCAATAGTATGCATAAGTATCTTTAGGAAAATATTTAATTTGTTTTGAGGCATATTCAAGTGCTTTAAAATAATTCGACTGAACATTGTATAATTTTGCAATTGATTTGAATAACGGATACTGGCGGTTTCCCAGTTTTTCGGCACACAAATATTCTTTTAGTGCTCTGTTTGTATCATTTGCACAATTATACAGCAGCCCTGAGAAAAAGTGTGCGTAACCAAATTCATCATCAATTTTCAATGATTTATCGATATATTCTCTTGCTTTGTCATCTTTTCCCAGAGTATGATAAATACATGCGATGTCTGCAGTCATTTCAGCAGATACATAGCCTAGTTTTTCTGCCTGTAAAAATTTTTCCAGAGCCTTATCATCTATTTCGTTATTGAAAAAATATAACCCTTCATTAAATAAGGCAAAACCCTTATTTGGACTCTTTTTTTTTTGCATGTGATGAAAATGGAATTATGTTATTTTTTATGGAATTTCTCATATTTCTATTTTTAATTAATATCCGATAAATTTCAAGAAAAAAATACGGTCGATAAAGACCGTATTTTAATTCTGTTTTAGTTTGTAAATAAACCGTAAGCAGCATCCCAGCCGCTCAAACCGCCTCTTGTTTTGAATTTTGTTATGTTAGAGGCTGTTTTCTTTTTTGCTTTCTGCTGGGTTTTTGTATTTTTGGAAATTGCTTTTTCATCTCTTGCCGCAACAACAGAGTTTGCGTAGGTTAAAAAGTTTCTGTATTCATTGCAGCCGTATCCTGCTTTAATTTTTTCAGGGTATGCATAACTTACATAATCATAAACATTCATTGCTCTTTCAGCGTTTGCAGGTTTACCTTGTATAGTTTCCCAGTATGTGCCTGTTTGTTTTGTTAATACAACAATAATGGCAAGCGGATTATATCCTGCGCTGACCATCAAATCAACTGCGGCATTGTCGGCTTCTTTATCTTCTTTTAATGTTTTGTAACTTGAAACAAAACTGCTTGCAAGATCATCTGAATCAGAAGAACTTCCTCCGGTAAACAGTGCCAAGAATTTGTTTTTAGCACCGTGGCCGCTTATGATGTGCCCGAGTTCGCTTGCGATAACGGCAGCGACTTCATTGTCATTGCCGGCATAAGTCAAATCGTTGGTTGAAACATTGATTGTTCTTGTTGATGCATATTCGGAATTGTCAGGATTGCCGGAAACAACCATAAATTTGACATTAGCGGACGGAATTCCGTTTTTGTTCAACAAATTAACACCTACCTCAGGAGTTCTGGTTGAAGCATTGTATGCTGCCGCAAAAGAAGGTACAGCAAGAACCAGTGCAGCCAGAACGGTCAACAAAATCTTTTTCATATCATATACTCCTTCTTAATATACACAAAGTATTATACTTCAAAATAATGTAATTTAAAGTTCTTTTGTATTCTTGTTTTATAAAAATTTATAAATTTTATTACAAAATTGTAAAATTCGGTCATATTCGGGCAATTTTTATTTTCAGGAGTTATATTAAATATATGAAACCAATCGGATTAAATGATATACATACCCTAAAAACAGCGATACAATACTTTCAGGATTGTTATCTTGTGTCGTCTGTCGGTGCGCTTGCTAAAAGTCCGAATGGCAGACGCATTCTGTCAGAAAATATCTCCCGTACTCAGGACGGATTCAGGGTAAATTTCAGAAATATTAACGGTGCGGAGAAGGATTTTTTTGTATCGCAGAAAGAAATGGACGATTTAGTTTATATGGATAAATATTATAATCCTGTTCCTATAGATGAAAACCTCCCGCATAACCCGATTATAAAAGCGATAGAAACTGCTATGAATAAACTGCTCTCTCTTTATCCTGATAAAAAGCCCTGGGTTTGCAGGATTGCTAAAAGTCATGAAAAATTTGAATTTAATAAACCTTCGAATTTTCTTGAGATGTTTACAGGCAAAAAACCTGTTGTCCTAAATGAAAGCGAATTGAATTTAAGTTTGAAATCAAAAGCAAAAGAGAGTTTTGAACTTTTTGACAAAATTAGTGAAAATCCTGATAGCAGTTTTGTATTTGGCACCTCGTTCGGCTTTAATAAAAAAGTCAGCAATACTCACTGTTACAGTGTGAATAGGGTTGACAAAAACAGCAATTCTATTGAACTTTTTGACCATAGACGCCAGAAAACCGTTACGCTTTCTTTTGAAGAAGCAATAAAATGTATAAAATTTATTGCCGGATATTTCAATAAAGATTTGATTTAACGAAAATATATGTTTCGGGGCATTTGTGTTGTCAAACAACTGAAAACATCAGGCAGTGATAATTATTAACATTTACCCTGGATGCGATTAATCGGATTATTGGCAATTCGAAAGTCTGGTACTCAACTCTAAAATTGCAAAGCAATT
>CALUYV010000038.1 GCA_944325095.1 Candidatus Gastranaerophilales bacterium | reverse complement strand
CAAGAACCTGTTATGGAAGAAGAATTATCTGTCGGCGATACTGAAGAGTTGGCGATAGAAGAAGATATCGTACTTCCTGATATTGATACATTGGAATCTGCCGGAGCGCAGGAGCCGGTGCAATCTGTTAATGTAAATGAAGAACAGCCTCAGCAGCCTGCGGTATCAAATGATACCATAACAGGATATCAAAAGCCTGTTATGGATGCCGTAATGTCTATTGATGCGCTTTTAGATAATGCGATTGCGGCAATTGATGCCAAAAAACCGGAAAAGAAAGATGAAAATAAACAGGAAAAATCAAAGTCCGAAGTTTCTGATAAAGTTTCCGACAAGGCTATTAAAATGACTTCTGTTGCAGGCGGTTCCGTAGATGACTTGATTCATGGAGCAGATAAACATGCGAAATTAAATTCTGATAATCATTCGGTTTCTTCCGCATCTGCTTATCCGTCTGCAGACGGCGATCACATGTCTTTTATAGGCGGTTTGTCAGATTTGAAGCATCAGGCAAATATGCTGGCAGAGGCTCAGGGACTTGCTGTAACTACTGACATGTCCGAACTTGATGAAGTTGAGCGCGAACAGCAGGAAACTATAGTTCATGAAGTCGTTGATATGAATAATATTGAAACAGTAGAACGGGAAGAATATGTTGAAGATGAATCCGGAATTGTGGAATTAGGCGAAATAAAAGATGTTGATTCTCCGACAAAACCTGCAGAAAATATTGAAGAACTTGCTCTTCAAACTGTAGAAACAGAAACAATGGAACTTCCGGATTTAAATTCATATACAATAAATGAAGATGGAACATCTCCTCTTGATAATATGAACTGGGGGCCGGAAGAAGAAACAAATCCGGATGATTTGTTGGATCTTGATATGGCGGAAACCCTTATTGGCGGTGCGGTAAATATGGGACAAACCGATTATACGGATGACCTTGTTGACGGTACTGCGTTCAAATCTGCCGATATGGTGTTTGATATGAATAATCCGCAGAATACCTCTCAAAAAGAGGAAGAAGAAAATGACAACAATGAAGATAACGAAATTTTCGACACATTAGATGCCGGTTTTGATGAAGTATTGCCGGAATTGATGCCGGAAGATTCGGAGATAATATCTGAAAATAATATTGAAGAAATGTTGCTGGATAATGGAGAGGACGAAAATGTAAATTCTGAACCGGAAGAAACACCGGTTGATAATGTTGAATCTTCTGATGATATGGAAGAAGATAATTCTCCGATAGAAATTTTAGATGCACCGGATGAGGTTACTATGGAGGAAGAAGATAATACCGGAGAAGAAAATTCCGGTAATGAGCCTCCAGAAGGTGAATTACATACGGAAATGCTCGAAGATACCATGGCTGAACCGGAAACACAATCTGTATCCGAAAATGAACAGGATTGGACGGAAGATACAGGTTTTGATACTCTGCCGGATATTGAAACTCCGGAGATTGTTGAAGAAGATAACGGCGATTCTATTGTTGAGAAAGCCCCTTCTGCTCCGGTATATAATGCCGTGAAAAATTCAACCGTTATAAGTGATAAGACTTTCCGTCCGGGTGAAATAAATATTGATATAAATACTCAAACTATTCCGCATCCGGCTCAGGGCGATGATACTATAAGCAGTTTATACGAGAAACCTTCCGAAGCTGCTACAAATACTATTTTGAATAATCCGGGACGCTTATCCCGTCCTGTACAAAAGACATCCGGAGGACTGGCAGCAGGTTTGAGTATTGCCGGAGCACTGGTTATCTTTGTCTTGTTGTTCTCTTTCGGTTTCGGTATTTCAAAATTCCTCAAAGGGCCTGCTGATGAAACTCCTCAGCCGATTAGCGAAGACGGTACTTTGAGCGGGGATTATGCACAGCAGGAAACTCCGGCCGAAACAGGTCAGGTAGTTGAGATGGATAACAATACAAATGCTCTTGCATCGACTGCAGGAACAGCTAAACCATCATCAGCCTCTTCTTTTGTAGAAGTTAAAAAACTTTCATGGGAAGTGCCGGGTACTGTTTCTGCAGATCCGAACTTCCAGCAGTATTTCCAATCTGCAGGAAAAAGTCTGAAATCTGCTCTTATGACAGATTTGCTGGCTGTTACCGATAAAGCATACGCCAGTGAAATGAGAGTAAGCGTTACATATAATCAGGACGGTACCTTTAGAGATGCCAGAATTATAACGGCCAGCGGTTCAAATCAACTTGATAACATTGTGTTAAGAACTGTTAACCAGACACTTAATGTTTTGAAAGCCCCTCGTAGCGTGGGTTCTTATGAAAATACAACAGCGGTACTTAAAATTTATTTGTAACTATGCTATACTTTTCTTAAGACAGAGGGAGCAGGATTGTGGAATTAGCTCAAGAGAAGATTGATTTAATCGACAGAATAATAAAGGGTGATCGTAAATATTCAAATAATGAGGATTTGTATGAGGATTTCTTCAATGAAACCTGCAAACGTTCAATGTCGATAATTAATGCGATTGACTCGGAAGCAACGTTGGAAGCGTATATGCGCCGTGTTGTAACAACTTCCATAATAAATGTATTGAAAGATACCGGCAGACTGCGTCGTTCCGGCAGCGGTTTTGCGGCGACTAAAGAAGTTGCGATAGAAACTCCGGATATTGATTATTCCGGTGTAACTATAAGTTATTCCAGTGTTAAAATACCGGAAAGCCCTGAAGATCTTGTTATGCAAAAGGAAGTTCTTGAGTTTGTTGCAGATTCCGTAATAAGAATAGATAAAGAAAATCCGGATAAAGACTATTTACATATTTATACTTTGCGATATGATAAAGGCATGACACAAAAAGAAATTTCTGATGAACTGGGGATATCACAGTCTGAAGTATCCAAAAGACTTTACAAGTTAATGGAAAAAGTCAGAAATGTTATTCAATAGATAGTGATTTATGAAATGTCCTGTATGCAAAAGAAATATTCCGAATGAGGCATTAAAATGTCCTTATTGCAAGACTCGCACAGGTTTGCTATGTTCTCATTGCAAAACCGTAAACCCTGTGAATGCTCTTGTCTGCCAGAAATGCGGAGCAGAATTATTGAAAATTTGTCCGCATTGCAACAGCGTTAACTTTCCGATTGCGACAAAATGCAGAAAATGCGGTTCCCCGTTGACAAATCGTCCGAAAATTCAAAAAGAAAAAGCGCAGAAAACTAAAAATAATAAAAACGAACATTTATTGCATCTTAAATTTATTCCGCAGTTATGTACTCATACGCAGGCTCAAAAAATATTAACCGACGGACTTCGCTCTAAAGATAAGAAAATTTTTTCCATTACGGGTGAAAAAGGTCTTGGCAAAACTACTTTATTAAGACAGGTTATCCAGACGCTTAACGGGGAAAATATTGAATGGTGTATCGGCAGATGTACACCTCTTACGCAGTTTTCACCGGGCGGGGTTATTCAGGATATGCTGTTAAATTTGTTCAAACTTCCGGGATATTATCTGAATACCGAAGAGTTGAAAAAAGATGCAATGCAGTTTTTTACAAATGAATTCAGATTTCTTAATGCTACGGAAATTTCTAACTTTTTAAATTTTTTATACAACTTTAATGACGGAAATTATGAAGATATAATTATAAATAAACGAAAAACTTATGATATTTTAAATCGTATTTTTGATGCTTTTTGCAATACCGGACGATTTGTTTTTGTTATTGATAATTTTGATTTTATTGACGGTTTTTCCGTTGAATTTTTAACAAATTTTATAAAGCGTCCGAATAATTGGAAAAACTTGCGTTTTATTGTCATGTACAATGAACATAAGCCGGTGAGCGGATTTTTCGGGATTGAAAACAAGGATATAAAGGCTTATACGGATATTCATCTTGCTCCTGTTACAATCAGCGAACTGGAGCACTGGATGAAATTTACCGGCGATTCCGGTACTTATGTTTCAAAAAGGGAACAGGAAATTATTTTCGAAAGATGTCAGGGAAATCCCGCTTTTGTTGAGCAGTCAATAAGTTATTGTTTTGATTGCCAGATTACAGACAAAGCATTTATTATGCCGAGAACTTTTCAGGATTTGATTTCAGAAAGGCTGAAAACTTTGAAAAAAGTTAATTACGAGGCATTTAAAGTCCTTTGCGGAAGTGCTGTTCTTGGTGATAAATTAAATATTACCTTATTAAGGAGTATTTTCGGCTATGAACCGAAGGATTTTGACAACATTATCACTTATCTTGCCAAATCTAATTTTATAAGGCGGTACAATGATATATATTATGAGTTTAATAATTTATCTCTGTGGGAAACTATCTTTAAAAATATAAAACAGGAAAAAGAATTTGAAGAATTGAATGTTAAAATAGGCAGAGCGATAAGTGTATTTAGCCTGAATACAAATCCCGTAATGGCCATGATTGCTCATAATTTAAAAGAAAACAGAATGGCTTTTGATATCTGGACGAAAATTACCCGCCTTGCTGCTTATGTCGGGGATATAAATTTATATGTAATATCCCAGCGTCAATGTCTTGCGCTGCTAAATGAGTTTAATGAAAATGAAACTGTTAATATACGGTATAATATAAGCGAGCGGCTCGGCAAACTTCTGGCTGAATATGATCCGGAAGAAGCAATTGAATTTTTGCCGGATGCAATTGCAAATGCTAAAACAAATAATGATGAAGCAAAAGAGATTGAACTTCTTGGATATCTTGCTTCTTGCTGCGGCAAAACAGGAAATTATTACGGGGCAATTGAGTGTGCAGATAATGTTTTGAAAAAAATACCGGAAACCAAAATTCTGGAAATAGCAATGGTTAAGGCTGCAAAAATTTATCCTCTTTTGCATATAGGTAATTGCGGCGAAGTTGTTAATTTGATAGATAATGATATTTTGCCTGTGTTTTCAACTTATATTTCAAAGCCGCGGTTGAATAAAATTGTTCCGCACGGATTTTTGTACGACACCTGGCTCAGAGTATATGCATCTTTGGCTGTTGCTCTTGCAATGCAGGGAAATGACCGTGCTTTTGAAGTTTTAACTTATGCTTTTGATGTGATGGATAAGCATAGAATTACGGATGTTAATCTTACCTGCAGGTTAAAATTGGCTCTTGCTTATGCAAATACAATGAAAGGGAATTTTCTAACATCAAAAGAAGTTTTGTCAGATGTTGCTAACAGGCTCGGAGTTGCATACAGCGGGGATGACAGTCTGGATGAAGCAAAGGCGCAATTGACAAACTGTTTTGATATTATTGAAATAATGAATAGTTTTCTGTTGAAAGATTATGACGGCTTGCAGGAAAATTTAACCGAATATGTCATGTTTGCAAATAATACGGGAGATGAGTTCAGCAAAAATATATTTAAGGCAATGCTCGGGAAACTTTTTTGCGATTCAAAGCAGGCAAAACACGCAATTGAAATATATAATGAACAGGTAACATATTTTGCCAACAAAAAATACGCACTCGGGGCTTTATTGTGCTGGTATTTGATAGCAGAAGCCACTATTATTGCTGAAACCCCGAAAAAAGCCATTGATATTGCCATGCAGGCTCTTGAAATTGCACAAAATCCGAGGATAAATAATCTTTTCTTTATTGTTCTTTTGCGTATGGTAATTGCAAAAGCAGAAATTGAAATTTCCGATTACGAAACCGCAAAAATTAATCTGGAGTCGGCTCTTCTTCTTGCTAAAAAATATAATATGAATGATTTAATTTCCAAAATATATTATATTTACGCAAATTACTATTTTGAATTAGGTTCGGTGCAATCACAGAAACAATTGGAATATCTGCGCGGTGCATCTTCTATGTATGAAAAGGCATTGAAAATTATTGTAAAAACAACTAAAAATACTGTTTTGAAAGATAAAATCGCTGTCAGAAAAGAAAATTTAATGGATTATTGTAACAAAAACAGTCTGCCGTTGTAGTTTTGAACTTTTATTTTAAATCTGAAACAAAATAAATAACCTGCCGTATGTATTCATTTTTGTAAAGAAAAAAAATATAATCTTTACATAAAATCATGTTTATTTTAAAAATATGATATATAAAAAGGACACGAAATTGCAGAATAATTTTGAAAGTTTTGATAATTCGGAAACGGCTGTAAAGAAGGATATTGTTATTCAAGAGAGGGTTGAGTTAATATCTTCCCACATGTATAAGCAATTTCTGGATTATCAACATGCGACAGTTAATACAAATGATATTTTTGTGCGTATGGTTGAGTGTCTGGAACTTATTTCGGATAATTTAAAACAATCGTTTTCATCAAGAGGTATAACAACACAAAATATATATGTTGATGCTGATGCTATGAAATCTGTTGCTGTTATGAATATTCTGTGGCGGAAAATGAGTTTTACTACAAGGTGTAACTTTGAACCGCAAACATTGTACAGGGATGACGGAAGGCATATTTTTGCCAATCGTATTATAGCCCTGAACGGTAATTATTATGATATTATCAAAGATGCAAAAGATAAAACGGAAGAAATAGAGAGATTGCTTGAAAATGAAATAGCTTCTTTATATGTTCCGGCAGATCAGACTCAAAAGTGTATATTTAAATTAAAAAGCACGGGGCAGGAGTTTAAAGTGTATCAGGTTGATGCACCCCGTGATGTAGTTTTAAAAGTCGTTGAAACCGTCTGCGGCTGGCCGCTTCACCATAAAGACGGTTCTGTCAAAAAATTCTTTAGTTAATTGCATGTTATATGTTAATCAAAATTTAAAACTTGACTTTATGCAAAAAAAGACTAAATAATATATGTAGAGGTATTTAGGTTATATATGAAATTAGTAGAAAAATTAAAAGAATACGAGAATCAGTATGTTTTTATAAGATGGGTCACAGGCGGTGAATACGGAAAATTAATATACGCCGGAGATGATTTTATAGAGTTTAACATTATTGATGTTGACACAATGACATATAGAGAAACGGTTCTTATATATGCACCTTTAATCCTCGAAGTTACTATCGGCGGGGTTGATATTGCACGGATTGTTGCGGAAGTTTCTTCCCAGATGTCCGTGGGGGACAACTCATAGGCAAAAAAAAAGTCACAATTCTTTGCGACTTGAACAATAATCTTGGGAGGAGATTTTGGGATAGTTTATACCTGCATGATATTATAATCATGTCAAATTGGTTACATTTTTGTCTTATATATTTACAAAAGTTTACAAACTTGTGTTTTAAGGTTATAATAAAGCAATGGAAAAAGATTTAAATATTTTAATAATAAACGGACCTAACATAAATATGCTCGGGGTAAGAGAGCCGGAGCAGTACGGTTCAAAATCATATAAAGATTTGGAAAAAGAACTGCATGAATATTCTTTTGAACTCGGTGTAAATATTGAGATTTTCCAGAGTAATTTTGAAGGCGAAATTGTGGAAAAAATCCAGTATGCACTCGGGAATTTTGACGGAATCATATTAAATGCCGGAGCATATACTCATACAAGTGTTGCTATAAGAGATGCACTGACGGCAGTCAAAATTCCGACAGTTGAAGTTCATATCTCAAATATATATAAAAGAGAATCCTTTCGTCATAATTCAATGTTTGCAGATGTTTGTGTCGGACAGATTTCAGGGTTTAAAATTGACAGTTACAAACTGGCAATGCAGGGTCTTGTGAACTTTTTGACATGTGCGAATGATTAAAGTTAATCTTTTTATTGACCGCATGAGTTGAATTACGAAAATGTTTTCCAATCTTAGCCTTTGCTGTTTGAGAAAATGGTGTATCCTGCAACGGGCTCAAATTGTATTGCAGCCTGAATAAAAGTTGGAAAAGATATTAAAATATGTAAAAAAATTCTCCTGCTGTTTTTAAGTAATAGCAAAAAATTTTTTTAGCAGTATTAAAATAATTGTTATATAAAGGAGATGAACATGCTATCAAAAGTACAGTCAAATCAAACAAATTTTACATCGGTAGTTCGTTTTCCTGCACACTATGCGGCAGAGTTGAATAATAAAAATCGTACTACCGTGCTTAAACAACTCGAAAAACTTGTTAATAACGGCAATGATGATAAAGTTGTTATATCGCATAAAATGGGCAGCGGTTACAATACATTAAGTATGTGGGTATTTAAAAAAGAAGGCGGGAAAGTTTTTCAAAACAGTGAGTTCTGTAATACTTATGTATCAAATATCTTAGCAGGATATGACAGTCTTGTGCACATGTATCAAAGAGCAACAAAATCTTTCAAAGAATCTGATTTGCCGGATAAATTTTATGACTATATCTAGTATCTTGAAGATGAATTGTTAAGTAACAAAGGCAGGTAATATACCTGCCTTTGTTTATCTTTTATTATTATTTAGTAACTATTGAGAGAATATAATTATCCGTAAAATATTTGTTTGCTGTTTCTATTATGTCAGCGTCAGTAACACTGTTTATCAACTCTTCATATCTGTCACTAAATTCATATCCTCTTGTTGTTGTTTCGTACCAGCCTGTAACAGATGCTTTATCAAGATTTGTTTCAAGACCGATTATATAGTTGCCGAGTAGTTTTTCTTTTGCATCTTTGAGTTCTCTATCGCTTACATATTCGGTTTTTAATCTGTTTATTTCTTCAAAAAGTCCGTCTTTTGCTTTGTCAAGAGTTGCAGGATTTGTTCCGATATACAGCATAAAACTGCCTCTCAAAACATTTGGCGAATATCCTGAACCCAGCTGGTAAGCAAGTCCTTCTTGTTCTCTAAGGTCTTTAAATAATCTTGAACTCATACCTGTACCGAGTATTGAATCAATAACCTGAAGTGTTGCAAAGTCTTTTTCGTTTAATACCCCGTTAACCTGCCATCCGAGCAGAATCCATGCGGTTTCTGTTGTCGGCATGTGTATTGTATTTATTCTAGGAGAAACTATTGCAGGTATTTTTGAGTTATGTGCATTGTAATCAAATACGGCGGTATCTTTTTGCGGTGTAAAAATATTTGTTAATTCCTGTACGGTTTTGTCCAGGTCAATATTACCGTTTATGGAAATTATAATATTTTTTGGATTAAAGATTTTTTGATAGTATTCGATAATATCTTTTCGGGTAATATTTTGAATATTTTTTTCCAGAACTTTTGATGAAATTGAGTACGGTGTGTCTTTGTATATCAAATCCCGGTATTCTTCTATTGCCTGTTGTAAAGGCACGTCTTTTTCGCTTTTTATTGCATTTAATTTATCGGATTTAACTTTGCTGATTTCAATTTCTTCAAATGAGGCATTATTAATAATCTCATTAAGAAGTTCCAGTGTTTTATTATATTCATCTTTAGTTGTTAAAACAGTCAGCGAAAAAGCGTCTGCACTTATTGCAGGTGCAATTTTGATTCCGTTATCTTCAAGAATTTGCGATAATTCAAGAGAAGTATAATTTTTAGTACCTTTCAGCATTGTCATTGCGGTTAAACTGCCAGTTCCCGGAATTTTGTCCAGCAGTTGCCCGCCTTTTGCCGTGATGCTTATTGCAATAATATCATTTGAAGTATTCGGAGTATATAATAATGTTGCGCCGTTTGACAGGCTGTATTTTTTAGTATTTGTGTTCTGGCTGACTAATTGTGCGGTTCCGCTGAGTTGTTTTTTGTTTGCAACAGGAATGTTTTTCATTGATTCCGGCATGATGATTGAAATTGCACTTTTATTAACTCCGAGGTATTTTTCTGCGGCCTTTTTTACATCAGATGCGCTTACTGCCTGTATGTTGGCAAGATATTTATCATAGAATTTCATATCATCAGTTAATGCAACTGTGTATCCAATTTCTGTTGCCATATTTGTTATGGATTCTCTTGAATAGTATGTATTGCGTTCAATAATGTTTTTTGCAAGGTTTAATTGTTCTTCTGTTACACCTTTTTCCTGTATTTTTTGTATTTGTGCAAAAATTGCGTTTTGTACGGCTTTGCATTTTTCCGGTTCAAAATTTGCGGAAATATAGAACATTCCGTCATCCCGCATTGTTGAATTGCCTGCATCAATTGAGAATGCCAGCCGTTTTTTCTCTTTCAGTTCCTGATTTAAGACAGAGGAGCGGCCTTCTCCGAGTATTGTTGCAAGTACATCAAGAGCATACGAGTCTTTATCATTGATGGTAACACCCCTGAAACCGATTATCATATATCCGGATTCTGTCGGGAGATATTCAACTTTTTTATCCTGAACTTTTAAAGGCGGTTCTTTTTCATACACTTTTTTTTCAGGTTTTGTGTATTCCGATTTGAAATTGCGTTTAATCAATTCAAGTGCATGTGCGCTGTCAACATCTCCTATTACGACGGTAACCATATTCGCCGGAGAATAATGAGTGTTATAGAAATTAAAAATTTGATCTCTTGTTATTGTTTCAATTACTTCACTTTTACCAATAACACGGCGTTTATACGGATGATTTTTGTATAACATTGATACAAGATTTTCGTATAAAATTCTGCTTGGAGAAGTTAAATCTTTATTGATTTCCTCAAGCACTACTTTTCGTTCTTTTTCCATTTCGTTTCTTGGAATTAACGGATTTTGCATCATATCGGCATGTAAATCCATTGCCATATCAAAATCTTTTGACGGTATTGTAATGTAGTAATGTGTAAAATCTTTGCTTGTTCCGGCATTTGTTACAGCACCTTTTGTTTCAAGAATTCTGTCAAAATCTCCCGGTTCATGGTTTTTTGTCCCTTTGAAAAATAAATGCTCAAGAAAATGCGCAACCCCGTTATTTTCATCAGTTTCATCTATCGAACCTGTTTTTATCCATGTATCAATGATTACAATCGGATTGTTCCGCACCTCCTGAATGACGACTGTCTGCCCGTTATCAAGTTTATACATCTGTGCATCTGCTGCCCATACAAAATTAGGGAATAGTGCCAGTGCTGCAATCATAATTATTTTTTTCATAGATTTATACCCCTTTTTCTGATTTTATAATCAATACCTGTAAAATAAATAACCTTGTCGGCTTATATGATGTTAACCTGCCGGCATTTCCTGTAAAATTCCGGTTGAATTAAATTTCTTCGGTGATTTAAGCATAATATATTCTTTTAACACTTCAAATGAAACCGTACAAACTTTTTCATTTGCTTTCTGCTCGTATTCGCCGCATTCATTAAAACTATTCACTGCCATCTGTTTGAAGAAATCTCTCAGTTTGTACGGCAATTGTTTTTTGTTATGGTGAATATGTCCTGCGCAATGTGCACATACAACTCCTCCCAGAGATGGTACAAAATACATTGTTTCGTTTCCGATATCATTATGGCAGCACAAACATCTGTCAAATTCTATTGAAAATCCTGCTTCTTTCATCATTTTTAACTGGAATTTTATAACAGCAATAAGTATTTCAATTTTTGAATTTGCGGCAGAAATTGTGTCTAAAGTATTATACAAAAGGTTATAAACAAGTTCTGAACACGGATCTTCTTCTATACCGAAATTTGTAACAACTTCTGTTACATACATGGAATAAAAGATTTTATCCATATCCTGTCTTGTTTTATAAAACGAGTTAACAACCTCTGCCTGACAGATAGTATTGAGATTTCTGCCTTTATGAAGCATCAAAGTATTTGCTACAAGCAAATCCATACGGGCGCCTAATTTACTTTTAGTTTTTTTTACCCCTTTGGCGACCCCTCTGATAAGTCCTTTCTCTTTTGAATACATAACAACTATTTTATCAGATTCACTGAGATTGTAAGACTTCAAATTAATTGCATCTGTAACAAAACTATTTTGCATTGTTTTTGTCTGTTATGAAGAAGATGATGACTTGTTAGCACCGGTACCGTAGTAAATACCTCTCATCATTTGTTCTAATTCGTTTCTGTTATCTGAATTAGCAAGTGCTGTTTCTTGAGAAATAATACCTTCTGAGAATAATTTGAAGATTGACATATTCATTGTTGTCATGTTGTTGAAAGAACCTTTTTTAACGAGTTCATAAACCTGATCGAGTTCATCTTTATTAATAAAGTCTTTAACGGTTGGAGTAACAACAAGAATTTCAGCGGCAGGTACACGTGCGCTTCCGTCTGCTGTCGGAAGAAGTTTTTGAGCAATTGTACCGCGCAGGGTTGCTGCAATCTGGCTTCTTACGAAGTGACGTTCTTCAGGTTTAAATAAGTTAATAATACGGCCGACTGTTTGAACAGAGTCATTTGTGTGGATTGTTGATACAACAAGGTGACCTGTTTCTGCAGCTTTCAGGGCAGCTTCGACAGTTTCTCTGTCACGAATTTCACCGATGAATATAACATCAGGGTCTTGTCGTAATGCGTATTTAATACCGTCTGCAAATGACGGAGTATCAATTAACAGTTGACGCTGTGAAACGATTGACTTTTTGTTTGAAAATATAAATTCGACCGGATCCTCAATAGTAACAATGTGTTTTGCAGTTGTAGCATTGATATAGTCAATGAGTGATGCAATTGTTGTTGATTTACCGGAACCTGTAGGCCCTGTTACCAGAATAAGCCCGTTATTAAAAGATGCAAATTCTTCCAGTGACGGCGGCAATCCCAAATCCGTAAATGATTTAATGTAATATGGAATTGCACGGATAACCATGGCGGTCTTACCTAATTGACGGCTCATGTTCACACGGAATCTTGAACATCCCGGAATTTCGTATGAAAAGTCAATATCGAAAAATCTTGTAATTCTGTCTTTCAAATGGACAGGAGAAACTGTTTTGATAACAAATTCCATATCTTCAGGAGTCAACGGCGGCAGATTGATTCTCATAATCTGACCGGAAACTCTTATTGCAGGTCGTTCTCCTTCACAAATATGCGCATCTGATGCTCCGACAGATACGGCTTGCCTTAAAAAATCCTCAATATAGAAATCGTTACTCATAATCTCCTCTTCCTTCATTATGATAATAGCATATTTTTAAGTTTTACACAAATTTTTTAATATGGTATCATTTATTTGTTGGATTATGATAAACATTAACCTGATTAGGGATTTAATTCAGAACAAAAATTTTATACTGCTTTTTGTTGCCGTAATTTTTATGGGCGGAATTTTGTCTTGTATTCAGGGGCTTTCAGGTTTATATTGTATAATTTTTACATTATTATTAATTCTGTTTCTGTATTTGCGTTTGTTTTCAATTCGTAAAATTTTAATTTTTGCACTCACTTTTTATGCCGGATTTTTCTTAACATTTTGTAAAATTAATAACAGTGATTGTCTTGTTCCGATGGCTCCTGTTGAGGCTGTTTTTACCGGCAGGATAGTGAGTATTCCTGATTCTTCCGGTGACGGCAAGGTAAAATTTTTCTTTGAAACTTCTACTTTAAATGATAAAGATATCGAAAAATCCAAAACTCTGGTTACGGTCAGCGGTATTAAACCGGAGGATAGCAGATTTAATATCGGAAATAAATTAACAATCAACGGCAAACTCAGGCTGCCGTTTTCTGCGGCTAATCCTTCACAGTTTGATTACGGACGCTATTTGAGAAATTTTAATGTTTTTACTGTTTTGTATGCGGATTATGAAGACACTAGGCTTGTAAATGAAAAATTACCTTTGAAGTGGCGATTTTTTCAGGAGTTAAATAATACAAGAATTAAAATTTTAAAAATTCATTCAAAATATTTAAAAAGTCCCGGTTTGGAAATCTTAGGCGGGATTGTATTCGGAGATGATGCAGTGTCGCCTCCGGATGAAATCAAAACTTCTTTTATAAATTCAGGTCTGCTTCATATCCTTGCTGCATCAGGCATGAATGTTGCGTTTATCTTTTCGTTTTCTTTTATAATTTTAAAATTTTGCAGGGTTCCATATAGACCTCGTGTAATTGCCGGTATGCTGATTGTTATTTTATATACATTTATGACCGGACTCGGGGCATCTGTTGTCAGAGCATCCTTAATGCTGTTATTTGTTTTGTGCGGCAAACTCATAGATAGAGATGCTCATAATGTTGCATTACTGTCTTTTGTTGCCATGCTCATGTTAATTTATAATCCTGCTTATATATGTGATGTGAGTTTTCAGTTATCATTTTTCGTAACTCTCGGGTTATTAACAACTGCAGCGATTTTTACTCAAAAACTATCGAAAATTCCGGATTGGATTAAAGTTCCTGTATTAATTCCTGTGGTTGCACAATTTTGGGTTGCACCTATTCAGATGTTTTATTTTAATACTTTTACGCTTTATTCCGTATTTGCAAATATCGTGGCATCTCCATTGTTAAGTGTAATAAGTTTCTGCGGTTTTATAACTTCTGTACTGCTGCTGGTTCCGAAGGTTTTTCTGCCGGTTTGTGCGGTGATTGACTATTTATTGAATTATCTGCTTGTTATTCTTGTAGAGGTATCTAATTTTTTCGGAGGGTTGAAATACAGTCTGCTTGAAACAACTCATCCTGCAGTCTGGCATCTTGTTTTATATTATTTACTGCTGCTTTCGGGAACATTTTTAATTAAATATAATAAATACAGGCATGCGGTAATAACTTTTGGAATAATGCTTATTATTCCGTTTATTTCCGTCATTCATATCCCGTCAAAGAATCTGGAGATTATTGCATTTGATGTACAGAATGCTGATTCTTTTCTTATCAAAACTCCGCAGAATAAATATTTTATAATTGATACCGGTAAAAAGTCTTACGGCAGCAAAAATTCTCAGGCAAAAATTATCATGCTTAAATATTTGAAAGACAGAGGGATTAAAAATATTGAAGGTGTTATTGTTACGCATTTTGATAATGACCACTCGGGCGGAGCAGTGGATATTCTCGCCGGAACAAAAACGAAAAACATTTACCTGAATTCCGTTAATAAAGAAACGCAAACCTCAAGGGGTATTTTCAATTATATAGATAAGACAAAACAGCCTTATACTCTGGCTGAAAATAACAAAGAAATATATAAGGAGCCTTCGCTTTCTATAAAAACATACAGAACTCATATTTCGGGAAAGAATGAAAGTAACGCCGGTTCAATAATGACTTTGTTGAGTTACAAAGATTTTGATATGCTTTTTATGGGTGATGCTGGTGTTGAGTCGTTTAACCGGATTAAGGATTTTATGCCGTCAAATGTTGAGGTTTTGAAAGTAGGTCATCATGGCGGACTTGGTGTTGTGGATGATAATATGCTCAAAACAATTTCTCCTGAAGTTTCCCTTATTTCAACCGGTGTCAATTCTTTCGGGCACCCGAATAAAGGAACTCTGGATTTATTGCGTAATACCGAAATCCTGCGTACTGACCTGTTAAAATCCATAAAAATATCGAGTGATGGAAATTTATACAAAATTTTTACTTATAATCCTTCTTCTAAAAAATATGAGTTTAAGAAAAATTTTTATTCAAAAAAATAAAAAATTTATCCCGTAATTATCCAAAATGAATGTATTTTTTACACTATTTTAACTTTGTTAAAATCCTTGTGCTGCAACGATTTTGAGGTGATGAAAAAGTGCAGATTTATTTATGGGGGTTGAAATTTTAAATTTACGGAATACAATTGTGATATAAAACATATTCAAAAAGAACGAAATCTTAGAAAAAATAAGAAACAAAGTAGTTCTTGGA
Source organism: Candidatus Gastranaerophilales bacterium (assembly GCA_944325095.1). Taxonomy (GTDB): domain Bacteria; phylum Cyanobacteriota; class Vampirovibrionia; order Gastranaerophilales; family Gastranaerophilaceae; genus Zag111. The sequence continues at coordinate 667 of CALUYV010000038.1, read as the reverse complement.
GGATTTTCAATTTACAACTAGAGGATTACATTTTGAAAAAATTATTACTATTCACTATTGCACTAGTGCTTATGTTGTGTGCGCCGGTACAGGCAGCAACTGTTAGTACGGTAAAAGCAGCGATAGTAAAACGTTCTATCGAAATGGGCGTAGATCCGGCAATAACATTGAGTATTGCAAAAGCAGAATCAGGTTTCAGACATGAAACCAGAAGTCCGAGAGGAGCAGTAGGAGTGTTCCAATTGATGCCTTCAACGGCTCGAAGAATGGGCTTAAATCCTTATTCGCTTGAGGATAATATCAAAGGCGGCGTTATGTATTACAAATCAATGCATAAGATGTTCGGCTCTGTCGAGTTGGCACTTGCAGCATATAATGCCGGCCCGGGTAATGTGAAAAAATACAAAGCGGTGCCTCCGTTTAAAGAAACAAGAAGATATGTTGCCAAAATTATGTCTGAATACAGATTGATGAAGGCGCATCCGGATCCTGTAATTGCATCGGTAAAAAATTCAATTGCAGCAAAATCAAACGGTCAGAACAAATCAACTGTTAAAGTTGCAAGCAGCAATCCGTCAGGCAGTGCTAAAGATGCCGCTCAGCATAAAAGTGTTGTTCTGCCAATGCACAGAATTGAACAGGCAAGAAACTTGAATGCGGCGATTAT